>CAVFYJ010000095.1:0-10181 GCA_963626545.1 Acetatifactor sp. | reverse complement strand
CCATTAGAAATCATATCATTATATATTTGTGTATAAACAATATATTCCCAAAAACTCAAAAATGGCAACAAAACTATAAATTGAATTCCTGTACTGAACATTGCATTTTGAAATGACATCTGTTTGTTTATTATCGCGTCAAGAAGCAACACAATCAATATTATAATCGGAATCCCTATTTCAATGACAATTCCTCCCCAAAATGATAATCCAACGGAAAGCCTTGACCATTTTCCCTTTTCATCCAAACATTCTATTTTTTTCTTTTTATCCCAATTCCAAATACATCTTTTCTTCATAGCGCTCCTTTCACGCCATTCAGACAGGAGATTACTCCTGTCTGAACATTGTATTCTAATTCAATTTATGCCATACATACTCTCTGAAACTTCTTATTCCGGGATACTGACTTTTTCACCTTGCTAGTAACCTTCTTTCTTCCCGATACTACGGTCACATTCTTAACAGATGACGTTGGATTAGTTCTAATTTTAGGTTTTATTGGATTTGCATTTTTTGAAGTTGTAGTTGATGACTTAGAACTTACAGCCGCTGTAACTCCTACTGCTGCAAGCTCTGCTGTTTGACCAACAGTATAACCAACCCCCGCATTTCCAATTATCTGTGCTGCAGTTGTTTCCAAAGCAACTCTTTCTCCAGTCCAATTATTAGCAGTAAAACCTGAAACATATGTAGCTCCTGCTTCAAACACTCCACAAATAAGACGAGTCGCAATATCTCCTTCTGTATTAATTGCAGTATTCACTCCATTAATTACCGCAGCTGCCTTTAAAAAATTTCCTCCCAACGGCGCTAATGCCCCTGAAACTGCACCTACTAAGCAAGACTTTGCCAGCTCAACACCATCAATTTCACCTCCACTCGAAAGTACATAAGAAAATCCACTAACTACCGCTCCAACAACGGCTCCAACAATACATGGAATTGGAAACTCTCCTGTATAGTCTTCTCTTGCTATTGGATTATTATCGCAGTATACGTATAAATTCTTGCTTCCTAATTCCTGTGGCTTCGCAAAGATCACACCAGGATCATCCGCATTCACAAACCTTCCAACTTCTGGATCGTAATAGCGACTTCCCAGACAATACAGTCCAGTCTCTGGATCATAGACATACTTACGGTAGCAAAACGGATTCAGCGTTGCAAGGGATACGCCACTGGTATCCTGTGTGGACGTTACCTTACCCCAGCTGTTGTACTGGTATCTTACCACTACCTGATTGCTGCTGTCAACCAGACCTACAACATCTCCCAGGCCATTATACAGATAGAAGTAATCTGTCTTTCCATTTAATCGCAGCATGAATGGCTTTCCCTGCGTATCATATACAAACTGTACCGTAGTTCCTGTTCCCGCATTCTGAGATGTCCTTCTCACCAGACCACTCAGCACATTTCCGTTGTAATAATACGTTGTGGTATTTCCTCCGCCTGTCTTTTCGACACGCTTTCCATCACTGTCATAAGAAAAGGTAACCTCTCCTGCGGTTGCACCGATCTTCTTTAATCGGCGACCTTCTCCCCAGGTCAGTGCCATTCCTCGCAGCACAGTCGGATTGCCGCCTGCATCGTAGGCATAGCTCTTTCCATTCCAGGATAGTAGCTGATCCTTCCAGCCATCTGTGCGATAGTTAAAAAGATCCTGTGTCTGTACCGTTGAAACCGCTCCCTCTGTGTATGCGTATGTCTTTCGGGAAGTCATGTTGCCACCTGCATCGTAGGCATAAAGCACCGTAATTCCAAGTACACCATTGTTCTCACGAATCAGCTGATTGAGTTCATCATACTGATACGTGACAATCTTCGTACCAGATGTAATCTTTGTGATATTCCCCACATTGTCATACTCATAGCTCCAGCTGTCGGTTCCATTCGACATCGCAGAAAGAAGACTGTCCGTATCGGTCAGATGACGAAGGGTTCCATAAGTAAAGCGGTTTTCTCGTGTCTGTCCACCCGGAAGTGTCATGGTTTCCTTTGTACATCGTGCCATCGCATCATAGGATAGACTTTGTCTTTGTGTTCCATCAACAGTAAGTCCATAGGATAATCCCGGTCGCTGTGTCTTTGACGCATCCCCATACACCAGTCCGGTCTTTGTCTTTGATCCTTCCAGACGCTGCACCAGTCGGTTTACGCGGTCATAGCTGTCATAGCCAATTTCAAGTGACTGCACCTCATGCGTATTTGTCACAGTCGGCTCACCTGCTGCCCCAGCATTCTTCTCCAGAGTCCTACTCTGTACGAGCCTTCCAGTCATGTCATACTGATCTTTGTCAATTCGTCCATTTACCAGATCGGTTTCTTTTTCCAGTGTACCGTAGTCATCATACGCATAACGCACGGCATCTGTACTCTGTCCATTCCATCGTCTGGCACGAATGCGCTCCTCCTTGTCATACAGAATTTCCTGCACATTGCCATTTCCATAGGTAACCGTTGTGAGTGGACCATTGTTTGGTGCATAACGGTAACGTTCAAGGGTCTTATCGCCTGCCTTTACCGTTGTCTGGTTTCCGAATCCATCATACTCAAATGTATAGGTGGTTCCACCATGCTGGATACTCTTAATTCGGTCTCCCTCATCATATGTATAGGAAACATCCCTTGTCTGCCTTGATATCGTTGCACTTACACCGGTTAAACGATCTGTCGCAGCTTCATAGCGATACTGTGTGCTATGGTTGTTTGCATCGGTCATCTTCGTCAAAAGACGGTTATCGCTGTCATACGCATAAGAAACGCGTTTCTGTCTGGCATCCATTACACTCGCTACATTTCGAAAATCACTGGTATAGCCCATATAGGAATAAATTCGCTTTTCTACCTTCTCCAGTACAAAAACCTTGTTGTCCTGAATCTCAGAAAATGCCACACTTGATGGGGTTCCTGTTCCAATAATGGCTGCCAGATTCGCATAATCCGCAAGTTTGACATCAAACTGATAGCCCAACTTGTTCTCGATGACATAGCCTGTTCGAAGTTTCTTAAAGCAGAACTTCTGACTATCTACATCACTCTTTTCCTGTAAAGTCGGACGATCATAACCATCCGCATCCTTACTGCAGATATCTACAGAAAGAGATGGATTAAAAACAGTCCTTATATAGTACCAGTCTGTGCCATTTTCGGTCTGTGCCTTTGTCAAAAGAAACTCCTCCGCAGGCCAGAAAGAGCTGTAGGTCTGCTGCAAGCCATCTCCGATCTTCATCGTGCCATTTGCTGCACGTACATACTGACCGGAATGACGTGCACGGATACGAAGGAGCATTCCATCCTGTGGTGCTTCACTGACATCACCCTCATCTGCTGGCTCAAAGTACCAGATACTTCTTGGCTCACTGTCGGAACCAGCCGTTCCTAATTCAATATTCGCTCGAATTGCAAATACATCATTCGGCGTACTTCCTGCAGAAACCATTACACACTTTTCGTCGTTGCTGCACTTGGCAAGAAGCTGGTAGCCGCCTCCTTCTACTGCCTTTAACTTGAATTTCTGTGCATCATGACCGTGATCCGGATACAGCTGAATGTTGGTTCCATCTGCACTCCATCCATTTAAAACGTCAAGCAGTTTTGACTTTGTTCCAGACTGGGATACCAGCTTGATATAGCCTTCTCCGGCATCCTCCACCTTCCACTTCTGATCATCTGAGCCATTGAATGTATACTGCTGAATATTGGAATACGTGGTATCGCCCTGCTGGGTATCTATATATTTTCCAGAACGCTGCTGGCGGATATAGTACACTCTTCCCACTGTAACTGCGGCCGAATTTTTATCTGCCTCAATGGACATGGTCGTAGGCTGTCCCTTTTTGTTATACCAGAAATAACTTCTCTGGCCCTCCGCACTCTTTGCATACAGCGGCATTCTCTGCGCATTGTAATAAATATCGTAAGCAGTGCCATCCATCGCCGACATACGACTGAGCTGATCCTTACTGTTATGATGGAAGGCATTGTTTTCCTTCGTCTTCTTGGCAGTATTTAAATTGCCCTTGCTATCATAAGTATAACTCCAACTGTCGTCCTTCATGAACTGGACATCTGTAAAATAGCCCGGATTCATCTGATTGTCATACATGATGTAAAGATGAACTGCGGTATACTGCTTGTGTGTTACCGAATCCTCATCATCGGTCGATATCACACCACAAACATACTGCCAGCCGCTTCGATAGGGATCAAAATCAACATTTTCCCACTTATGGGTTCCATCTGCATAGATGACTGCTGCTGCCAGACGAAACGTCTTTCCCGGAATGGCATCCGCCTTTGCAAAACAACCGAAACGGAATACATCACCTTCACCACCCTTTGCATAGATTCCCTGAAGTACACGCTTTTCCTTATCGGGTTCCCCTGTGATTCTCAAGCAGGTTCCTCGCTCACTATCCGTTACCGTTGTATCAGATGCGACCAGATTTACATGGTTCCAGTCATTTACACCAGCACTGCTGCTTCTCGCAAATCGACCATTATTGACCATGTTAAAATCACTCATATGGTCTCCTGCCTCCAACTGGAAACAATCAAACCATGCGGTTCCTGTTGTGTTGAAGATTCCACCATAGATTGTGACAGTCTGTGCACTGCTTACGGTAAAGGTCTGACTAATTCGCTTCCATCCACCGTCAATCTCGACATCGGCATTCCCAGTTAAAACTTCTGCCCCATATGTCATTGACTGATCTGCAAAACGAACGGCTAGTCTTGCTCCTGCCTGTGCATTGTTTGAAACCGCTGCAACATCCTTCACAAAAGCGTAGGCAGAAAGGGTATAGGTTCCCGCTGCCAGCCCAACCTGCTGAATAACAGCTGCGTAGCTATTTTTCTGTGTCTTTGTGACTCGAATGGAGGTATCCGCCAAGTAACCCTTGTCCGTAACACGTGCAACTGCCCATGCAGACGCATCCGTCAGACCAGATGCATTGCCCCACGCATCTTCAAACTCACCCATCGAGTCAAATCCAGTATTTTTTAACAGATTGGTTACCAGCTTTCCACTGACACCAGACTGTCTAAGCTTATGGCGTTTGGCACCATCCTCATAATGACTGAAGGTGCTGACATGACCGGCATTGTCTGAGATCTCAGAAGGAGAACCAAAACGATTAAATTTCCATATATAAACATGATTGTCTGCTGTTGATGATAACTTTCCATCCAGACCCGGCTCGGTATAAACAGTTGTTCCAAGCTCTGGATAAGTAACCTCAATCTCAGTTCCGGTATGGAAGGTACCTGCCGCATCCGTGTATCCTTCCCCAATCTTTGCAATACGGTCCACACCACAATCGGCACGGTATCCATACACAATACGTCTTTTATCGGGTCCTTGTGCCCAGATCATCTTATCGCCATCATAGCCAAAGCTGCTTGTCTTTCTATCTGGGTAGGTAATCGTTGTCAGATGACCAGCGGCATCATACGCAAACGAGGTAGTTCTCTTATTTGCTGTAATGCTGACAAGCTTTGTCAGATCACTGTTGTAATTAAATACAACTCGCGCGCCTGTTGGATCTTCTGCATACTGAATGTAATTTCCAGCACTGTTTGGCCCATACTGGCACTTCATTGCATTTCCATAGGTATCCTTAATCTGGCGCAGATAACCATCCTGACCAAACACATACTGTACTTCATCCTTATCCTTCATGATTCGGTACGAATCGTATTCGCTGCTGGAAGTCTGTGTAATTACAAGACCAAGTCCATCCTCATCCTTGAGCTTATTGGAATCCGAAGTATCCTTGTAGAAATAGTGATTTGTTCCATCTGCATCGGTTAAAACATACGGGAAATCGCTGTTTCTAGATTCCTTTAATTCCTGCATCAAACTCAAGCGAAAACCTTTTCCGAAACGGCTCTGTGTATCACAATCCGAAAGATTGTACACATGGCTGACACTTACCGGCATCAGAATACCACTTGTGCCTTCATCTTCATGAAGGAAAACCAGATTTCCATTATAACGATTGACATAACCAGTTCCGGTACGTCCTAACTCCTGCTCATGATAACTATAATAATCCTCAAGACCCTTTGTGCTGCGATAATACACGATTCCAATCGGATAGCAGTCCGTTGTCAGACCGTACTTATTTACCGGCATATCGGAGGACACCAGTGTCGCCGTTGCATATACATTCTCATTTACGGCTTTCAATGCAATTCCATGATTGGAAGATGGATTGTTGTACCAGCCACGAATCAGCTTTGTTACATCAAAAGTCTTCGGAACTGCCATTCCATTTGTATTTTCCAATGTCAGATAGTCAAGCGCTTCTGACTTAAAGGAAGGCTGATTATTCCATGTCAGAGTACGTTGATTCCATGCACCCGTTACCTCATGAGCACTGACACGAAAGCCCTTTCCATCATCCGCTGAAAACTGATACTGATATAAGTTTAATCTCGCATCCGTGATTACCGCTCCCTTTTCCAGCTTCGGAAGTGTATTAAACTTTAAAAAGGTACGGCAAACCTGATACGATCTGTTTCTTCCGACCTCCAGCTCGCTAAAATCGTAGCCGTAGCTGCTGTCTGGATCCTTTGATCGCACAAATGCATCATCAATGGTGGTCTGCTTTTTCTCAATACGAACCGTCGGATCAATGGTTACCGGATAGGCTCTGTTTTCATCCATAAGCCATGATGTATCCATTCGAATTGTAATTTCAGAAATTTCAGAGCTTTCCTGTCCTACTTCTTGTCCGTTTTGAATCTGATAAGCGGCCTTTACGACTTCCCCATTTTTATCAAATAAAATCGGAGCATCTAAGAAGAATACGGCATTTTCATCTGAACTTTCAGCATTGTTGACCAAACTCTCGATATTCTCAGCGATATCCTCTGTATGCTCTTCCAGAATCTTGCACAAAACGACACTACCATCTGCAAGCTCACGCATCACGAGTCCCGGATGTTTCATCACGAATGTGATTGTTTCTGTTGCAACCTCTTTCTTTTTCAGGACGATCTCTTCCTTCATTACTTCAGACTCCAGACGATAGCGAATATCCATTCCCGGAAGAATCTCCACAAACTCCCCTGCGGATGACAGCTTGGAAAGCTTCAGAAGTTTTTCTTCTGCTGTCTGTGGGCGAACCGGATTCGGTTTGAATTCTACTGGAAGTGTGGTCACTTCTGACTCACTTACCTGTGAAAGCACTGCAGGCTTTTCTTCCTGTGTTTTCAGTCCCCAAGAAATTGTAAATCCATCCTTCTCTACACTAGCAAGCTCGATGATTTCAGACGTTTCATTTGTCTGATCCTGCCGAGCACTTCTCGCATTCTGCTGCTCTTCCGGCTTAAACAACACCACATTCTTCTGCTCTGCTTGCTTCGGCAGCCTTGCAATTCGCACCTTCATTCTGCCCTGTGCGTTTTCATATGCCAGCTGATCTGCCGAAAGTACAAGTGTATTGTCGATTGTTTCCCATGCATCACCCTTTTGGAAATGCACCGCCTTCGGATACACAACTGCTGCCCTTTCTCCATTCTTTGTCTCAAATACGCGAGAAAAACGGCCTCTTTCTTTGATGCATTCACGCACCAGACTTCGTCCTTCCTGCTTTGTCTTTTCGATTCCTTCAATTGGAATCATCTCATTAGACTTATTTGTTTCGTTTGCAATCATGTTGTTTGTCTTGTTTGTTTCATTTACTCCATTCATAATTCTTTTTCCTCTCTTTTTTGATATTCTCTTTCTTGATCACTTTCTTGATGTTTCTGTTCCATTTCCCCTGCTTCGACCAATTCCCCTTTGGCCCTCTGCATCTGATTTGTTCCCTGTATTCCCTGTGCCTCCTGTGCTTCACTCTTCTGTCTGAGAAGATCTATCGCACTCGTTAAAACCTTTGGTACTGGCACGCCCATCAAACCGATATTTTCTGTGATTGACAAAAGCTCATTCACAAGATACGCTGCCATCACGGCGTTGCAGATAAAATCCGTTCCCGCAATCAGATCAAGCCGGTATGCCACCAGCACAATCAATAGTGAGATCCCCTTTCTGCAAAGTCCTTTCCAGCCACTTCTGCTTTCCAGACCGCCCTGTGCAGACTTTTTACTCTTGTGAAAGATGCCCGCCGCCACCATTCCAGTCAGATAATCCAGTGCCATACATAAAATCAATGTTGTAAGCATGATGCACCTACTTTCTCTTCAGGTGATCCGCTCGGACATATCCGGCATATGCTCCTGCAATGGAAATCAGATTCCAGACTGCCTGATCACTTCCCTTTTGTGTACCAAGCACTTCTACAAGATTTCCATTATTCAGACGAGGATAACTTTCCAGAAGTTCCTTGTCACTTCCAGCCTCTTCATACACAAATGTCCATCCATCTGGGTCATCTACTGCCGCTACATAGCGAGCAAACGGCTGTGTTTTCTCATCATCTGGAATTGCCACACCCCAAAAGGCATGATTTTTGAGCTTTCCCATGTTTACATAGTGGGTATCCCAGTAATTTCTCCAGTAGCTGCTGCCTCTGTCCGACATAAAGAAATACACGTAATGATCTGGGAAAATCCTCTGCCCCTCCAGAAATACCCGAATCACCGCCTCTAAGCAACTGCTTCCTCGGATATCCTGATCGGTTGGTGTAGTGTAGGCATTTTTGATGACCTCTTCGAGTGTCTTTCCAAAGCCTGAACCATCTGCTCCGATGATGTTGTGATGCAATTGATCGTACATCGTCTGCACCACTGCCATCTGGCCGTCCAATCCCTCTGTCGCTGCTTCCGCAAACACAGTTCTCGCCGCCAGATTCAATTCTTTTGCTGTAAGCTTACTTACCGCATTCATAGGTTTGTACCTCCTTCACTTATTTGAGAAATTTGTTCTCTCATAAAGCACACCGTTTTAAGCAGCTTGGGAGGTATTTTTCCAAAAATTTTTTTTAATTTTTTTCAAGGCACCTTCAATACAATTTCCAACCGATCTCCGACCAATCCCCAATTTTTGCGCAATTGCCTGTTGACTCATTCCCTTGTAAAAATAAAGTCGGATGACTTCCATTTGACGTTTTGTCAGCTTGTCCATAGTCTTATACAGCCTGCAACGCTCCCTTTCTGCTAATACCTCCTCATTATCCTCCTGCAAAAAATCCACAATTGCTGTTGCAGACCAATCTGAACCGTCACACTCCAATGATACACATTCAAATTTATCGGAAGTTTTATTGCGATTATGTTCAAGACGCATTTCGCCTTCCATTAAAAGGCGGATACTCCATTCTTCATTCTCCATTAATTCTTCTTGAATGGTTATTCGAGTTCCATTGTTAAAGTCATATGTATATTCTTTGCAGCGATCTACTGCCATAACTGTCCGCGCACCGTCTGCTTCATAAACTGCATACCCATTCTGATAGACTGTCAGCAATGCTGTATTCACAACCTTTTGAACTACTACAACAGATTTCATTTCCATAAGCTGCTTAAATGTAGGCAGTCTGCCTTCTGATGTAGCACTTATCTGCTTTCTCAGCTCCCGCAGTGTAATACGTTCATTTTGTGCAATAATATTCTCCATTTTTTTCCTTTCCCCTTACCTCAGAAAGAGAAGAATACCAACAGCGCAGCAAGATAAACTATGTACATAAGAAACATGGTATCTACCTAATTTTAGCGAATGGCAAAAAAATTCCAGAGGCAGACTCAGTAATCCCATACACACTCCTATAGAATCAATTGATCAATCATTATTCTATAGGCTTTGCTATGGTATCCTTCGCCTTCTCTAGAATCAGGCTAAAAATAATTTTGTTTTGGAACTGATCCTATCATAACAAAATATACGCGTTCTTTTGGTGGCATCTATACCACATCTATGTGGCGAATTTACCACACTTTTTTGCCAAATAAAAAATGCCATTCAGCTTTAAAGGCTAAATGGCATTTCAGCTTATTATAATGGGTCAGTTGTCAAGACAAAAATTCCTGCTTTTCTTAATGAATTGATATCGGGTGGGAAGGAGCCTCTCGGCTCCATCAGTTGCAGTTTCTGATCAAGCGGCTTTCTTGGCAGCTTCGTAGAGCTGACTTTATGGTTCCTGACCCCACTGTGCTTGACCCCACTGTGCTGACTAAGAGAATGGACACCTGTTCAAACTTCTTACCTGCTTTTGGCACCATGGTATCAT
>CAVFYJ010000094.1:0-12840 GCA_963626545.1 Acetatifactor sp. | reverse complement strand
TGCACTCTTAGGTAATCCTGAGTTTATCTTTGATTAAGGGGTTCTGAATAGTTACAATAATTTCATGATATGCTAGCCTCAGCACTGCAAAAAATTCACATTGAATGTTATGAGGAGGACCTATGAGTTTAGTTGTACAAAATCTTTCAAAAAAGTACGGAACGCGAACCGTGGTTGATAACCTGAGCTTTGAGATGACCCGTCCGGGCGTCTATGCGCTGCTTGGTACAAACGGTGCTGGAAAGACCACTTCGATCCGTATGATGCTTGGTATGCTTTCACGTGACAGCGGAACCGTCACTTGGAACGGAAAAACGCTCGATATCAACACCTGTAACGTCGGCTATCTTGCCGAGGAGCGTGGTCTATATCCAAAATATACCGTTATGGATCAGCTGATGTATTTCGCCGCCCTGCGCGGTGTCCCAGCTGCTGAAGCAAAAAAGCGCATCCACTACTGGGCAGAGCGCTTTGAGATTATTGAGTACCTGTATCCGCAGGAATACGCCGAGATTCAGGCTAGAAAAGAACATATGCAGACACCAGTTGTCGCAAAAAAGAAGGCAGGTGGCCTGTTTGGCAGCACCAATCAGCGTAAGAAGCGCATCGCACCAAAGACAGCCGATCAGCTCTCCAAAGGTAACCAGCAAAAAATTCAGATGATTGCAGCCCTGATCTCCGACCCAGAGCTTTTGATTCTTGACGAGCCTCTTTCCGGTCTGGACCCGGTAAATACCGACCTGTTTAAAGATATCATTCACGAACAGATCAATAAGGGCAAGTATCTGATCATGTCTGACCATCAGATGTCCACCATTGAGGAATTCTGTACCGATCTAACGATTCTTGATCACAGCAAGACCATTCTTACTGGCAACTTAAATCAGATCAAGAAAAGCTACGGTCGTGTCCATCTGTTCTTAAAGACAGAATCCGATATTTCTTCGTACATCCACGCCGCTGGCATCCCGATTCTCTCGGAGCTCGCTGGTGAATATCACCTGAAGGTAACGGGCGAGGAGCAGGCAAATGCGCTGCTTGGCACGCTGATTCAGGCAGGCGTTACCATCGTTACCTTTAATCTTCGTGAACCATCTTTGCACGAGATCTTTGTAAGTAAGGTAGGTGAGGCGCATGAAGAGTAAAATCAATCTTCGTGGTTTGAAAAGTGTCTATTCGTTTACGCTTCGTCAAACCATGAAAAATAAGACAAATCTTGTTTCACTGGTGATTTTATTTGTGATGGTACTCATCTCATTTCCACTTCAAAGCCTTACCGGAAGCAGCATCTCTGTTAGCCCAATTCAAACGGCTTATGTGACAAATGAGAGTGGAACTGAACTTGATTTTGATGCACTGGCGGCTCAAAATGCTACGTTTTCATCTGTTTCATTTGAAACCGCTGAGTTTGACAAAACTTCCTATGCCGATCATTTGGGCGACACTGATGTCTACGTCTATATCAGCGCACCAGATAAGAGCGGTGCCTGCACCGTAGAGAGCCATATCGCCGAAAACAGCTCCCTCAAAACAGAGGATCTGGAATCACTTCTGACCGCGATTTCCTCTCAGATGACATCGGAGCGCTTTGCTTCACTGGGCCTGTCCGCACAAAATTCCTACGACGTGGACAGCATGAGCGCCGCTGACTATCTGGATCAGAAAAATGGCACAGAAAGTATTGGCTTTGATGCCAACTTTGCTATCCAGTACGGCTATTCGATCGTAGTTATGATCCTGTGTCTGCTTTCCGCAAGCTTTATCATTCGCTGCATCGTCACCGAAAAGGATTCCAAGCTGATTGAACTGCTGATGGTCAGCGTTTCCCCGCTCGCGCTTCTGCTCGGAAAGATTCTGGCTGTCATGACCTATGTTTTAATCATGATTGCGATGATGGCGATCGGATTTGTTCTTTCCTATGAAATCAGTGTCGAGTATCTTCAGATGGCAAGTCTTAGCACCACGCTTTCTCAGATGGGCATTGATCTCTCACGGCTGAATTTAAACTGGGGCACCATTGTAATTGCACTGATCTCACTACTTCTCGCATTTGCGACCTATGCAGTGCTGTCTGGTCTGATCGGAACCTGCTGCAATACAATGGAACAGTCTGAGCCAGCGATCATGATTGTAACGCTCCTTATTATGGTTGGTTACATCGTATCCTGCTTCACACCGATCATTTCCAGCAACGCAGTTGCCGCAGCCGTGCTTTCCCTGTGCCCGGTTATCAGCGTATTCTGCGCACCAGTTTCGTATGTGTGCGGCAATATTTCACTGATTGTCCTGATTCTCTCTTGGATCATTCAGGCTATCATTCTTGTTGCACTGAGCATATTCTGTGCAAAGGTATACCGTGATCTCTTACTGTACCGCGGCAGCCACATGGGAATTTCTCAGCTGTTTCAAATTTTTAAAAATAGAAAAAAGGAGGGCGCTACATTATGAAATCCTTTTGGAACGGACTAAAGAAGGTCTTTGGCTTTACTGTGCGCCACCGCCTCACAAAAGGCTGGAAGACAGCGACACTTATTGTCATGCTGTTATGCTTTGCGCTCCCGCTCGGAATTATGTCTTTCTTGGAATTCACTCAAAAAAGTGACACGCCAAGCACCGTCATCTCCGACGTATATACAGCCGATCGAACCGATGGAAACGCATTCGATTTTTCCGTTTTCAATATGATTGCAAAATCATCCGGAAACGACCCCTTCGCTTCCATTTCCTATCACAGCTTTGACACCGACGAGGATGCACTCGCTGCTGCCGAAACTGATACTGGCAATGCACTGGTTGTCGTTGTCACCTCCGACGAGGATGGCTTTCACACAAGCGTAATCCTGCCAGAAGCCTCTGCCCTCTCCATGGACGATGCCGATGACTACAGCGACTTTTTAAGCCAGATGTTCTCCGTCTTTGCCGTAGCCAAATCAGGTGCATCGATCAGCGATCTCACGGCTTTAGGCGGCATCAGCTATAAATATTCCTATTATGAGAGCCAGAATGGTACAGACACACTTGTGAGCGGCGACGATGCCAACTCCGAGCAGAATGCAGACGCTACCGTTAAAAACGTCTTAGGTTACATGCTTCCATATGTAAACATCATGCTTCTGTACTTCTTAATCCTGTTCTACGGTCAGGGTACCGCCAACTGTGTTGTTCTCGAGAAATCCTCAAAGCTGATGGATACGATGCTCGTCTCCGTAAAGCCAGAGGCAATGGTCATCGGAAAAGTACTTGCACAGGCATTTACCTGTGTCATTCAGATTGCACTGTGGGTAATCGGACTGTGGGGCGGCTTTGCAGCCGGTATCTGGGCAGTAAAAACAATCAATCCAGACACCACCATGCCGCTCATCCAGATGTTTGGTCAGATGGGACTGCTCTCAAGCATCTTCACACCGGTCAACATCCTATTTTTCTTACTCTACTTAGCAGCTGGCCTGCTTCTCTACCTTGCAATCGCCTCCATCGGCGGTGCCATTGCTTCCAAGCAGGAAGACTTAAGCATGACAAACGGTATCTTCGTTATCATTCTTTTGCTTAGCTTCTTTGCCACACTCGGCATGGGCAGCTTCTCCGGAAACTTTGATTCGATGGGTTCCGTCGGCATCCTCGACTGGATTCCATTTACCTCAATCCTCGTTTCCCCAAGCCACCTGCTGCTCGGCTCCATCTCCATTGCTGAGGCCTGCGGTTCCCTCGCAATCGTAGTCATTACCTCCCTTCTTGGCATGGCTCTCGCCGGACGCATCTACAAGGCGATGTCCATGTACAAAGGAAATATTCCGAATGCGAAGCAGTTATTCGCTATGATCTTTTCAAAGTAATATATCAAAAAAATCCCCCGCCTGACACCACGTGCCAGACGAGGGATTTTTTAGTCTTCGTTCGTTACATGAAGCCGGACCAGTGCCCTGCGCAGCTTTGCCTCGGCAATTCTCTGCTCCTTGTCGGAAAGATTTTTCTGATTCAAACGCTCCTCAGCGCGTTCCTTCGCCTTCTTGGCGCGCTCCTCATCAATCTCTTCCTTCCACTCCCAGGTCGTTGCGGCCACCTGGCACTCACCGCCAAGCATCGAAACCATACCGCCAATGCAAGCCGCATAGCGTTCATGGCCATCTGCAAGCGTCACATGTGCCTCGCCCATGCCGATTCCACTGCAATAATTGATATGGTTGGCGCGAATCGCCACATCCCCATCAATCGTGCGCAGAAAGACCTGCGATGCCTGATCGTCAAACACTTTTCCGTCCAGCGTCACAATGCGCAAGTGGAATGTGTTCATACGTTTCCTGCCTTTCCTGCCTTCTTAAATACATCGTCAATGGTTCCTGCAAAGAGGAAGCAACTCTCCGGAATGTCATCGCACTCACCGTCAATGATCATACGGAAGCCACGGATCGTCTCCTTAAGCGGAACATACTGTCCCGGCATACCGGTAAACTGCTCGGCAACGGAAAAGCTCTGTGACATGAAACGCTGCACCTTACGCGCACGATTTACTGCCAGCTTATCCTCCTCTGCCAGCTCGTCCATACCCATGATGGCGATGATATCCTGTAACTCCTTATAACGCTGCAAAATCTGCTGAACCGCTCTTGCGACCTCATAGTGCTCCTGACCAACCATCTCCGGTGTCAGAATACGGCTTGTGGACTCCAGCGGGTCTACAGCCGGGTAGATACCCTGACTTGCGATATCACGCGAAAGAACCGTGGTCGCATCCAGATGGGTAAAGGTCGTAGCTGGAGCCGGGTCGGTCAAGTCATCCGCTGGCACGTATACGGCCTGAACGGAAGTGATCGAACCCTTCTTCGTGGAAGTGATTCGCTCCTGCAGCGCACCCATCTCGGAAGCAAGTGTCGGCTGATAACCTACTGCGGACGGCATACGTCCAAGCAGCGCGGATACCTCAGAACCTGCCTGGGTAAAACGGAAAATGTTATCAATGAATAACAGCACGTCCTGATTCTTCACATCACGGAAATACTCCGCCATTGTAAGACCAGACAGTGCAACTCTCATACGTGCGCCCGGCGGCTCGTTCATCTGTCCATAAACTAAGGCTGTCTTTCCGATAACGCCGCTCTCCTGCATCTCACCGTAAAGGTCATTTCCCTCACGGGTACGCTCACCTACTCCGGTAAATACGGATGTACCACCGTGAGCAGTTGCAACATTATGAATCAGCTCCATGATCAGTACGGTCTTTCCTACACCGGCACCGCCAAACAGACCGATCTTTCCACCCTTTGCATATGGGCAGATCAAGTCAACAACCTTGATACCAGTCTCCAGAATCTCGGTGGTCGGCATCTGCTCCTCGTAGGATGGCGCCTGTCTGTGAATGCTCCAGCGCTCTGCATCTGTTGGAGCCGGCTTATTGTCTACCGGCTCGCCCAGAAGATTAAATACTCTTCCCAGGCACGCATCGCCGACTGGAACGCTGATCGGTGCGCCAGTGTCGACTGCATCTGCACCACGAACCATACCGTCGGTAGAGTTCATCGCAATGCAGCGCACAACATCGTCGCCGATCTGCTGGGCAACCTCTGCGACTACCTTGCTGCCCTGATTTTCAATCTCAATGGCATGAAGCAGCTCCGGCAGTTCCCCCTCCTGGAAACGGATATCCAGAACAGGGCCCATTACCTGAACTACCTTGCCAACATGTCTCTCACTCATATATTCACCTTTCATCAGCTCTCTGAGCCTGCAACAATCTCTGTAATCTCCTGCGTAATACCGGCCTGACGGACACGGTTGTAGTGGAGGTTGAGCTTATCGATCATCTCCTGCGCATTCTTTGTCGCCGCATCCATCATCATTCGACGGGATGCAAGCTCACTGGCTACGGATTCGCTCATAGCGCCGTAGATCAGACCTGCCAGATACTCTGGCACGATGGCATTGAACACGGCCTCGCTGTTTGGCTCGTAGATGATCTGGCGCTTCTTCGCCTCAGGTGCATCCTTCGGACGAAGTGCCTTCATGTCCGGTAATGGAAGAAGCGGGATAATCTTTGGCTCCTGTGTCATCATGTTTACAAAATTTGTATACACGATTGCCACATGGCCAAAGCCGCCCTCCTTAAAGCCGCGGCACACAAGATTTGCGATCTCGAAGCAGTCTGCAACCGAGATGTCGCCCGCCTCCAAAAATGCATCCGTAACGATCGGCACCTTGCGGTTTGAAAAATGCTCCAGCGCCTTCTTTCCAATTGGAAGCACGCACGCCTCACGGCCTTCCATCTGCTCCTCTGCAAGGCGGAACAAATTGTTGTTGTAGCCGCCTGCAAAGCCTCTGTCGCCCGCGATCACGATAAAGCACCAGTCTTCACTCTTTGATGCCTTCGTGTAAATGGACATCATGTCGATATTTTCAGCTGCGATCTCTGCCAACGTGCCCTGCAATGCCTCAAAGTAAGGGCGGCTGTTGTCAGCTCGCTCCTTTGCCTTGTGAAGTCTTGACGCCGCTACCAGCTCCATTGCCTTACAGATTTGCATCGTACTCTGTACGCTCTTGATTCTCAGTTTGATTGCTTTCTGATTTCCAGCCATACAAACTCTCCTTTATAAATCACTGTAAGAACTTCGCCTTGTAACTGTTAATGCAGCTCTCCAGCTGTGTCTTTGCCTCATCGTCTAATGCGCCAGTACGGCGGATGGTTTCCATCGCTGCCTTGCCGTCACGATCAATGTCAAGCTCATTATTTAAGCCATTCTCAAACTCATGAATGCACTCTACCGGAACGTCTGCCAACAGATCGTTGACAACGGCATAGATGATCGCAACCTGCTTCTCAACTGGAAGCGGGGAATTCTGCGGCTGCTTTAAGATCTCCACGATACGCTCGCCCTTTGCCAGTCTCGCCTTGGTATCGGCATCCAGATCGGAACCAAACTGTGCGAAACTTTGCAGCTCGCGGTACTGGGAATAGATTAACTTCAGTGTTCCGGCAACCTTCTTCATCGCCTTGATCTGCGCGTTTCCACCTACTCGGGATACGGAAATACCTGGGTTTACAGCCGGGCGGATACCAGAGTGGAACAGCTCCGTCTCAAGGAAGATCTGACCATCTGTGATGGAAATAACGTTCGTTGGAATGTAAGCAGATACATCACCTGCCTGTGTCTCGATGATCGGCAGCGCGGTAAGAGAACCGCCTCCGAGCTCATTTGACAGCTTGGATGCACGCTCAAGCAGACGGGAATGCAGATAGAATACGTCGCCCGGGTAAGCCTCACGGCCCGGTGGACGACGGATCAGTAAGGAAAGTGCACGGTAAGACTCTGCGTGCTTACTAAGATCATCGTAAATGATCAGCACGTGACGGCCATTCTCCATGAAATACTCTCCCATACTGCAGCCCGAATATGGTGCAATATACTTTAATGCATTGGCGTCGGATGCGGTTGCCGCTACGACGATGCTGTACTCCATCGCACCATTCTTCTCCAGCTCGGATACAATGGATGCAACAGAAGAACGCTTCTGTCCGATGGCAACGTAGATACATATTACGCCTTTGCCCTTCTGATTGATAATCGTATCAACGGCGATCGCAGTCTTACCAGTCTGGCGGTCTCCGATGATTAACTCTCTTTGTCCTCTTCCGATCGGGATCATGGAATCAATTGCCTTGATTCCGGTCTGAAGCGGCTCCTTAACCGGCTGACGATCGCAGATACCCGGCGCCTTGCGCTCGATCGGGCGGTACTCGGTTGCCGAAATCGGTCCTTTGCCGTCAATCGGCTGTCCAAGTGCATCTACAACACGTCCAAGCAGTGCATCACCTACCGGCACAGACACTACCTTTCCGGTTCTCTTAACAGTCTGACCCTCGCTGATACCGTCATCCGATCCTAACAGTACGACGGATACACGGTTTTCCTCAAGGTTCTGAGCCAGACCGTATGCACCGTTTTCAAATGCAAGCAGCTCACCTGCCATGCAGTTTGCCAGTCCACTCGCGCGCACAATGCCGTCGCCGACTGTCAAAACAGTGCCAATCTCACTTTGCTCCAATGCATTCGAATAATACTTAATCTGGCTTCGAATGACTTTGGAGATTTCTTCTGGTTTCAGATTCATTCGTTCGTCCTCACTTCTGCATATGCTTCTTTCTTTTCATAATGTTTACTGCTCCATCAGCTTATGCAGTCTCTCCAATCGGCTGCGGACGCTTCCGTCCAGCTGCCGTCCTTCTATTTCTACTTTCATACCGCCCATAAGGCTTGGATCGGTCTTTGTGACCAGTATGATTTCCTTTTTCCAGACTTCCTCTAACTTTGCCTTGAGCGCTGCCTTTTGCTCCTTGCTCAGTTCAACGGCGCTGACAACGTGTGCCTCGGCAATGTTGTGATCTTTCTGGAATCGCTGCCTGTATTCTTCCTCACAGCCTGAAAACTCGGACAAAAGTTCCTCTTCACACAGGAGCTTCAAAAAATTCACAAGATACTCATCTGCCTGGGCACCAAATGCCTGATCAATCAGCCCAAGCCTTGTTTTTCTCGGAATGGAAGGCTCCTGCAGCAGCCGGATGTAAGACGGATTTTCAGCAAACAGTGCCTTTACAATGCCAAGCTCGCTAAGCAGCTCCTTGCTGTATCCGCTCTGCGCCCTGTCTTTTTCAAGCGCTAACTCATACAGGCTGTCTCCATATAGCTTTCCGGTTTTTGTCATGATGCCTCACCTACATCTGAAATAAACTCATCAATCAATTTCTGATGATCTGCTTCCTTCACTTCCTTCTCAATGACCTTTCCGGCAATGGATACAGCAATGTCACCAATCTCAGACTTCATCTGCTGGAATGCAGCGCTGCGCTCTTTAGCGATGTCGGCAGATGCCTTCTCCTTGAGGGCAACAGCTTCCTTCTTCGCATCAGCGACGATCGCCTCGCTCTTCTCAGTAGCCGTTTTCTGGGCATCAGCAATGATCTGTCTTGCCTCATCCTTCGCATTGGAAATGCTTGCCTCGTACTGGTCGCGCATCGACTGTGCCTCTTCCTTGGCCTTTGTCGCATCTGCAATCTGAGAGTCCGCCATCTGCTTTCTCTCCTCCACTACCTTATTAATACGGTCAAAAAGGAATTTCTTCATCAGAAAAACAGTCAGAAACAAATTACAGATCTGTGCAACGAATGTCCACGGCACAATTCCTACCAGTTCCTGTACTTCCTTCATGTGTCAACCATGCCTTTCCTGAATTCTGGCCACGTTTCATTGGCTGACAGAATTCAAACTTCAATGCGTACATTTTGTACGTTTTTGTGTACGTTTTTTCTGATTTTCTCTGCCTAGTCGATTAACCTAAGAAGTTCATGAACATACCAGGTGCAACGAAGATCAGAAGAAGACCGGTAACGAAACCGTAAATACCAGTGGTCTCTGCAACGGCACAACCAAGAAGCATGGTACTTGTAACATCACCCTTGCACTCTGGCTGACGTCCGATTGCCTCAAGTGCCTTTGCTACTGCGTTACCTTCACCAATACCAGGTCCAATACCTGCGATCAGGGAGCAGCCTGCACCGATTGCACAGCCTGCAAGAGCAATACCTTTAGCCAATACTGTAAAATCCATTCTTTTTTCCTCCTGTTAGCAGCATTTTTGTGAATGCCATTTTTGTGAATACTATTTTTGCTTTCTGCATTTTTGCATTTTGCATTTTAACTTTTTTGCATTTTTGCTTTTTGAGCGATCGTCTTCTTTCTTAACCTTCCTCTGCGGCATTTGCGATATACATGATCGTCAGCATACAGAAAATGAATGCCTGCATAACGCCTGAGAACCAGTCAAAATAAAGAGATGTAATTGCCGGAAGACCGACCGACAAGAACGGAATTGTTCCAAGCACCTTTCCAACTGCGCCCGGAATCAAACCAAACAGCGCCTTTGTTCCTGCAGCAAGCGCTGCGTAGATCAGTCCGTCAATAACGACACCAGACAGGATATTTCCGAAATGACGGCATGCCATGCTAACTGGTGTTGCCAGCTCGGACAAAATGTTAAACGGCGTCATGACCGGAATCGGCTGTGTAAAGCCCTTTAAATATCCACTGAGTTTGTTTGTCTGGATCTTCTTTTGTGTGATCATAACAAACACAACCACTGCCCATGCCGCCTCAGTCGAGAGATCGGCTGTTGGGCTTCGAAGACCGAGAAGACTGATCAGATTTGAAAATACACTGGTGGTAAACAGTGCCGCGATAAACGGAATCATATAGTCAAACTTATGACCGCCCGTGTTACTGCGCACAAAGTTGTTTGCCTTTTCTACCAGAAACTCAGCTACCGCCTGGCGCTTTGAGATGTTTGTCACCTTCAGATCGTGTGTCAGCCACAGGCAAAGTGCAACGATAATCGCCATAACCAGCCAGCTGACCACCATGGTCTCACTGATCTGCAAATCGCCCAGAATCGGAATGTTCGTCGGGATCGTAAAAAACACCTGAGCTCCTGAAACATCAAAATCCATTGTTTACTTCTCACTTCCTTTCCCAGCTGTAGGAGCAGCTGTCTGACTGTCCCCTTTATCCTGCGTAAGCTTATCTTTTCCGATGGTCAGGTAATATACCTTAATCACCATACTAGGAAACAGAAGCGGGATGATTCCGGCTGCCCCGTTAAAACACGGAGCCGCAAGCGCCACAACGCCCCATGCAAGCATCAAAAGCGTTCTCTGTCGCTGGCTGACCTGCATGCGTTGGCGTGCTCTGCCCTCGTCCGTCTCTGCGGCTACCTTTTGAACGGTAAGGCCCATCAGGAAGAAATTTCCGACTGCAAAGACCAGACCGCCGATACCGGCAAGAAATACCGTGTAATCAAACGGCACCTTTTCTGGCATTGTCTGATGAAGAAAGAAAAATACAACCCACATCAGCACGACACCGATGGCAGTTCCGGTTGCAATCCGGATTGTTTCCTGCTTTACCGCAGGAGATACACTTCTCATTCTCTCACCTTCCCTTTCTTTTTAAATATGATCGTTAAAGCCGAATGGTTTTCTGTCCTTCTTTTTCTTACGGTTCTTCTCGCGCAGGTACAGCTTATACCAGGTCATAATACCGGCTCCGATCCCAAAGATCAGACCAATGATATAGACCCAGCTACCCACACCTGTATGCTCGCAGAGCCAGTAACAAACGTACAGACAGGCAAGGAGAGGGATCACAAGTGTCAGCCCTAACTGAATAATCACAAACAGCCACCATCCTTTCACCATTTGCTAATTAGTATACCAGTTTTGTATGGAAAAGAAAAGAAAATTTTCTATAAAACTACTTCCAATGGTTGGATATTTCCAACCTCAACTGGCAATCGTCAGCACGTTTGCATTATAAAATTTTCCTTTTATGTCTTCAATAGACAAATATTTCACAGTGTCCAAAATTAGACAAACTCGCCCCCGTGTCTATCGCCTGTATCTATAAAAAAGTGGATTTGAAAAAAAAATTGAAATTTTTCAAAAAAGTACTTGCATTTTGTCTGGAAGTGTGGTATCATTTATAACTGTCAAGGAAATATGACATGGATGGATTCCCGAGTGGCCAAAGGGGACAGACTGTAAATCTGCTGCAACTTGCTTCGGTGGTTCGAATCCACCTCCATCCATTAAGCTTCGCAAGAAGCTATGCCGCAGTGGCGGAACTGGCAGACGCCCGGGACTTAAAATCCCGTGGGTAGTGATACCCGTACCGGTTCGATTCCGGTCTGCGGCATTGAAAACAGTAATCGTAAGATTGCTGTTTTTATTTTCTCATTTTCGTTTTGTTTTATTTTTTGTTTTTATTTTTTTCTTTTTTTCTTTTTTGTTTTTAACCGCTTTCTGGAAAACTCATTGGCCAGAAAGCGGTTTTTTCATTATTTACGATGTTTGACCAATCTTTCGAAGGCTTACTTCCTATCTCTTTTGCAGCCACAAGATAAATATCTGGCTCCGTCTTTCCCTTCCGATATCGGTGCAAGTCAAAATTCAGACATCCGACTATATGGACTACGTGATGGACTTGAAAAAGCACGGTGTGATCCACCACATCGGAATGAGTTCTCACAACCCGAAGGTTGCCTTAAAGGCCGCCCAGTCTGGCTATGTGGAGATGATTCTTTTTAGGAATCTGGCGCGGGAATGCTCGACCATTCAATGACCGAGTAGTTCACCATCAATCCGGTATTTGACATGCTTCCTGCAAGCGAGGATATTAACACCCTGTTTGCAGAAGACAAATTATTGAGACTCGTCATTAACAAATTAGGGGCGCACCCTTTCGGATGCGCCCCTATATAATATTGCAAACGATCACTTACTCAATTCTTATTGCGATTGATCAATTATTCAATTGTAATGTGCTTCTTCTCTTCTACAACCGGCTTTGCTTCCTTCTTCGGAACAAACAGTGTCAGCATACCATGCTGGAACTGTGCCTTAATATCCTCTTCAGTAATATCCTTGCCAACATAATAGCTTCTCTGGCAGGAACCTGCATAACGCTCTCTTCTCAAATACTTGCCAGTCTTCTTGTCCTGCTCATCCTTGTCGAGACCCTTCTCAGCGCTGACTACCAGATAACCATCCTTCAACTCAGCATGTACTTCATCTTTCTTGATGCCCGGAAGATCGATCTCTAACTGATAGCCGTCATCATACTCCTGAATATCGGTCTTCATCAGGTTTGCTGCGTTGTGACCATACAGCTTTCTCTCTGTCTTCTTGTCATCAACGAATGGAAAATCAAAGAAATTATCAAATAAACTATCTGTAAAGATGCTCGGTAGTCAATAACTCGGTCATAGAATGGCCGAGCATGCAAAGTTTTCCTTGAATGCCGG
>CAVFYJ010000093.1:0-12858 GCA_963626545.1 Acetatifactor sp. | reverse complement strand
AATCCTGACGGCTGCAATGGAATCCTCGTCCGACACGTCGGGCGGGGTTGTTCAAGAAATACGAAAATAAAAGATAAGGGAATTAGGTGAAAAATATGGCAGAGGCCTATAAGACAGTTTATATTGGAAATTCAGCAGAAATTGTGGAAAAAAAATCTCGATTTATTGCCAATTTGGAGCATGTCGAGTCGGAGGAGGAGGCACTTGCCTACATTGAATCCATCCGCAAAAAATATTGGGATGCCAGACACAACTGCTATGCGTATTGTATCGGAAAAAAGCAGGAATTAAAGCGCTGCAGCGATGATGGAGAGCCATCACAGACAGCGGGAAAGCCAATGCTTGATGTGCTGACAGGGGAAGGACTTTGTGATACGGTCGTTGTGGTGACACGTTATTTTGGTGGAACGCTTCTTGGAACAGGCGGTCTGGTGCGCGCCTATACGGCAGCGTCAAAGGCGGGCGTAGAGACGAGTGAGGTGATTGAAAAGATTCCAGCGGTACAGTTTTTTGTAAGGGTAACATACAACCAGATTGGAACACTTCTCTATTTACTCGGTCAAAAGGGCTACAGCCAGTTAGACAGCGAGTACGCAGAGGATGTGAGTGTGCGCTTTTTGGTGCCGCAGGAAGAACGCGCAGCGATGGAAAAGCAGCTTCTTGAGAGCTTTCAGGGAAGTGCAAAGACCGAGGTAGAGGACTATGGCTATTATGCAAAGAATGGAAAAGAACTGCTTTTGTTTGAGGAGGAGACGTGATGATAACATGTGCAATGTGCGATGACAATCTGCCATTTGCCGAACAACTGAAAGATGAACGGAATCGAACTTGGCAAAAAGCTTCGTGAGATTTCTTATCAGACATTACTCATCTATGTGTCTGGCTATGAAAGGTATCGGAAAATGACTGATTTTTTTCTTGTAATTTTAATCAATTTTTTTGCACTGTATACGACGCTTCAATATCTTTCTGTATTAAAAGAGGAAGAGCGTCTTGTCAAAATTTTTATGGAGCAGGTTGTTGACTTTGATCCGCAGCCAGTTATCACAAAGGATAACGTTACGATGTTGATTGATACCGTTGTATTGTGCCGTCCAATCTGGCTTCTATCGCCGGTACATTGACCGCTCTTACAGAAACTGTGCAAAAGGATACACCAGAATCTTGAAAAATACTTGCAAAGTGAATATTATCTGTGCTACAATAAGGGAGTTGCCAAAAGGCAGCTCCTTTTTGCGTGCAAAATTTACATGAACGTGATGAGATCTCATGGAAATGACATGAGCGATTTTTAGATTCATGAAAAAAAGCGCTGATTTGGGGGAGTAGAGTAACTGAATTTAGTTTTTTAGCATTAAGAGGAGTTTTTTCTATATGAAAACAAAGAGAGAGACGGTTAGAAACGTAGCGATCATTGCACACGTTGACCACGGTAAAACAACACTGGTAGATGAGCTGTTAAAGCAGAGCGGTGTATTCCGTGAGAATCAGGAAGTTCAGGAGCGTGTCATGGACTCAAATGATATCGAGCGAGAAAGAGGTATCACCATTCTGTCCAAGAACACAGCAGTTACCTATAAGGACTGCAAGATCAACATCATCGACACACCAGGACATGCGGATTTCGGTGGCGAGGTAGAGCGAGTACTGAAGATGGTAAATGGTGTTATCCTTGTTGTTGACGCATTTGAGGGTCCGATGCCGCAGACAAAGTTCGTTTTAAGCAAGGCGCTTGAGCTTAACCTTTCTGTTATTGTATGTATCAATAAGATTGACCGTCCGGAGGCTAGACCGACGGAGGTTGTAGATGAAGTATTAGAGCTTCTGATGGATCTGGACGCAAGCGATGAGCAGTTAGACTGTCCATTCCTGTTTGCATCTGCAAAGGCAGGTTTTGCCGTTCGTGATCTTGACGATCCGAGAGAGAATATGGCTCCGTTGTTTGAGACCATCATCGACCACATCCCGGCACCAGAAGGTGATCCGGAGGCTCCGACTCAGGTTCTGATCAGCACCATCGACTATAACGAGTATGTAGGACGTATCGGCGTTGGTAAGGTCGACAACGGTTTTGTAAAAGTAAATCAGGATTGTGTTATCGTAAACCATCACGATCCGAGTATGAAGCGCCGCGTTAAGATCAGCAAGCTGTATGAGTTTGATGGTCTGAACAAGGTAGAGGTACAGCGTGCCGATATCGGTTCCATCGTTGCTATTTCTGGTATCAGTGATATTCACATCGGTGACACCATCTGTTCTCCGGAGAATCCGGTAGCGATTCCGTTCCAGAAGATTTCAGAGCCAACCATCGCAATGAATTTCATGGTAAACGATAGCCCGCTTGCTGGTCAGGAAGGAAAGTTCGTTACTTCCAGACACTTAAGAGAGAGACTGTTCCGCGAGCTGAATACCGATGTTTCCCTTCGTGTTGAGGAGACCGAGAACATGGATAGCTTCAAGGTATCCGGTAGAGGTGAGCTTCATCTTTCCGTTCTTGTTGAGAACATGCGCCGTGAGGGATATGAGTTTGCTGTCAGCAAGGCAGAGGTTTTAACAAAGAGAGACGAGAGGAATCGTCTGTTAGAGCCTATGGAGCTTGTTTATATCGATGTTCCGGATGAGTTTTCCGGTACTGTTATCCAGAAGCTGTCCAGCCGTAAGGGTGAGCTTCACGGAATGGGAACCACACAGGGCGGCTACACCAGACTGGAGTTCTCCATCCCGTCCAGAGGTCTGATCGGTTTCAGAGGCGAGTTTATGACCGATACCAAGGGAAATGGTATCATCAACACTATTTTCGATGGCTATGAGGAGTACAAGGGCGATATCCAGTATCGTAAGCAGGGATCCATCATCGCATTCGAGGATGGCGAGAGTATCACTTATGGTCTGTACAACGCACAGGAGAGAGGTGTATTGTTTATCGGACCTGGTGAGAAGGTTTACTCTGGTATGATTGTCGGCCAGACTGGTAAGGCAGAGGACGTAGAGGTTAATGTCTGCAAGACAAAGCATCTGTCCAACACCCGTTCTTCCGGTTCCGATGATGCACTGCGTCTTGTTCCAAAGAAGGTAATGAGCCTTGAGCAGTGTATGGATTTCATCGATACCGATGAGCTTCTTGAGGTAACACCAAAGAACCTTCGTATCCGTAAGAAGATTCTGGATCCAACACTTCGTAAGCGTGCAGCACTGCGTAAGCAGCAGTAAGCATAGATAAAAATAAATTAAATGGAAATGGTGCGGCGCGCTTTGCGCCGTGCGGCAAAGGAGGATTTTTATGGAGTTAAGAACTGCTGTAAGTCCAAGAGATGTCAAGACCTACACCACACAGAGACTCAGAGAGGAATTTCTGATTCAGGGACTGTTTGTACCGGGCGAGATTAAGCTGGTATACAGCCACATTGATCGTATCATTACCGGAAGTGCAACACCGGCAGAGACCCCACTCGAGCTGACCGCAGGAGATGAGCTTCGTGCAAAGTATTTCTGTGAGAGAAGAGAGCTTGGCGTTATCAACATCGGTGGCAAGGGAACCATCACCCTGGATGGCAAGGTATATACCGTTGACCACAAGGAAGGTATGTACATCGGAATGGGAACACAGAAGATCGTGTTCGCCAGTGAGGATGCTTCCAAGCCGGCAAAATTCTATTTAAACAGTGCTCCGGCACATCGTACATGTCCGACCGTTCTGATCAAGCCAGAAGGCACACCAGAGGAAGGCGTTGTTATCGTTAAGGATGAGAATAAGGTAGAGCTTGGTTCTCTGGAACTTTCCAATCATCGTACCATCTGCAAGTACATCCTTCCGGGACAGGTAGAGAGCTGCCAGCTGGAGATGGGTATGACAAAGCTTGAGCCAGGTAGTGTATGGAACACCATGCCGTGCCACACTCATGACAGACGTATGGAGGTTTATCTGTACTTCGATATGCCAGAAGATGCATTCGTTATGCATTACATGGGCGAGCCACAGGAGACCCGTCACATCGTTATGAGAAACGAAGAGGCTGTTATTTCTCCGAGCTGGTCAATCCACAGCGGTTCTGGTTCCCAGGCTTATACCTTCATCTGGGGTATGGTTGGTGAGAATCAGGACTTCGACGATATGGATGGCGTTGATAACAAGGACATCATGTAATTATTTGGCAAATGGGGTTTTGAATTGTTACGAATTCAATTCGATAATTGAATAATCGAATTCACAATTTGCAGAAAATAGCCAGAGGCAAATTTGTTCCATGGCTTGGGCGGTAGGCGTTTGTCCTGCCGCCTTTTTGATTTTTCCTTTTTTGATTTTCATTCCTTTTTGTTCACATCTTTGCCATATTTATTTGTTAGAGTAAAGAAAAACTTGCTGACCACTTGACGCAAATCGGATGATGTGTAAAGCCTTTTTTAACTTGCATTTGGCAAAATTTAATGAAGAGGTATGGCGGCAGGATGAATTACGACGAAGAAAGGATGAAAGAATGCCATGGAAAAAATAAAAGTATTAGTAGTAGATGATGAGAGCAGAATGAGAAAGCTGGTAAGTGATTTCTTAACCAGAGATGGTTATGAGGTCATTGAGGCGGGAGACGGAGAGGAAGCCGTAGAAACTTTCTTTAACAACAAAGATATCGCTGTAATTTTACTTGACGTTATGATGCCAAAGATGAATGGCTGGCAGGTATTAAAGACAATCCGTGAGTATTCACAGGTGCCGGTAATCATGTTGACGGCAAAGGGCGAAGAACAGGACGAGCTGCACGGCTTTGACCTTGGTGTGGACGAGTACATTAGTAAGCCATTTAGCCCGAAGATTTTGGTCGCAAGAGTTGGTGCCGTATTAAAGAGAAGCAATCAGGTTAAGTCCAGTAAGCTTGAGTGCGGTGGAATCGTGATCGACAAGGCTGCTCATCAGGTAACAATCGACGGCAAAGAGATTGAGCTTAGCTTCAAGGAATTTGAGCTGCTTACCTACTTTATGGAAAACAGAGGACTTGCGCTGTCCCGAGAAAAGATTTTAAATAATGTCTGGAATTATGACTATTTTGGCGATGCCAGAACCATTGATACGCATGTAAAGAAGTTGAGAAGCAAGATGGGCGAGAAGGGCGAGTACATTCACACCATCTGGGGTATGGGCTACAAATTTGAGGTAGAGTAAGGCACATTTCTTAGCATAGGTGCAATACATTCTTGGTAACGATTCTTGATGAAAGGACAGGTTCAGTATGAAATCATCCATACGAACACAGATCACAGCCGCCTTTATTGTCATTCTCACGCTGACAATGGTGCTGTGTATCGGATTAAATAATGGCCTGCTGAAAGACTTTTATTATCAGAAAAAACAGGAAAAGGTAGTCCATTACTATGAAAAATTAAATCAGCTGACCAACAACAGCAGTGAGAATGACGATAAAATCAGCGATGTCTTAATGACCATGCGTGACTCCGATAACATTTCCTTTATCCAGACGACATCAGATTGGTCTCTCGATGAGGTGAGTGCAAATTGCGTATCCAATATGCAGGCGAGTGAGCTTCGCCATCGTTTGATGCAGTATATTTTGGTGTGGGATCATGTAGATACGGTCACCGTATTAAAGCAGGCAGACAAATATAAGATTTTAAAGTATTATGATCCATTAGAAGGCACTTCTTACATGGATTGCTATGGTTCCTTAAGCAATGATACGTTTTTCTTAATGTCCACGCCGCTTGAGGCCGTACAGGACAGTGCACAGATTTCCAACCAGTTTTTCATGTTTACCTGCTTGGGCGCGATGGTGCTTGCGCTCTTTGTCATCACGGCGATTTCCAACCGCCTGACAAAGCCATTGTTACAGCTTGCAAAAATTGCAGATCACATGGCAAATCTGGATTTCACGAGCAAATACACAGGTAGTTTGGACAATGAGATTGGCCTTTTGGGAAACAGCATGAATTCCATGTCTGAGCAGTTAGAAAGTACAATCAATCAATTACAGACCGCAAACGAACAGCTTAAAAAAGACATTGATGAAAAGATTCAGATCGACGAGGTGCGAAAGGAATTTTTATCCAATGTTTCTCATGAATTAAAGACACCGATTGCATTGATTCAGGGCTATGCGGAAGGTCTTCAGGAGGGCATCAGCGACGATCCGGAGAGCAGAGCGTTTTATTGTGATGTCATTGTCGATGAGGCAAAGAAGATGAATCGCATGGTACGTAAGCTCTTGACGTTAAATCATCTTGAGTTTGGTCAGGATGCGCTCACCGAAGAGACCTTTGATATCTGTGAAATGCTAACCACGCTACTCAATTCGAGTGCACTCGAGATGCAGAAGAAGGAAATTCAGGTAATCAAGAATTACCCATCCTCCTGCATGGTACTTGCCGATGAGTTTAAGATCGAGGAGGTCTGCACGAACTATATCAGCAACGCAATGAATCATGTAAGCGGCGATATGCGCATTACGATTACGCTAGAAGATCAGAAAGATAGCGTTAAAATTACCGTGGCAAACACTGGTGAGCCGATTCCAGAGGATTCGCTTGACAAGGTATGGATTAAGTTTTATAAAGTCGATAAGGCAAGGACAAGAGAGTACGGCGGAAGTGGTATCGGTCTGTCCATTGTAAAGGCGATCATGGATGCCCATAAGCAGCCATTTGGCGTATACAATACAAACGAGGGTGTGGCATTCTGGTTCTGCTTACAGAAGGCACCACAGGAAGACATGGATATGCAAGGTATCGGCACGACAGATACTCAAGAAACGGATACACAGGAGAAATGATATGACACAGGAAATATGGAATAAAATCAAAAACAGCGAAATGCTGTTAATCGGAATTGGCACGCAGTTAGCAGTCAAAGAAGATAACGAGGCTCAGATTGACGAAGTGTACGACACACTTGCCAAGCTCGCAAAGGGACGAAACTGTTTTGTGATTACCTCCAATACCGATAAAAAGCTGTTAGATGGACGTATTTCAAAGTTTTTGACGGCAGCACCAAAGGTAGAAGGACAGGAAAAACAGTGGGAAGCTTATATGAACTGGCTTAGCTGCTCGTTAACACATGAGCTGACAATCTTAGAGCTTGGCGAGGGTTTTGCCGATCCGATGGTTATGCGCTGGCCATTCGAGAAAGTGCTTTCCATGCACCAGAAGGCAACGCTTATTCGTGTGCATCCGATGCTCTATCAGGTACCAGCCGAGTTAAACGGCAGAGGTATCGGCATTAAGGGAAATTGCATTCAATTTGTGCAGGAAATTGCGCAGAAGTTGAAGTAACGCGTAAAATACGCGTAAAACCTTGTAAAAGAGTTGTCACAAGAAACTTCGTATGTTATAATCAATCTGTTTTTATATACACGATTCAGGGGGTGGCGCATTGATAGCAATTATTGATTACGATGCAGGAAACATCAAAAGCGTAGAAAAAGCACTTTTGTCAATGGGAGAGACACCAGTTCTGACAAGAGACCCAGAGGTGATTCTTCAGGCAGATCACATTATCCTGCCGGGAGTCGGCTCCTTCGGGGAAGCGATGGAAAACTTAACAAAATTTGGACTGGTCGCTGTAATTCATGAAGCGATTGATCGAAAAATTCCATTTTTGGGTATTTGTTTGGGATTACAGCTGCTGTTTGAGAGCAGCGAGGAGACACCTAGTGTAGTCGGTCTTGGTATTTTGAAGGGAAAGATTGTGCGAATTCCAGAAGAACCAGGTCTTAAGATTCCGCATATGGGCTGGAATTCACTTACCGTCCGCGAAGGCGCATCGCTGTTTAAAGGACTCGAAAAAGAGCCATATGTATACTTTGTTCATTCCTATTATCTACAGGCAGAGGATCCGGACATTGTAGCGGCAACTGCGCAATATGGCGTGACCATCCATGCATCCGTAGAAAAGGGAAATGTCTTTGCATGTCAGTTTCACCCGGAGAAGAGTTCAAAGACAGGTCTTGCGATCCTCAAAAACTTTTTAGAGCAGAGGAGGGAATACTAATGTTTACAAAGCGTATTATTCCTTGTTTGGACGTACATAATGGACGCGTTGTCAAGGGCGTGAATTTTGTGAATTTGCAGGATGCCGGAGATCCGGTCGAGATTGCAGCGGCATATGATGCGCTTGGCGCAGATGAGCTGGTATTTTTGGACATTACCGCATCAAGTGATGCACGAAACATTGTCGTAGATATGGTGCGTCGGGTCGCAGAGAAGGTATTTATTCCGTTTACCGTTGGAGGCGGCATCCGCACCGTAGAGGATTTTCGTATGCTGCTTCGTGAGGGTGCGGACAAGATTTCCATCAATTCGTCTGCGATCAACACCCCAAGACTGATCAGTGACGCAGCAGATAAGTTCGGCAGCCAGTGCGTAGTGGTAGCAATTGATGCGAAAAAACGCGCAGACGGCAGCGGATGGAATGTCTATAAAAACGGCGGTCGTATTGATACCGGACTTGATGCAGTCGAGTGGGCAGCCAAGGCATGCAGCCTGGGCGCAGGCGAGATTCTTCTTACCAGCATGGACTGTGATGGCATGAAGACAGGCTATGACATTGCACTGACCAGACAGGTTTCCGAGGCAGTCAGCGTTCCCGTCATCGCATCTGGCGGTGCTGGTACAAAGGAGCATTTCTATGAGGCACTTACCAAAGGAAAGGCAGATGCGGCTCTTGCGGCAAGTCTGTTTCACTATAAGGAACTCGAGATTGCCGATTTGAAGCAGTATCTGAAGGCGCTTGGCATCAGCGTGCGCATCTAAAATGGTACGGTTCACGGGACACGTATTTGCAAAAACGTGTGTCTCGTGCATTACTATGCGAAAACTGTAACGATCAAATTTAAGTTTGGAGGAAAACGATGGGAGCAATCGCAAATGACTGGTTAGGACCGTTAAGTCCTGAGTTTAAAAAGCCGTATTATGCCAGTCTCTATAAAAAAGTAATCGAAGAGTATACCACACATGTGGTTTATCCGCCATCCGATGAGATCTTTACTGCGTTTAATCTGACGCCGCTCTCAAAGGTAAAAGTGGTTATTCTCGGACAGGATCCGTATCATGAGCCAGATCAGGCACATGGATTGTCCTTCTCGGTAAAGCCGGGCGTGGAGATTCCGCCGTCTCTGGTCAATATTTACCGCGAGCTGCACGATGATCTGGGCTGCTACATCCCAGATAATGGCTATCTGGTCAAGTGGGCTGAGCAGGGCGTTTTGATGTTAAACACGCTTCTTACGGTTCGTGCGCATCAGGCATTCTCGCACAAGGGAATCGGCTGGGAGCAGTTTACCGATGCGGCAATCGAAGTGCTTGCAAAACAGGATCGTCCGATGGTATTTATCCTTTGGGGCAGACCGGCACAGTCCAAAAAGCCGATGATCTATAATTCTAAGCATCTGATCATCGAGTCTGCGCATCCAAGCCCACTGTCAGCGTACCGAGGTTTCTTCGGCAGCAGACCGTTTAGCAGGACAAATGAGTACCTCAAAGAAAATGGCCTTGAGCCAATTGACTGGCAGATTGAAAACATTGCTACAGTTCACGCATCCTACTAGATCTGGCAAAATCTTATGCTTGCATAAAGATTTGACAGAGCAGTAGGATGATGTGAACGCCCTTCAATGAACAAAACAGAGCTGCAAAGCAGCGACGCACGGTACGTGCGGTTTTGCGAATGGGCGTTCCGTGAACTGTTATAAAATTGCCTGTAAAGAGGGAATAACAGAAAGGAAAATGAAAAAATGAATATTATTGAATGGCTGAGAGTCATCTTTCTTGGCATCGTAGAGGGAATCACCGAGTGGCTTCCTGTCAGCAGTACCGGACATTTGATTCTGGTAGATGTATTCTGGAAGACAAGCGCATCGGAGGTATTTACTCCTGAATTCACAGAGATGTTTGATGTTGTCATCCAGCTCGGTGCAATTCTAGCCGTCGTCACCGTGTTCTTTTATAAGCTGAATCCATTTTCAGCAAGAAAGACAAAAGAGCAGAAGCATAACACCATCGAGTTGTGGAAGAAGGTTATTATCGGCTGTATTCCGGCTGGTGTAATTGGTGTATTATTTAACGATTTGATTGATCAGTATCTGATGAACTGGCTTGTTGTAGCAATCATGCTGATCGTAGTTGGTATCGCCTTCATCGTAGTTGAGATGAGAAATCGAACGGTTCGTCCATCCATTGTAAAGTTTACACAGCTTAGCTATAAGACCGCATTTATCATCGGTGTATTCCAGCTGTTATCACTGATTCCAGGAACTTCCCGTTCTGGTATCACCATTATCGGTGGTATGTTGTTTGGCTGCTCTCGTTTCATCGCAGCAGAGTATACCTTCTATCTGGCAATTCCGATTATGTTTGGTGCCAGTGGCTTAAAGATTGTAAAGTTCCTTGTAAAGGGTGGTGGCTTCACACCAGAGCAGTTCTTTGTCATCTTACTGGCAATGGTTGTCGCCTATGGTGTATCCATGATCGTAATCAAGTTCTTAATGCAGTACATCAAGCGTCATAACTTCAACAGCTTTGCGCTGTACCGTATTGCACTTGGTATCATCGTTTTGATTATCGGCTTTGCAGTCGGCCTTTAATTGAACAAAAAAACGCGAATACTCCCACAAAAGTAACCGATTGGTTGCTTTGTGGGAGCATTTTTGCGTTTTGAGGCACAAAAAGGCGCCTCTAAAAAGTTTTTTGATTTTTTTTGAAAAAAGTGTTGACAAATATTTGCCTATGTGATAATATATGTATCGTCAGGTGAGCAACAGAGGAAACAAAGAAACAACAAGCTAAGTTGTTCAACAGACAAAAACAAAACATGCAGTTGTGGCGGAATTGGCATACGCGCAAGACTAAGGATCTTGTGAGCCTAGCTCGTACGGGTTCAAGTCCCGTCAACTGCATTGCCTGATGGTTTAGCTGTTAGGGAAAAGAAAATTGCATATGCAGTTGTGGCGGAATTGGCATACGCGCATGATTCAGGTTCATGTCCATGTACTTGGGTAGGGGTTCAAGTCCCCTCAACTGCATTACAAGTGAGGGAGAAGATGAAAATCTTCTCCTTTTTTTCGCGCCTTATCGGAATGGTAATGAGCGTTCTAAACATAGCACGCCCCAACCCGTGCGTGGATTCGGCACAGGATAACCCGGAAGCGTCCGAGCGCCCGCAATCAGCCATGCCTTTAATCGTTCTCCATATAAAAACAGATTATTTTCTCTTACAATTCCCCATTCCATTAAAAGCGCAGCGCTTCCCGTGACAAACGGTGCTGCAAAGGAAGTACCAGATACGACCTGATACCCACCGGGGAAGGCAGGCACTGTGATCGAAACACCGGGTGCCGCCAAATCAGGCTTTGTCAAAAGAGTTGGAAGTGCAGCAGCACCCCGTCCTGAAAAATCTGCTGGGGTATCACTCCTTGCATCATAAGCGCCTACTGTTATTACAGAAGAAGCTGACGAAGGAATGGTCAGCGTATTGTATGGATTGGGTGCGAAAAAGCGAGTAGCGCCATTTAAACTTGAAGCAGCAGGAAGCCACAATTCAAATACACCATTTTTTATTGAAATCGGTTCGATAATCAAACTCCACACGCCAGAAGCCAAATAAAAACGATTATTCGATGGGAAAAACTCGAAATAATATTCTTGCAGGCGCTGAAATGGTGACGGCGCACTATTGTAAATAGCAACCCATGTTTGATCCAATTCATGAATATCCGTTCCAAATGCATCCGAAAGAATATATTCCGCTCCAGAGGGTGCTCTCAGTCGAATCCGCACAACATCCGCGTAATCCTTCCACAATTGCACACTAAGCGAATTCTGGCGTTCTGAAATTGAAAAATCAACGCTTACCGTCTGGTCAAGAAAACCAGCAGCATGTACAGGCGAGGCGCCCTCATTTCCAGATGCAGCAACGACACTAATGCGCCCCAGTAACGACACACGATTCAAATAAATCTCAGATAATGAACTTCCAGTATGAGCACCATAATTATTTCCAAAACTGATATTTAATACAAGTGGGCGATTCAACTCCAGTGCTTTTCTTATGCAATAATCAATGCCGCTAATAAGCTCCGTCGTTCTAGGATATAATCCCTGATTGGTTCGCATCTTCACCACAATCAGTTCCGCCTCAGGTGCAACACCGCGATAGCGTCCATCCGAGGCAACTCCATTTCCACAGGCAATCCCAGCAACCCCCGTCCCATGACCAGATTCATCCTGCGATAAAGTCCTTCCGTCCCTTAGCGCTGCATTGATTTGTTCACGACCATACTCAGCCCCAAATAAATATCTATCTGGCGCATTACCCTCACCACCTTGATCCCACAAGAATAAAACACGGCTATTTCCATCCTGATCTTGAAAATCTGGGTGTGTCAGATCAATTCCAGAATCCACAAAACCAACCAAAACACCATTTCCTGTTAAAGAAAGCGGCGGCAACGTTACCTGTGTAATGCAGGACGCACGCTTGCCAGAAAGAATCTCAAACGAAATATAGCGAGGCATTTCAATATAAAGAATTTGTGGCAGAGCGCTCACGATTGCAATCAAGGAAGGCGGCAAACGAAGAATCGCAAAATTCTCAAGAAGCATCGACACCTCAATTTGCGGATATTGCTCCGTTAAAAAAGACAAATCCTGTGATGCCAGCACTAAAATTTCCCAGACATCACCACTTTGAACGGCTGACAAAGACAGTGATAGATCTTTCAAATATTCAGACAGCGACAACGATAAATTCAAAGCGGCATCCGCCTTCGGGTCATTCATAGAGTTTTCCTTCCTTTAATTTTTTTGTAACTATTCAGCACCCTCATATGGAAAGTTGATCTCAAACAATAAAAAGGGTAT
>CAVFYJ010000092.1:0-12867 GCA_963626545.1 Acetatifactor sp. | reverse complement strand
GGCAGCCATGTCTTTTGCTGCGACCGGGAAGCTAGCGGCATCCATGGACAAACGTACCGGATTCAGCTTGAACTGGGCTTTCAAACTGCCGGTCAGATCGCCGGCAACATATTTATTGTACACATCGGTGATGAGTTCCGGCATAAAGTTAGCAGCCGTGCAGACACCACCCACAGCGCCATGGCAAAGGCTGGCATAGAGCAGGGTATCCTTGCCGCCAAAGACCTTGAAGTCCACGTCACGGGTACGGCGAATGAACTCAGAGGTCAGGGTAATGTCACCGCTGGTATCCTTCATACCAACGATATTAGGTACATTGTGTGCCAGTTCGTCCACCAACTGTGCAGTCAGTGTGTAACCGACACGTCCGGGATTGTTATACAATAGAACCGGCGTTGCGGGAACACTTTCAGCGATGGTTTTGAAGTGATCATACAGTTCAGCATAGGTAGGCTTCAGGAACATGGGCTGCAAGACACTGACAGCAGCCGCACCATTCCTGACCGCCATCTGTGCCAGACGACAGCACTTCCTCGTGTTGATAGCACCGATGCCGAAATAGACAGGAACTCTTCCTCTGGCCTGGTCAACCATAAGCTTCAAGCCGCGTTCCATTTCATCTTCCTCCAGCATATAGAATTCACCATTGGATCCAAAGGCGAGGATGCCGGATACGCCGCCTTCGATAACATAATCCACCTGCTCTCGTTGACGCCGTTCATCAATTCTTTCCTCATCATCGCAGCAGGTTAAGATTGGAACGACTACACCCTTCATAAAATCTGTATTCATATATAGAGCACCTCTGTGAAGCTTCCTTCATCGACCGATCTCGATGTCTGCCAGCTTTTCATAGTACTGGGCAATGGCACTGTGATCCGCCTGTCCCTTTCCGTTGTTGTGGAGCCATTGCAGGACCTCCTGCACCTGAGCAGTCATGGGGGCGGGGGAGCCAACCGTGTGAGCGCAATCCAAAGCATTGTTAAGATCCTTGATGTGCAGATCGATTTTGAAACCGGGCTTGTCGTTTCCCTCAATCATCATAGGAGTTTTGGCGTTCATAACGGTAGAACCTGCCAGGCCTCCCTTGATTGCCTGAAATACCAACGCAGGATCGACACCGGCTTTTTGTGCCAGTGTTAAGGCTTCGGCAAGGGCCTGAATGTTGCAGGCCACGATGATCTGGTTGGCCAGTTTGGTTGTATTGCCGGCTCCAACCTCACCGCAGCGAATGACCGAGGAACCCATAGCTTCCAGAACGGGTTTATATTGATTGAAAATCTCCTGGCTGCCGCCCACCATGAAACTGAGCGTGCCGTCGATTGCTTTGGGTTCACCCCCTGAAACAGGAGCATCCAGCATCTGAATCCCATTTTCGCAGAGCACAGCATTGATTTCCTTGGAGGCTACTGGATTGATGGAACTGCAGTCAATGAAGACTGACCCCGGTTTCATGAAGGTAGCGACTTTTCCATCCTCAAGCATGACACTTTTGACCTGCGGAGAGTTAGGAAGCATGGTGATGACAACATCACACTGCTCGCCGATTTCCTGATAGGTGGCGTCGGTGGCCCCTGCCGCGACGAGTTCTTCCACGGGAGCCTTGCTGCGGTTATTGACAAGAAGATCGGTGTAACCGTTTTTTAATAGGTTTTTGGCCATGGGTTTGCCCATGATGCCGAGTCCGATGAATCCGATTTTCATTGGAAATGCCTCCTTTGTATGCTAATGAAATGTTCTCTTGATATCATCAGGATAGAAAGGAGGCGGACGATCGGCAATGGACAGGAGCCACAAAGAAAGGAACATGCATATGTGCAAATCCGTGAAGCTTTCAGAAAATGAAATAGAGAATTTGAAATCGTTTCATGGAAAGGTTATGTGCAATGTCAGCAGGAGAAATCCGCGCCGATGCCGTATTTCTTCATACGGCGCCAGAGTGTCGTTTTGCTGATGCCGAGAGCATCGGCAACAGCCTGCCGATTGCCGTCATATTTTTTTAAAAGTGTAGCCAGTTCCACGGCCTTAGGGTCCTTAATGAGTACCGGCTGTCCGGAATCGGGGGCAAGGTACGGCGACATCTGTGCGATCTCTCTTTGGAGGAACACCTCATCGATGGTGCGGCAGTCAGCAGTCAGGACGATACGTTCACAGAGGCTGCGAAGCTGATCAAGATTGCCGGGCCACGAGTATTGGCGCAGATATTCTCTGGCACCATGTGTCAGCGTGAAGTATCGCTGATACTGTTTCTGTGCATCCCTCATGCTCATATCCACCCAGGGGAGAATGTCATCGCGGCGTTCACGAAGAGGCGGATAATTGAGCGGCAACACGTTTAGCGCGTAATACAGGTCTGTGCGGAAGTGTCCCTGCTCCACCAGAGAAATAAGGTGATTGCTGGTGGAGGCAAGAATGCGGATGTCGGCGGTGATGGGATGATAGGTATCGCCGCAGCAAAGCTTTCCGCGCAGGAGCTGTAGAACCTTGTATTGAAGAAGTGGGGAGAGATGATCTACGTGCCCAAGATACAGAGTGCCCTTCTGCGCAGCCTCTGCAAGGCAGGATCCTGCGTCAGGACGAGAGGAACGGCGTCCGAACAGCAGTAGATCCAGCTCTTCCGGTTCGAAGGCGGCACAGTCTACTTCTACGAAGGCATTGGAAGCCCGGAGACTGGCGTTGTGAAGGCATTGTGCAAGCAGGAGATTTCCATTTCCGTGTTCTCCAGTGATGAGAATGGGGGCGGAATATCGCGCAAATCGTTTCGCACGGGTGAAAAGGCATTTTGTTTCGACATCTGCGGCGGGGAGCTGATCAAACTGACAGCGGGCAACGAAGCCTCGCTGATAGAATTCTGCGCGGAGGCGATTGTCAATTTCTGTGATGCGATGGCTCTCCTGAAAGGTCAGAATGGCGCCGCAGATTTGATGATCCGTGAGAATGGGTGCAATGTTGACGATGACAGCGCGGTTTTCAAAGGGGACGAGAAGCGCATAGGCTTCCTCTCCGTCATTCAGTACCTTGCGGAGGGTTTGTTCCTGCAACTGCGGAAAAACATCGTGCACGGAATGGCCTGTCAGGGCAGTCTGCGGCGTTCCAAGGAGTGTATATACAACGCGGTTGCAGCGGCGGATGATGCCATTGGCATCGATTTGAAGAATACCACTGAAGGTGTAATCCAGCATGGTATTGATCTCCGAGGTGTTCTGTTTCTGCAGATCAATGGCTTGGCCCATGCGATCAGCAACGGACAGAGCATTGCGGATGCTCTCTCTGCCGGAATCGAATAGCATGCAGGGAAGCTTAGCCCTCACCGCGGCTGCGCAGACCACTTCGCCGCCGAGAATTCCCTTACAACCGTCATGAATGGCTTGTGCCACAGAGGCAGTCAGAAGGCTCTGATCGCAGGAGTCATCCGGGGTTTGCGCAGATTCTGGATCCGGCAGGGTATAGCGCATGAAATCGATGTCGAACAATTCTCCGAAGGAGGATGTGTCATCTAGCGTGTTCTCAAATCCGATGATGCCGATTTTGGGATGAGAGATGGCTAGTTCTTCCTTCATGTGCAGAACCATGATGCCAAGTTCCTGCGCGGTAATGGAAATGGGAACCACAGGCAGCTTTGTATGACGGAGAAGGAGGGTGGCCTGCAGTCCTCTTGCAATGATAAGGTCACAATCGGTATTAACAAGTGCCTTTGCTTTTGCGGCGACCTCCCCGGTACGGATTGCATCGATACAGATCGGCGTCAGATGGGTATATTCACGGATGAGCTCGGAGCATAGTTCTTGCATGCTGGTCTGGGGGACTAGGATTGCAACGTTTGCCATGTCAACCTTCTTTCTCTCTTTTGTCTGTTTATATCCTATGATGCGGATGTCTATGTTGCAGTCAGCGTAGCACAGAAGTAATCATTCCATCGATGGGCGTGGCGACGTTTTCACAGGATTCTAGAAAAGACTGGAGAAACGGCACCAGCGTGCTGCTGACGCAGCTCTGCGGCGCATTTCTGCGCCACAGGAAAGTATACTGGCAGAGGAATGGGGGCGACAGCTCTACTACACGGCGTTCGTCAACGGAGGACGCGCATTCGATCGGCAGAAAGGTATAGCCATAGCCATCTCTCACCAGCTGCTCCAACAGATCCAAATCGGCACAGGCGGCGATGCTGGGGTGGGGAATACCTGCCTCGTCCAGCACATATTCCTGTGCGTTTCGCAGAAAGGAATCGTGTGTACACAAAAGAAATCGCTCTTGCCGGAGGGCTCGCAGGTCGGACTTGGCAGGATCTTTGCCGTGAAGAGGTACGGATTCGGCAGGAAGGAAGAGTGCGAGATGCGTCTTTCGTAGCCGAGCATAGGAAAAGGAGCCGGAAGGATGCTCGCTTTCCAGAAGGATTCCAAAGTCATATTCTTTTCCGGTAAGTTTATCCACGATGGCATCGGAGACGTCGAAGAACACCTGTATGGGTGTCTCGGAATGCCCGCTGTTCCATTCCGGGACAGCGTTCTGCAGGAGACGTTTGAGGGTGGATGGTGCAGCAATGCGGATGATTCCGGCATCTGTTCGGACTTTCTGCTGCATTCGTTTGAGTGTATCCTGCTCAATGTGGAGAATCGAACGGGCGCCGTTGAGGAACACAATGCCGGCTTTGGTCAATTCAAGACGATTGTGTTTTTTGGTGAAAATAGGTGTGCCGATTGACTCCTCCAGATTATGAAGGTAGCGGGAGAGCGAGGGCTGAGTGAGAAAGTTCTTCTCTGCTGCCTTTGTGAGGCAGCCCTCGTCGACAATATCCACAATGTAGCTGAGAATTTTCGTATCGAGAACGATGTCCTCGTAGTTAGGGAATTGTGTGCTCAAAAGCTGAACCTCTCATATCTTCGCAATGTTTTGATGCAGTTATTCATTATGTCACTTCCGACCTCTTCGCTGCCGTGGATTTTCAGACGTTCATCTGCAATTACCGCGATCAGACATTGATCGACCTCTGTTAGGACTCTTGATTTTGAATAACGGATGTAAAAGGTTTCGTAGCAGGGCGGCGAAAGTCGGAAGAACACGATCTCTTCTTCAGAATGAACATAACGTTTGGAGAAGAAACCAACGCCGGCACCCCTTCGAATCATGGATTCAACCGTCATGGAATTGGAGGATTCAAAAGCGACAAGCGGAGAAAAACCGGCCCGCTTGAATTCCCGGTCAGCCCGCAGACGAATGTTATTGTGACGGTCCCGCAGAACAAAGGGCGTGTCCATGAAATCTGTTAGTGCAATAGAAGGGAGATGTTCCCCATCCTGCAGCGAATAGTTACGAGCAAGCGGGTGAAAGGTTGGAACGGCCAGTACAATCTCGGTTCTGCTCGCCGCAAGGTTATAGACATCTGGATAATTTGCATGAACTTCCACGCCGAAAGCAAAATCGATGTTTCCGACGTGGAGTTGTTCCTCCTGTTGCATGGAGAAGATTTCCTGCACGGATAGTGATGTCATGGGAAAGAGTGTGGAAAAACGATTGTAAACATGACTATACAGTACCGCACCGCGGTAGGGCGTCGAGGCGATGCGGATCTGATTCTGTGCCTTGGACTGCATTTGACGCAGAGTATAGAGCATCTGATTCTGAGACTCGAGGATCCGGCGGGCAGACTGGTAAAAGACAATACCGTCCTTCGTGAGTACAAGACCTCGCCGATTGCGCACGAACAGCGGAGCACCGACGAGGGTCTCCAGATTTTTTAAAAACTTGCTGAGGGCAGCCTCAGACACATGTAGCCTCTTCGCGGCATTGGAAAGAGTTCCGTATTCTGCAATGGTGACGAAATAGTAATACTGTCTTGTATTCATGTTGACCTTATATATAACTAACCTGATATGAACTGTTTGAGCGTTTGGCCATGGACTTACTGCTATATTATACGCTATATGTAGTTACAAAGGAGAGGGTCTTGTTGAAAACGCTGATTATTTTATATAAATCCACAAACACAGCGCATTTCAATAGGAGGCTATGTATAGCTGTACAGTTATAACAAGGAGGGAAAGAATGAAAAGAAAACTGGCGTTAGCCTTTTGTGCGATGATGTTGTTGTCTCTTACCGGATGCGGTAATTCATCGCCAACAGATACCGACTCGTCTGCTGCAGCGGAAACAACAAATGAGTCTGCAGAAAATTCGTCAGGAACTGCTGCATCGACTGGAATCACAATAGAATATGCGGTTAATTATCAGCAAGATGCGCAGTCGACAGTTATGCAGAGTATTATCGATGATTTTGAAAGTGAAACGGGGATTCATGTTGAGCTTACCCTGAACGGAACGGATCATGAGTCGGTAATGAAGACCCGTATGGCGTCCGGGGATCTCCCGGATCTTTGGAACACACACGGCTGGAGCGTAATGCGGTACCGTGAGTTTCTGCGTCCGCTGAATGATCAAGCCTGGTTTGATGATATCGATGATTCCGTTAAGGGTGCGGTTGCAGATTCAGAAGGAAATGTCTATGTGCTGCCAATCGGGGAAGGAACGAACGGAATTATCTATAATGCCGATGTTCTCGAGACGAATGGAATTGATGCTTCGACACTGACAGATATTGATGTGTTTGCGGATGCATGTAAGACACTGGTTGATGCTGGGATCACTCCGATGGTTATTTCAAATTCGGACAAGACGAACAATGCACACTTTCTGGATTCCTATCTTGCATCGTTCCTGACGGCATCGGATTTGGATACCGACTATGGCGAGGAATTGACGGGCGGGACTTTTGACTGGGAAAACTCCAGAGCTGCCTTTGAAAACCTTTCTGACTGGTGGAAGAGCGGATATTTCAATGTCGATGCGCTTTCTGCAGCAAGGGATTCTAATTTCGCAGCAGTAGCCAACGGGGAAGCAGCATTTATGTTTTTTACCAATGATGGCATCAATGCAATGAGAGATTTGAACCCGGATGTCAACCTTGGTGTAATGCCTATGCCGGCGACAAAGAGCGGCAAGTTAATGACCTGGGGGGTGTCAGAAGGAAACAACAGTTGTATCGGCGTGTGGAAAGATTCCGAACACGTGGAGGAAGCGCTGAAATTCCTGGAGTATCTTGCACAGCCGGAGGTTGCTGAAAAGATTATTGTAGATATAGAAGGCGGCGTACCGGCATTAAAGACACTTGATATTGAAGATTCGTACAGTATAAAGGTCATTCGTGCGGGACAGGCAGCCTTTGATGGAAAATGCGAATATGTTACCTACTTCGACCAAGCGTATCTTCCGTCAGGAATGTGGGGGATTTTGAAAGAGGCATCCTCCGCTTTCTTTGAAGGGGATGGGGGTACCGAGGAAAATATCAACAATGCGATTGAAATTCTCCGGGAGAATTACAACGATATGTACGATGCCGGCTGATTAAACACGGCAAGAAGGGCCTGCCTGCCGCTTTGCAGGCAGGCCTTTTAGAAAAGGATACCCATGAAGAAGAATTGGAAGTTTAGTCTGTTTTATATTCCGGCAATGGCGCTGGTGCTCTTTTTTGTCGCTTATCCATTTATTAACGCTCTTTTTATCTCGTTTCAGAAATGGAACGGGTACTCGGCAACGATGCGATTCGTTGGTGCAGACAACTATATAAAAATGCTTTCCGATGATGTTCTTATAAAGACCATCGTGAATACCATGATTTATGGTTTTGCAAGTACATTGATTGATGTGGGGTTGGGATTGGCACTGGCTGTTTTTCTCAACTCGGAGTTTCCGGGAAGAAATTTTGTTCGTGCAGTTATCTATTTGCCGGTATTGATCTCCAATCTTGTTATGGGATACATCATGTATTTTATTTTTCAATACAGTCATGGCGCGCTGAATGATATTGCCATGGCATTGGGGTTGGCACCTGTGGATTGGCTTTCTACCAAAACCGGTGCAGTAACGATCATTACGCTGGTAAATGCATGGCAGTTTGTAGGAAATACCATGATCATCTTCCTGGCGGGGCTTCAGGGAATTCCGAAATATTATTACGAAGCAGCAAGAATTGACGGTGCAACGGTATGGACGGAATTCAAGAACATCACATGGCCGCTGCTGCTTCCTTCTATGGCAAGCGCGGTAGTGCTCAATCTTATTGGAGGCTTCAAATTGTATGAGTTGATCATTGCATTAACTGGTGGTGGACCTGCAAATGGCTCACAGTCGTTATCGACCTATATTGCCAATCAATATTTTTCTTCTGAAAAAGCTGGCTATGCTGCGGCGATCGGAATTTTCAGCTTTCTGTTTATTATGCTTGTTTCAAATGTGGCAAATGGCTATTTCAGGCGTAAAGAGAGGCAACTGGGATGAAAAAGAAAAGGATTTGCAGATATGTCATTTCATGGATGATCTCGCTGGTTTTATGCCTCGTGTATTTGTTCCCTTTTTATATTGTTGTCGTTTTGTCATTGAAGCCTCAGACGGATACATCTTCCAGATTAGTGCCACCTGGATATCTGTATCTGGACAACTATATAAGTGTGATTCAGAGCGGAGAAATTCTCAACGCAATAAAAAACAATGTCGTCATCATCGTGGGATCGCTAATTTTGATTATTGCCGCCGGAAGCCTTGCGGCTTATCCGCTGGCGAGAGTCCAGAACCGATTCAATGAATGGATACGAAAATTCTTCATGGGCATCATGATGATCACCCCGTTGACCATACTCGTCGGAGTATACTCCATTCTGTCAAAAATTGGAGCAATCTCCACCTATTGGGGAATTATCCTGGTTTTAACAACCTTTGGCGTACCACAGGCGGTGTTCCTTTATACCAATTTCATAGCAACGATACCGGCAGAATTGGATGAAGCCGCAGCAATTGATGGGGCAGGGCGCTTTAAAACATTTTTTTGTGTGATATTTCCACAAATGATTCCGGTAACCGTTTCCATCATCATTATGCAGGGAGTGAATATCTGGAACAATTATCTGTTCACACACTATATTCTGCAAAAGAAGGGCATGTTTACTGTGACACAGGTGATCAATGGGTATTTTTCCACGGTAAGCTCGAATTATGGAGGTGCGGCGGCAGTGGCAGTTATGGGAATGCTTCCGGTGGTTGTCCTGTACCTTTTCTTACAACGGTATTTTGTACGTGGAACGATGGATAGTGCAATCAAGTAAAGAGGGTTATAAATGCAAAAAGTAATTGATGCTCATGTCCACCTGATTCAGAACATTGCCGGAACGGGGGCGGATGGAGAACTTCGGTATATAGGAAACTGCATGGCACAATATGCTTCCGGCAAAGTGATTCGTGCACTGCCGGAGGAGTACGTAAAGGGGTATGTAACGGCGGAAGATATTCTTGAGCAGATGAACAGAAATAATGTTGAAAAGGCTGTTTTACTGCAGGGAAATTATTTTGGCTTTCAAAATTTATACTCTGTTGCTGCGCAGAAAAGATATCCCGACAGATTTCGCGCAGCGGGGGCGTATGACCCATATTCAAGATACAAGGACGAAATACGGAAAAATCTTTTTGAAGTGAACGAGATTGGTATTGTCAAATACGAATTAAGCACAGGATCGGGCCTGATGAGCAATCATCCCACGTTTCCTCTCGACGGGGACGTGATGTCAGAGGAATTTGATTATTGTGATGAGCATGGTCTTGTCTGCGTCATGGATATCGGAAAATGCAAGGCAGAAAGCTGGCAGATCGATGCAGTGCACAATGTTGTGAAGGAACATCCCGCTGTGCGTTTTGTGCTCTGTCATTTGCTGGCTCCATCATCTCAAACCACTTCATATATGTTGGAGCAGTTGCCGAAACTCGCATTTGACAATGTATCCTTTGATCTTGCGGCACTTCCTCACAATCTATGTCCGGGGGCATATCCTTATGAGAATGCCGTTGAGTGTCTAAAAAAGGCAATGGACATTGTCGGGGTGGACAGGATCCTTTTTGGTTCGGATATTCCTTCCACAATGAAGGAGGACAGTTATGCGCATTTGATTGACTACATTCGCGATTGCGCGGATTTCTCAGCGGTGGAAAAGCAGAAGATTCTTTATACAAATGCTCAGAAATTGTATTTTTCGTGAATAGGAGGGGCGGAAATGCTTGAGTTTGATTTTCAGGATAAAATTAAATTTACAAAGGCAGTGTTTTATAATTTTCATCCGATTCCGCTCCCGCGCCCATTCCAGGACGGAACCGGAGGGTTTGGTCAATTCTGCCCGGAACAGGGATATTTGGAATTATCTGACGATACGGGTGCTGTTGCCCATTATACGGTCACCAGAGGCTTTGTCCGTGACATGCTCCCGAAAATTTTGACAGGGGAGTTGAAAAGCTACAATGAGTGGCGAGAATCACTTTACTGGAAAATAAGGAATGCCGGATTTCAAAGTGAGCAGGCGGTTCATGTCGGGACGGTTGATATTATGATGTTGGATATTCTTGCACAACGAGCCAACCAACCGATCCATCGGTTCCTGGGAGCGCAAAAGGATTGGGCAGCCGTTTACAAGGGGGGTGGATCCATTCTTCTGTCGGATGAAGAGTTGATAGAGGAAATGTGCCGATATGAATCAGAGGGTTTTACACAGGTAAAATTCAAGGTTGGCTCTGGAAAAGGAAAGGATATGGAGAGGGACATTCGGCGAATCGAAAAGGTTCGAAATGCCCTTGGGGATAAGATTGGGATTGCTGTTGATGCAAATCAGCGATGGACAGTCGACGAAGCGTATCGTTTTGCAAAGCTTGTCGAGCCATATCAGTTGGCATGGATCGAAGAGCCCATCCATGCCTTTGATAATAATGGAATCTGCAGGTTAAAAGAGATGGGAATAAAACAGAAACTTGCCTTCGGAGAATCCATGAGAATCTATTATGCTTATGAGTCCTATGCTGAAAAAGGCGTGGATATCCTTCAGCCATCTCTTGGGCGAATGTCAAGAATCGACGATTTGCTGAAGATTAGAAAGCTTGCAGAGGATCATGGACTGGAATTTCAGTCGGGCGGAAGAACGGCGTATAATGCTTCCTTTGGATGCCTCTATAACGAGAATGAACGCATAGAATTTCATGCTCCGATCAGTGAACCTGTTCATGAATTGATGCTTAATGTGCCAGAGATTCATGATGGAAAGTGCTTTGTTCGAACGGACATCGCAGGAATACCGATCCGAATGAATCTTGATAAAATTGAGAAGATGCAATGTCTGGAGAGCAGAACCGTATATTATCCGGACTGCTGATGCACGTGAAGACGATAAAAGGAAACCTTTTCGTATGCAGAGAGTGCAGATTATGAATCAGGAAAATTCTGATGTTGAAAGGGTATATCCGACGCTACCTTCGATTCTGAAAAAATACGACAGATATGCCAGAAAGGATGCATTTACCGGGAAGGAAAAAACGGAATTCGAGGCATGGCAAAGAGCATCGAAACAGACGCTGCAGAAGCTCTTGGGATTGGACAAAATGGAGCACTGTGATCTTCATCCTGTGACAAAGAGGATGGACTCTTTGCAAGAATGGAAGAATTATCCGCGATTTTCAATTTCTGAGAAGATCCAATGTGAAAAGATTGTGATTCAAACAGAGCCGGATGTCTTTATGCCCTTTTACATTTTGAGTCCTGAAAACGCAGGGCCCGATACGCCGGTATTTATCTGTCCGCCGGGACACGGGGGAGATGGCAAGCACAGTGTGGCAGGGGAATGGGGGCGCGTGGGAATCCGAGCTCCCATTTTGCAGTATAACTATGATTATGGCCTGCGGCTTGCCGCGATGGGTGTTGTTTCTGTGTGTCCGGATGCCAGAGGGTTTGGCGAACGAAGGGAAACGCATGCATCCGTGAGCGATGCGAATTACATCCGTTCCAGTGATTGTGCACGGTTGGCGCACATGGGAGAACCGCTTGGAATCCCTGTCCTTGGAATGTTGACCTGGGATTTGCTGCGGTTGATTGATTATCTGCAGATCAGAAATGAGTGGGATACAGAACGGCTGGTATGCTTTGGCTTTTCGGGCGGCGGAATGCAAACACTGTATGCTGCAGCAGTGGATGAACGCATCCGTTCTGCATTTATCAGCGGCTATATGTATGGCTTTAAGGATTCATTGGTCACCATGAATGAGAATTGTTCATGCAATTACGTGCCGCACATTATGGAACATTTTGATATGGGTGACATTGCGAGTCTGATTTGCCCAAGAACACTGGTCATTCAGTCATGCAGAGGTGATCGATTGAATGGACCGCGAGGAATGAGCAATGTACAGGAGCAGGTCGATATTATAGCGAGCAATTATACAATCGCAGATTCAGATCAGCAACTATTCCATGACATTTGTGAGGGTGGGCATCATTTCAGCTCAGACCACCTGGAGAAAATCGTTGAAATTCTCCAACAGAGCAGATTGTAAAGGGGAGGGGAATCAGCATGAAATTAACAAAGAAGCAGGAACGTTGGGTGTTCCATACAGATGTCCTGCCGCAAGCGGCAGGACAGGGAGTTACACGTCGGATATTAGCATATACAGATGCGTTGATGTGTGTGGAGAATACCTTTGAAAAGGGAGCGATTGGAGCATTGCACCATCATCCACACACCCAGATAACCTATGTTGTTTCCGGAACCTTTGAATTTACGGTAGATGGAGTAACAAAGACGGTGCACGAGGGCGATACCATTCTGAAGGAGGATGGCGTGGTGCATGGTTGTGTTTGCATGGAACAGGGTATCCTGTTGGATATTTTCACTCCCATGCGGGAGGACTTTATCTAAGCGCACTCTGTCACTGTGACCTGTAATGTCCACGCCGTGTGTTTCCGGCAGGCAGCATTTGCAAGTTGCCGGGCATTTGTACTATGATGGAAACGCA
>CAVFYJ010000091.1:0-13114 GCA_963626545.1 Acetatifactor sp. | reverse complement strand
AATCCTGACGGCTGCAATGGAATCCTCGTCCGACACGTCGGGCGGGGTTGTTCAAGGAAAGGGGAATTATGACGGGAATTACCCGCGTTTCCAAGGAATCGGTATTTTCTGATTTAAATAATTTAAGCGTGGTAACGGCAACATCTGAAAAGTATGCATCATGTTTTGGCTTTACGCAGGAGGAAGTAACAGAAGCACTTGAAGAGTACGGCATGGCAGAGGCAAAAGAGGCAGTAAGACAGTGGTATAATGGCTTTACGTTTGATACTCACCGCGATATGTATAATCCATGGTCAATCACGAATTTCTTGAAAGAAAAGCGCTTTCTTCCATATTGGGCCTCAACAAGCTCAAATGGTCTTGCCAGTCAGCTGATTCGCACGGCATCAGCTGGTTTAAAGGAAAAAATGGAAGCGTTGTTAAATGGACAGGCCATTACTGTAAATTTTGATGAACAGATCGTGTATAGTCAGCTTGATGATAATGAGAGTGCGATCTGGAGCTTGCTGACCGCATCGGGATATCTAAAAATTGAGAAAGTTGAATACCGAGGTATTTTATTTGAACCCTGGTATACCTTGTGTATTACAAATCTTGAGACAGTCAGCATGTTTTCTGCGATGTTTAAGGGGTGGTTTTCTAGCTCGGATGCCAATTATAATGGTTTTATCAAAGCGTTGCTTGGCGGTAATTTAAAAGAAATGAATCTCTATATGAATGATGTCGCATTGGCAACGTTTGGTAATTTCGATACGGGAAAGCATCCGTCAGTGAGAGCACAGCCAGAGCGTTTTTATCATGGATTTGTTTTGGGGCTTTTGGTTGAATTGCGTGGGCGCTACAGCGTGCAATCGAATAAGGAAAGCGGCTATGGGCGCTATGATATTTGTCTGATTCCTCAAAATCACACCGATCCAGCTATGGTATTGGAATTTAAAGTACATGATCCAGATGAGGAAAAGACACTTTCGGACACAGTAACATCGGCATTAAAACAGATCGAAGACAAAGCGTATGATGCCGTTTTGCTTGATGCAGGAGTGGGTAAGGAGCGGATTCATCATTACGGTTTTGCTTTTGAGGGAAAGACTGTTTTAATTGAAAGTACTGATGCAAAAAACATGTAGTGGGTAGAAGAATAGGAAGTATCATGTGACATGGGATTTAAACGGAAAGTACTATGAGCTGTGGCATGCACAGGCGCAGTATTATACCGAGTGAGAATTCTTATAATGGCCACTTAATGTACTCTTTGGGACAACATGGGTAAAAAGATACTACTGTTTGGAGTGGTATCTTTTTTATTTTACAAAAAAAATACATTGCAGCTTAAATCAGATTTGTTATAATAAAAATAGCAACTAATTGTACAAGGAAAAACGAAATAGGAGGTACGGACATGAATCAAGTAAACTTAGCGAAACTGTTTCACAATTACATTGAAAGCTACAATGTATTGACGGATGCGGAACACGATGAGCTTTATAAGTGGAGAGCGGTAAATCATTTTCAGCGCCATTGGGATTTAGAAGCCGAGGATTTTGGAACAATGTTTAAGCAGGCGATGGAGCAATCCTTTAATCTCATCAACAACAGCATTGTACAGCCAACGAATGGAATTGTTTTTTTGTGTCAGCAGAATAAGGAAACAGAAGAGGAAGTACGGGAAGAATTTAAAAAGCTGCTTGCGCCAGATGATGGAAATATAAGAACACGACAGGATCGAATTGATGCGTTTGTTGCGGCGATCAATGAAAAATTACAAAAGGCTGCACCGGGCAAGTGGAAGTACGATCAGGATAGACGAGCAGCCATCATGTACCTTAGCTTTATCGAGCCAGATAATAATTTCATGTTCAAATCAACAGAGGCAAAAGCATTTGCCAATGGTTGTGAATTTGGAGAGGACATTGGAAGTGGTCAGACGTTTCGACTGGATGTGTATTATCGGATGTGCAAAGAGTTGGCAGAGGAAATAAAAAAGAATGAGAAGCTGTGTGCGCTTTTAGAGGACAAGCTGCAAGCAGAAGCAAATGCCGATGAGGATAAAACAAACCCGATCACAGAGATTGCTGGCCGTTACAATATCTACGCCTATGATCTCATGTATTGTGCGTATGCCTATAATCTTTATGGCGATATTCCGGTTCGTAAAAAGACAAAATTAAGCAGCATCGAGCAGAAAAAGCAGGACAGGCAAATTCGGATACAAGAACTCGCATCACAGCGCGATGAGGCAAAAGAGCAGGTTGAGCAGGTGGAAGCTCAGTTAAATGAAAATTCACTTCCAGATCTTACTGGTATGGCTGTAAAAAACATTCGCTATGGGGCAGGAACTGTAGCAGAGCAAAGTGGAAAGTATCTTACTGTGGAATTTTCAACTGGTGCAAAGAAGTTTGTATTGCCAGATGCCGTTACAAAAGGCTTTTTAAAGATCGAGGATGCGGATACGCTGCATTGCTTTGAAAAAATTGGTTCGCTTACGGAAAGAAAAGAAAAATATACGAGAGAAATCGAAATGTTGACGACCGAGATTTCCAGATTAAGTTAGATAAAGTAAGAAAAGAAAAACCTTACCGATTTTAAGAAGTGCAGATGAGATTGTATTGGATCGGTAAGGTTTTGCTATTTTACGTATATAGAAAATAGAGATGAGAAGAGAAAGGTCAAAAGAAACCAAAAGGGAACCAGTGCGCGATGTCTGGTGATTTTTTATAATGAAATTTGAACTCAGCATGTTTACGGACTGGGCAAAAGAAAGGAAAATCGGCGATGGAAATGATGGAAACGAAAGAAAATAGTATGAAAGAAAATATTACGAAAGAAAATATTACGAGAGAAAGCATTACAGAAGAAAAAAACAAAGAAAACCATGTATCAGCAGATACCTGCACCAGATGGGGAATTTATGAGGTAGTACTTGATGGCCCAAAGGAGGGCAATCCATTTACCGAGCAGCGCGTAACCGGAACCTTTCACGGTGCAAATGAGACGGTATCGTGTGAGGGCTTTTATGATGGAGAGGGCATTTATCGTATTCGCTTTATGCCATCCTTTGAGGGTGCATATACCTATCAAATTCAGACCACATTTGGCAAAGAATGTGAAGGTCATTTTACTGTTATAAAGCCAAAAGAGGGCGCTCATGGTCCAGTGCGCGTTGCGAATACCTACCACATGACCTATGAGGATGGTACACTATATTATTCAATCGGAACGACCTGCTACGTGTGGGAATTACAGAGCGATGAGCTGATTGAACAAACATTTGAAACACTCAAAAACAGTGCATTTAACAAGATTCGTTTTTGTATTTTCCCGAAGCACTATGATTATAACTTGCGTGAGCCGCGCTCTTACCCATATGAGGGTACGCCGATGGATTCGAGTGTGCTGACACCGGAAAATTTCTGGGATTACACCGGAAAGACCGAGGGCAATCACTGGGATTTCACTCGTTTTAATCCAAAGCATTTCCAGCATATTGAAACCTGTATTCGCCGCCTGGGTGAGCTTGGAATCGAGGCAGATCTGATTATGATGCATCCGTATGACCGCTGGGGCTTTTCTCAGATGACAAAGGAGCAGGATGATCTGTATTGGAATTATGCAGTTGCCCGTTTCAGTGCATTTGCCAATGTGTGGTGGTCACTCGCAAATGAATATGATTTGATGCCGCATAAAACAATTCGTGACTGGGAGCGTTATGCGTCAATTCTGTGTGAGAAGGATCCATATCACCACATGCGTTCCATTCACAACTGCGTATCACTGTATGACTTTTCAAAGCCATGGATTACGCATTGCAGCGTGCAGCGCACTGATCTGTATAAGAGTGCCGAGACAACAAATGAACTTCGTGACCGCTATCGTAAGCCAGTTGTGCTCGATGAGATTGCCTATGAGGGCGATATTCAGCACGGCTGGGGCAATCTGACCGGAGAGGAGATGCTTCGTCGTTTCTGGGAGGCAGCGTGCAGAGGTGGCTATCCGGGTCACGGTGAGACATATTTAAATAAGGAAAATATTTTGTGGTGGTCACATGGCGGTGTCCTTCACGGTGAAAGTCATAAGCGCTTTGGCTTTTTATTGGATCGTTTAAAGGAGACGCCTGGTCTTGGTCTGATGCCGTATTCACGTACCTGGGATGAGGTGTGTGCCGTGCCGCAGGAGATTACGCCGGGAGAAGCAGAGTGTGGCTGCAAAGAATATTATTTGATTTATTACAGCTTTATGCGCCCAACCTTCCGTGAGTTTCATTTCGATGATACATCCAAGTGGAGAGTACGCGTGCTTGACACATGGGAGATGACGATTGATGATCGAGGCACCTTTACTGGCAAGTTTAAGGTGACACTTCCGGCAAAGCCGTATATGGCAGTGCAGATCTGGCGTGAGAGCGGCACAGAGCAGTCAATAACTCCTGACTAAAGTCACGAGCTTGTAAAAGCTTGTTGGCAGAGGAAAGAAGTCATTGAGCAGAGCGGTGACACATTGATCGCCTGCAGGTGACTCCAAGCCTGCAGCACCGGCTATAGATGTGCCTACGCTATGGAAACACAACGGCGAATACTTTTTCTGTTTCTACAAAGAAGAAGTAGGAGCTGGCTTACAGCAAAGGAAACAAGACAATGAAGTATGTATATGTATTGGATCAGGAAGGAAAGCCTCTTATGCCAACCTGCCGTTATGGAAAGGTACGTCGGATGTTACAATCCGAGCAGGCAAAGGTGGCGTCAACCATTCCGTTTACGATCCAATTAACCTACAAACCAAATACACACGTCTTACAGCAGGTTGTTGTTGGCTGTGATCCGGGAAGGACGAATATCGGTCTTGCAGCAGTACGAGAAGATGGCACCTGCCTGTATCGTGCGCACTGCACAACCCGAAACAAAGAGATCGCTAAGCTTATGAGTGAGCGTCTTGAGCACCGCAGGGCATCCAGACGCGGAGAACGACTGGCCCGAAAGCGATTAGCAAAGAAGCTTGGAACAACGACAAAGAAACTGTTGAACCGGATTCTTCTGGGTTGTAGTGAGCCACTGGCAGTCAAAGACATCATCAATACAGAAGCACGATTCAACAATCGTGTTCGTCCACAGGGATGGTTAACACCAAGCGCGACACAGCTGCTTCGGACTCACTTGAATCTCTTAGCAAAGCTCCAGAAGCTTCTTCCGGTTACCGATGTGGTAGTGGAACTGAATCGGTTTGCATTCATGCAGCTGGATCAACCTAGTGTTCATAAGTGGAGTATTGAGTTTCAACATGGCCCTTTGTATGGAACCGATGGACTTCATGCAGCAATACAGGAACAGCAACAGGGAAAATGTTTACTATGCGAAAAAGATAAGATTGAGCATTTCCATCACATCATTCCACGTTCCAAGCATGGAAGTGATACGATTGCGAATATTGCCGGTCTATGCGAGAAATGCCATGAATTGGTACATAAGAATGCAGCAGCTGAGAAGCTGAACGAGTGCAAGAGTGGACTGGAAAAGAAATATGGTGGTACATCAGTACTAAATCAGATCATTCCGGCACTAATGCGAGAGGTAAGTGAACGTTTTCCGGCTCATGCCTATGCAACAACAGGTTGGCAGACAAAGCAGTTCCGAAAGGATCATGAACTGGAAAAAGATCATGATGTAGATGCTTATTGCATCGCAGCCAGTATCTTAAAGCCAGTTACGCTGAATATTTCGGTAGACAGCTATGAAATCCAACAATTTCGGAAACATAATCGTTCAAATATTCATCATCAGACAGAGCGTACTTATAAGCTGGATGGAAAGATTGTGGCAAAGAACCGCCACAAACGAATGGAACAGAAAACAGACAGCTTGCAGGAATGGTACGAAGACGCTAGCGAAAAGTATGGAAAAGCACAGGCAGAAATTCTTCGTTCAAGGCTGACGGTACAGAAAAGTACACGATACTATAACAGCAAAGAACGGTTACTGCCGGGAACGATCTTTTCATACGATGGTGGTCGATATGTACTAACAGGCCAGCTGACAGGTGGAGCGTATTATCGGGCTTATGGGCAGGGAAAGAAAAACTTCCCGGCAAAACAAGTACGCATTCTGTGTCAGAATGAGGGATGTGTATATGTAGGTTAGAAAAAAAGAAAGATTGGTGCAATTCATCTCCTGACGAAAGTCACGAGTTTTCTTGCACAAATTTTCAATAAAAAGCGACTCGGATTCTGTAAATGCAATATCCGAGTTGCTTTTCATTCAATTCTTTTATTCTTTCTTATTTCTCAACTTTTGGCAAGGTACCCATAATGCTTCTTGCCTCATCTGGTGTGGCTACCTCTAATCCCATCGCATGAATTAACTGCACAAGACGCTCCACGACCTCATAGTTTTTCACAGCCTCTTTTCCCGGTGCCAGATAGGCACTATCCTCAAAACCAATTCGAACAATGCTTGCTCCCATCGCTATTGCTGCCGCTAAAAACTCCCAGTTATCGCGTCCAAAATGAGTCACACCCCACTTTGCATCTGCCGGTACAGCCGAGCGAAATGCCTGTAAGCAGGTAATATCCGGCTGCATGCCTCCCTTATGGCCAAATACTAAATTGTAAAATACCGGAGTGCGGTATGCCGTATTTTTCTTGCTGCGCTCGATGTTATAGATCATTCCAATGTCAAATACCTCTACCTCCGGAATGATTCCTCTGTCATAGGATGCCTTTGCACAATAATCAATCTGATCAAATGTGTTGATGTAAACTGCATCCCCAAGATTCGTTGTTCCACCGTTTAAGGAAGAACTCTCCACTCTCCAATAGTCAAGCGGATTGCAGCGCTCCTCAATCGTCAGATCGGATACACCGCCTGTCGATGCCTGCACAACAACATCGGTTCTCTTTAAGATCTCCTCAAACTCTGCAATAAATTCGGTCGTATCCGGTGTCAGCGAGCCATCCGGACGGCGGCAGTGCAGATGACACATCGCTGCACCTGCCTTGACACATTTTTCTACATCCTCTGCCAACGCTACGCGGTCAATCGGTGTACCTGCCTTGACCGGAGCCAATGAAATAATCACTTTTCGCATTTGACTAAAACCTCCACAATTTTTTGAAGTGTATCTTCCTCTCCCACATTTCCTGGGAAAATAATGTAGGACATTCCTGGGAATCGGCTTTCGGATCCGATCTTCCAGACTGGAATACCAGGCTGCACCTGGCCTAATACACGCGCCTTTTTTACATGAAGACCAATCGTTCCGACATCACTCGATGTAATTCCACCCTTTGCAATCAAAAAGCGTGGGCGTTTCGTTAAGCGACTTACAATGCTCGTTACCGCATCTGAGATGCGCACAGAAATCGCTAGAAGCTCCTCAGCAGATGCCTCACTTGAATCAACCACGGCACGGCTGGTATAGACAACAGCTGTTTTTCCCTGTGCCATCGCTTCCTCTGCCTGCTTTGCAGCAGATATTGCCTCTTTTTCAAGACCGCCCTCATTTTTCCACTCACTCACGTGAAATTCAATCCATTCAAGAGGTTCTTCCATCTGCTTTAAGCATTCAAGCTGTCTTGTTGTTTTCTTTACGTGAGAGCCGACTAAGACCATTCCTCCCTTTAAGCAGGAATCATCAGATGGATCACACGCTCCTGTCAGTTCTGTCTTTGTTAAAAGCGGGCGATCCGATATATTGCCAAATACCTTTGGAACGGCAGCTGCACTTCGGATCAGATACTTTTTTCCACGCTTCATTAAACGCATCAGAACAATCGCAAATGCCTTAACATCCACTTCCTCAATGGCGTCTGCCACGATCCATGCATAGCCTTTCTTATCATACAGACGCGCCTCTATCTCATCAAATCTTTGTTCTCGAAGTTCCTTTAATGTGACAAGCTCCACCTGTGCTGCCTTCACGCTGCCACCACTTTTTTCTTCGATATAATCTGGAAGGAAAGAATGCTGATAGCCAAAGGTTTTGTCCTTTGCAAATTCGGTCATCGCTGCCGGAACCAGCGTTTCCTTTTCTTTTACATAGTGAATGCCGTTTACCGTAAAGCGGCCACCCTCTTTAAAAAACGGGCACAGCACCTCACCGTCAAAGGTTGTTTGAAGCTGCGCTTCTAACTCTGTGCGAAGCGTCTGTGTCTCTAACGGATAGTGACCACGAAGCGTTGAATCCCCACGGGAAATCATCAAGAATTCATTACCGATCTCCTTTGCCGCCTCTGCCGTATTTTTTGCAATCTCCTTATGAGCCTGTACGGTTTTCTGTGCCGAAAAGCTTCTCGAATTGGTCAGCACAAAAAACAGCTTTTCAGGTGAACATAAGCCCTGCTTCATACTTTCCTTTGTCCAATCGGTATAGACGTCCACATCGTGCACCGTCTGAATTCCCGTCGGATCATCATCTAACACAATCACTTTCTTTGAAAAATCCAGATATTCCTTTTCAAACAGTTCGTTGATCTGTTTTCTGGCATCCTCTGTCTGAAAAAAAGACTCACACTGTTCAAAAAGTACTTCTGCATTTTCCTTTTTTACCTGTTCTTCCATATCGTAACCCATTTTCCTTTTCGCCATCTTCTGCTATGCGTTCTCAGTCCATTACCTTTCGCCATGCAAGCGGCATCCAGATCATCATCTCACCGCGGCCTCTGTTGTCCCATGCATAATATGGTATCAGACGAACCGAAACGGCCTTTACGCTTTCCGGCTTTAGCTCCTGATACAGTGCGTCCCGCTCAAAATCCTCCGTCTGATGGCAAACCTGAAGCATGGTTCCCTCTAATGCCTTTATCTTTCGTCCTTCGATTTCATAGTCAACTGCCTCAAAATGCGGATCAAGTGGCATTAAAAGATCCTCTAAATATTCCACATCGGCATCTGGTGACTCCATGCAGTAGACAAATGGTCCATATTCTACTGCTACCTGATTGCGATCCTCCTCGATCAGTCCATGACCTCTTGTCAGTCTTGGTGCCATCTCAAGCTTTAAGCAAACACAGCTATTTTGAGGATTTGCAATCGTAATCGCCTGATAGGTTCCTGCATGTGCTTTGCTAAGACGAATGGCATTGTTTCCGTTAAGCAATACTCCTTGTGTTGCCCATGCTGGAATGCGAACATGCAATGTAAACGGCACGCCATTACTCTCTTCCACCTCAAATGCAATCACGCCATTGGCTGGATATTCTGTTTTTTGTACAAGTGTGAAGCTTGCGCCATTTTCCAGCTCGAAATGAGCTTTGTTTGCACCATACAATCCCGTCCACACGCCGTCATGATCGACTGCATACGCATACTCGGCGGACTCGGCAATGGTTCTTGCAAGATTTGGCGGACAGCAGTAGCTTAAAATATATTCGGTGCGCTCCTGACCCCATACAAGCTCATATGGAAGCTCTTTTGCTCTGCGAAGCATATTCTCATAGAAGAAACGCTTTCCGTCCATGCTGATTCCTGCCAGATTAACATTTAGCATCATGCGCTCCAGCATATCCATATATTCTGCTTTTGGGTCGATGCAAAACATACGCCATGCCCAGAACACACCGCCAAGTGACGCGCAGGTTTCATTATAAGCGGTCACATTTGGCAGCTGATATTCATACCCATATGCCTGATGCACCAACTGATGATGAAAGAAATTTCCATATGGCGATGCACCGTTATACAGCGCACCGCAGCCACCTGTCAGATACATTTTCTGTGTTACAAGATGATGCCATACCGATTCCAACACGGTCTTGTAGTCTTCATCTGGATTTTCCATGTACAGATCAGCCACACCTGCGTACAGATAATTGGCGCGAACGGCATGTCCCACAATTTTTCGATGCTCCTTTAACGGAATGCGATCCTGATTGTCATCAAGGCCTTCCTTTACGGAGTCGCGAAGTTCCACCGCTAATGTTGCCAGATCAAGATATTCCTTTTTTCCAGTTGTACGGTACAGCTCGATCAGTCCCATATAGTGGGATGGGCAAACAGCCGTCTTAACTTCCCCGGTGCGTGCTGCCTCCTCATATAAATTCTTCAGATAACCGGCTGCCTTTTCTGCTACCTTTAAAAAGCTGTCTTTTCCTGTCAGACGATAATACAGGCAGGCTGAGGTAAACATATGACCCATGTTGTAAACCTCAAAATCATTGATATCGCCCTGACGCGATACTCCATTGCCCTGACGCTCTCCAATGATCTGCTTGGTCGACAGATAGCCGTCTGACTGCTGTGCTCTGGAAAACAGCGCAATGTAGTCCTCTAACTGATCGAGCAGCTTCTGATTTTTTGTTTTTACTGCGGTATAGACAGCCGATTCCATCCACTTATAAAAATCGCCATCGCCAAATACCGTTCCGTCAAAGTCGCCCTCTGCCTCTCCCGCTGCAATCTTAAAATTCTCCACGACATGGCTGATGTCCTTGCTCTCAAACATGCGCTGCAAATGTGAAACCGTCACGTTCGCACACGTATCAAAACGCTCCTTTAAAACGCCTCCCGTCCACTCAACATTCTCATAGGATATGGAAGACACCTTTGCTCCCGGTGATTTTCTTGTATCGGTAATCATACGGACATTCCTTTCTCCTGTAATGCTTTCTTAAGTGCAACTGCGCCAAAGCGTGGACTGGAAAGCACCGGAATGCCATATGCTTGATGAAGATCCTCCTCCACATAGGCCATAGATCCCTGTGCCAATACAATCACGTCCACCTCATCCTTTATCTTTCCTGCGGCCTCCAAAAGAAGCTTGCGAAACTCCTCCTGATTTAAGCCAAACGCGCCATCAATCAGACCATCAACTAGCTCAACATGGGTTCCCATTGCTCTTGCCACGCGGGAGATGGTATTCTTCGTCGGCTCAAGTGTAGTTGCAAGTGTCGCCAGCACGCCAACACGCTTTCCAAGGCGAACCGCTTCCTTGCACATTTCCTCATCAATACGCACAATCGGAACTCCGATATAAGCTGCTGCGGTCTGCACACTGTCTGCCACCTCTCCGACAGAGGAGCAGATGTTTAAGATTGCGTCTGCGCCCTCTGAAACAGCCTGCATATACATGCCAATCAGACGTGCTGCTGCGGTCGGTGTCACGTAGCCTGCCTCTCTGACCTCTGCAAGAATGCTCGGATCCTGTAAGCTGATTAACTCTGCCACGCTTCCGATATTTTTCGTTACCTCTTTTTCAACCAGTTCAATTAATTCCGGTGTCGTACTTGTATAAACCAATGCTGCTTTCATAGTAGTATCCTCCATTTTTTTATTCGTAACTCTATTATAATTTTTTCATTGAGAAAAGAATATAGAATTGCTCCAGTGCTCTATGTAAAAATCTTTGTTTTTCTTCATGATTTCTTCCATTGACCCTATCTATTTTCTCGTGCTACAATCAGTAACAAATCAATAGGAACTCCATAATCCCCCATACGAACTCCATAACAGATTTATAGTGACGAAAATCTCAAGAAAGGAATCGAAAAAAATGACAGCAAACAAGCTCACAGCAGTGAAAACTGCAGCACCAGAAATTACACAAGAACAAATGCAGCATGTATATGATGCGATGAAAACACCAGTGAAGCACGGATCTGTGCTCTTTGAGGAGGGTGCCAACATCGACTGCCCAAATATTTTTCAGAAAGCAGATGGCACCTTTGCAATGGCTTATGCAAAACACATTCCGGGTGCCGAGCGCGAAGGCTATGAGACATGGCTTGCCGAGTCTTCTGATCTTCTTCACTGGACGTCAGTCGGAAAGCTTCTGGCTCACACAGAATCCGGATGGGACTGTCTGCAGACGGACGGCAGCATCTGTCTGCTTGACACCGACTGGAACGGCAACCACGGTGTCCACACGTGGGATGGAAAATATTGGATGACCTACATTGGCGGCTGTCTGCCGGGCTACGAGCCAGATCCCTTAAAAATGGGTGTTGCCTGGTCCGATACACTGACGCCGGGAAGCTTTACCCGACTGCCGGATCCGATTTTGACAAACACCGACCCGGATGTACGCCCATTTGAGACAACCACGCTTTATAAGAGCAATGTCATCGAAGATCCAGACGAATCGCTTGGCTGGCCACTTATCATGTTTTACAATGCAAAGGCGGGTCGCTTTGGAATTGAGCGCATCGGAATGGCCGTCAGCCGCGATATGATTCACTGGCAGCGCTTTGGCGAAGATTGTGTTCTTGAAAATGGAATTGAGGATCGCTGGAATATCGCCGGTGATCCACAGGTCATCCGCTTTGAGGATCTCTGGGTAATGCACTATTTTGTTGCACGCGATGGAATGGCTTATGACACCTTTGCCTGCTCAAAGGATCTCATCCACTGGACAAAATGGGATGGCGAGCCGCTTGTAAAGCCGACCGAAGAATATGACAAGCTGTTTGCCCATAAGCCATATGTCTTCCAGCACAATGGCACCGTCTATCATTTCTACTGTGCCGTTGGTGATAAAGGACGCGGCATTGCGCTTGCAACCTCCCGTTAATATATAACTATACAACTATACAAACATACGAATATATAATTATACGATTCTTACATTTCTTTTTTGTTCTTACAAAAGACCCGCAGGCATGAAACCAACTTGCCTGCGGGTCTAAATTATAGCTTTCTTTATAGCTTTATTTATAGCTTTATTTCAATCATAGCTTTCTTTATAGCTTTATTTTTTTCTTGTAGAAGGACAGAATCGGCATAAAAGTCACCTCATCCACCGGCGGCTGCTTGATTGGGTCTGCCTGCCATGCAAAGGAAAGCTCTGCCTCATCGGCCACTTCTCTTGCGAGTTCCAGATACAGATGATTTTTGTTCTCGCGATTTCCTCTGATATGAAGAATCTCAACCTCGCCGTCCTGATCTGTTAATGTAAAGCCGCTGTCCTTTCCCACTGCCGAATACACCAAAAAGCAGTTTTTCACATACTCAAAGGTAAGCTTCAGCCAGATTTTGCTTCCCTCTAACTGAAATGCCTTCTGCTCTGCCTCATCCGCACGCTCAATTGCAGCAAGCTTTGGCGGCTGATATTCCTCTGCACCATTTAATACCTCTGCGCACTGCTTTGCCAACTTTTCGCCGAGCGCCACATTCGCCTGCGCGGTATTGTGAAT
>CAVFYJ010000090.1:0-13137 GCA_963626545.1 Acetatifactor sp. | reverse complement strand
TTCTTCTAACCCAATGCATTATATGAAGGAACAAATTTATGCTGCAAATAGTTCAGTCAATGATATATTAAAAATATATTTTCCAGAACAGTTTGGTGAACGACAGTTTTTAAATTATCCAATTGGTCACTTCTTTATTGCAATTGCTAATATGTGGGATCCGGAAAATAATGAAATTTTAATTACCAATATTGACGATATTAGTGAATGTTTAAAGGCGAATATTTTAGCAGAAGAGAGGTCGGGAGAACTAAGTTCAATATTTGAACGTATGAAGGCTCTATTTGATGGATGTACATCTATTAAACAGATGAGAAAGCGTATTAAGTCAGTAAAGAAAAATCTAAAATATATGAGCGATTTGGTGGAACAGGAATGTGTTAGCCATATTTCGTATTATACAGTACCTAAAGATGAGCTTGAGAAGCTGGATCGTGCATTGGAAGATTTAGAAAGTATTGCAGCTCAATTTTATGAAGATTTTGAAAATAAAACGCATAACTTTAGAGAATTTTATAGGAAGCTAAAAAATTACCTACAAACTGATGTTTTGGAAAATAGAGAATTGTCAGAAGAATTTGAGGATATTTTAAGAAGAGTTTTGAATAAACTCAATGAAGTAGAGCATATAGATGCATCAGCATCGTTTGAATGCCTTAAAGCAACAATGTCTATATATTTATTACAAGAAACAAAACCTGGGAAAAGTGCGAATTGGATTGTTAGAGATTTTGAACAGGTTGATGGTGATATTTTAAGAAGTGGGTATGAGGATCCTAATATTATTTATCATTTTGCATGCCTTGAGGATGAAGATATGGTAACAGCTAAGAAATCAGAATTTCCTTGGCCATTGAATGATGATTTTTTTGAGGTGGCTCAGAATCCAGTTGATTGGAAATATCAGGTATATATAAAATGTTGTAATGAATATAAAAATTTCAAACGTTACGCGTTGATTTATGGTCTGGAATTTAATAAGGCAAAATTTAAATTGTCATATGTAAAAAGAGATGAAGACAAAGAAAGAGAGCCATATTATTTGTTAAAGATACTTGGTTTAAAGAAAACAAAATATCTTAATACAAAAATTAGTAAGAAACTTGAAGATAGTTCAGAAATTCAAATCAGTGATGGTGTAGCAGGAACGTTTGATTTATATGATTATTATAGATATTGTATATGCAAATATAAATTTTTGACAGAAACATTAGTTGAGAATAATACTGTATACAAATATAATTTTTTGCTTTTAAAGTATATGGAAGTGATAATGGAGAATGCGATTAGGGAGGAGATGCAAGGACAGCCAATCAGTGAGACCATACTAATACAAAAATTAGATGAAATATATGATGACCTGAAAAAGTATTTTCCATTTACACAAAACGTTAATAGAATGGATATTATTAATAATATCCGGAACCATATAGTAAACAGTAAAGAGAAGCGATTTCCAAATCTGTCTATGGAGGACCGTCGGGATATGATGATTCGAGAACTGTTTATTCATAAAAAGCTTAAAAATGAAAAGAAAACTGGAGTAAATATTATGAAGAATAAATTTCAGATGATTACGCCAGAACAGATAGGGACAACATTGGCAGAGGATGTATTAAAAAATATGCATTATACGGTTAACGTGGATGCATGGTGTCAGTTTTGTTCAAATCGTGAATTGTGTACAGCTTATTATTGTAAAGATAAAGAGTGATTGGAGTAATTATGTTAATAGAAAGAATGTATGTACGTTGCCCTGTAGATAAGGAAAGTGTGTCTGATCCACGTGTATTTGTATGCGGACAGATAACAAAAGTAGATAGTTTTAAAAAGACGGTAAAAATAAAGATATTTGATCCGTTTTCTTACTTAATATTTTTTGAAAATTTACCTAAGGGAGAAATTGAAGTCCCAGAAGGGATGGTTCAACATTGTAGTTTTTTTGTTGATTCAATCGTTTTTGTTAGAAATAGACCATGTAAAATTCTCTCTTGTGTAAAAGCAAAAGATGGCTTTTACTGTTATTATTTGCAGGATGTAGATTCAAAAGAAGTGTTTGGGTCGAGTGAAAGAAATATTATTGCTGCATTTAATAATGGGCGTGTGGATCCAGCTGAACAGTTAAAAAATTATGAGTTTCAGAATCCGTGTTGGTTTTTGGGACATTCTGTTGTTTCTAAAAGTATGAATGTTTTGGATAATTCAATTTATGGATTTAAGGAATTAGCAGGATCAAAGATTTATTTGCTTCCGCACCAGGTTAATTCTATTATGAGATGTTTGCAGGAAGAACCTTGCAGATACATGTTGGCTGACGAGGTTGGTATGGGAAAGACCATTGAAGCTATATCTGTATTTAAAATTTATATGAAGGATAGAAGCGGTCAAAAGGTGCTTATAATTGTTCCGGAAACATTAAAGGCACAATGGCAGACAGAATTATTTTTTAAGTTTAATATCGAACAGGGGATCGGTAAGAACCATAATTCTATTATTGTTAAGTCACTGATAGAGATAACAAAAGAAGATAAATTTACAAAATGGGATTTTGTTATTATAGATGAGGTGCATAGATATTTGGGCAATTATTTTGATTATAATTGTCTGCATTCCATAAGTAAGAATACACGAAATATTCTATTGTTAAGCGCGACGCCTGTTCAACAGAGGAGAGAAGAATATTTAAGTCTGCTTCGTCTTTTGCTTCCAGAGAAGTATGATACATATTCTTCAAACCGCTTTGAAGAATTAGTTAATAGACAAAGCCGTATAATTCAGAAAACTGCTTTGATATTAGATGATTTAGATGATTACGAGGAAGAAATTGCAAATATTCTGTCAGATGAAGAGGATCCGAGGGAGTCTGAAGACTGTCAGGATTTATACGAAGAAATTCATGATGGTCTGGAAGAAATTTGTGATGATCTTGATGATGAAAAATTAAGTGAATTGCTTAATACGATTGATTTTAAAGCAGATGATTGTGGTGTGTATGCAATTCGAGTTATTATTTCATACATATGTAGTAATTATCAAATTGAGAGTAACATAATCCGAAACAGAAGAAAAATTTTAGAAACTTCGGAAAATGGCGAACATCTTTTACCGACTAGAGAATTACAAACATTAACATATGAATTAGATAATGACCGAAATGCATATGAAACATTAGTGTATGAACAACTTAGCAATTGGATTAATCTTTTGATTAAAGAGGATAAAAGTCTGATAGAAAGTGTAGTTAAACCATTACTAAGTGCGTTCTTTAGTTCTCCATGGGCGTTCTTGAAAGAATTGGATGGTGTTATGGAGAAAAAAATACCATTAAGCGAAGATTTAACTATTAATGCTAGGCGTTGGAAGAGCTTTGAGCAGAATATAATTGATCATATAACGGATGTTATAGATGATCCATCAAAATATGTTGATTTTTATTCTACTAGGTTAATTACAGTTTTAAATGAAGTTTATGAAAACTTATATAGTGAGAAAATTGTTCTTTTTACAAATTATGAGGAAACATTTGAAGTATATAGGAATGCTCTCAGCAAGCTATTTTCACAAGAAGAGATAAGTTTTTTTGGAGCTAGTTTATCTAAGGATGAAATAGAATTGAACGCTTATCGTTTTCAGAATGATTCGACATGTCGTTTAATGCTTTGCGATTATACGGGAGGTGAAGGGCGTAATTTTCAATGTGCTGATTATATTCTTCATATTGATTTGCCATGGGATGCGAATATGATTGAACAGCGCATTGGAAGATTAGACCGCCTAGAGAGAGATCCTGCAAGACCGATTGTACATTCTGTGGTTGTTTATACTGTAGGTACATTTGAAGAAGCGTTATTCAGATTTTGGAATGAAGGATTAGAGATCTTTAAGCAATCGCTGAGTGGCATGGAAATCATTATGAATGACATTAATGCTGAAATAATAAATGCTATCCAGCAGGACTTTAAATTTGGTTTATTTGATAAAATTCCGAAAATTATTGAGTTGGCAGACAGTATGCGCTCTACTGTTAGAAAAGAACAAAATTTTGATGCAGCAGGTTTTATTTATCGTCCTATGTATAATGAATTAACACGATTGATTAATTATTATGCACAGAATGAAAACGAATTATTTGCAAATACAATGGCTAATTGGGCAAGTCTTGCTGGATTTCATGGAACGGGTAATAAAACGGGTATTGTTATATATTCAGCAAATTCGTTTGTCCCAAAATCAGCAATTAATGCATTACTGATTCCGCCAAAGTGGAATGACTATATAAGCTCTGCTCAAAATATGTTTGTAAACCATGTTCAAAAGCAATATGATAAAGAAAAAAGAGAAAGTAACATTGCAAGATCTATCAAAGGAACTTTTATAAGAAAGCAGGCGATAGAAAATGACTACCTTCATTTTTTTGCACCAGGTGATGCTGTATTTGATTGTATTGTAGATAATGCAATACATTCATGTAAAGGTCGGGCAAGTGCTTTTGCATTTCCAGCGTCGATAAACTGGATGGGAATTATTTTTACTTGGTCTTTAGTGCCAAATATACATTTTCTTCTTGAAAATGGAGTTTCTATATATTCATTTAGTCCATATAGAAATTATTTAATGTCAGAGCAGGTAGTTATACCAATTGCAATCAAAAATGATGATAATTTAACAGATAAACAAATAATTTGGGAATATACTAAATTGTTAGAAAAAGGATTAAAACCTAACAACGTTGTCCACTTGGGTCAGCGAGGTAGATCTTCGGGATTTTTAAAGGAACTTATTTCAAAACAGAGTAATATTAATTGGTTCCGTCAGGAATATCCAGAAGATACTTGGAAAGAGTTTGTAGATGAAGCTAGAACAGATGCTTATGCGAAGGCACTTGAAGTTTTTAAGCGTCGTTCAAATATACGTGGTGCGAGAGAAGAAATGGAGAGAATCTTATCTGCTAAGGCAGCTAACGCAGCTTACTTTGATTTGCCAGATCAGGGAATTGAAGAATTGAAAAAAACACAGGAAATTATTTTGAATGTGATAAGAAGACCTAAGTTGCTTTTGGAATCAGCAGCTTTTGTTTGGATGGTAAAGGTGGAAAATGAATAAAGAAGAATTAATTACAAAGATGCAAGAGTATTTAGATGGAAATCTAGAGGACTCGGAATTTAAACCTGAACCTAAAAAGGGAATGAATGAGCTTCAAGCCTTTTTCAGTAGAACAGCTAAACGATTGAAAATTGCCTTTCGATTGCAACAGAAGGATCGAAAGTATCAGAATGATTTTATGATTGCTCTTAGAGACTTTTTGATTGTGTTTGAAACTAGCTTGTCGATTAGCTCAGATTTAATACCTGAAGGTAATGAATATGCTATTAAGAAAGATAGTGCTACAGGAAAGTATTACTCAAATTTCCAATTTCCGGATGGAGTTGTTACAGAATTAGCTGAACAGGCATTTATGAGAAATATTCCGGTTATTGTAAGTAGTAAGAAAAATTATAATTTGATGACGGATTCGCTAATTTACAATATAACAAGATTTAAGTATTTTAAATCTATGTCACAAAAGCTGGCAGTATACGGTGCTTTAAATACTCCAGATGGTTATACAACACTTGTGTCATTGCCAACGGGTGGTGGGAAAAGTTTGATTACACAAATGATGGCTTATCAATCAGATGGCCTTACAATTGTTATTGTTCCTACAATAGCACTAGCAGATGATCAATTGATAGCTGCAAAACAAACTATAAAAAGACCAGATATTAATGAAGAGATATTTGCATATCGAAGTGGGGTTTCTATAACACCGATTTTAGGGGCAATTCAGAAACAAACAGCTCGTTTGCTATTTATATCGCCAGAAGCGCTTATGAATAATCAAGCGTTTGATGAAGTAATTAAAACAGCAAATAAGCAACGTTATCTGAAAAATATAGTTGTGGATGAGGCGCATATAGTTGTTGACTGGGGGGCATCTTTTAGAATAGACTATCAGTGTCTTGAAGCTTGGCGTAAAAAATTACTATTGACAAATCCGTATATTCGGACTGTATTGCTGTCTGCTACATTTGAAGATAAATGTGTGGATATTTTGAAAAAATTGTTCTCAGATGGTGAACGATGGATTGAGATTAGATGTGATGCATTAAGGCATGAACCCAGATATATGCTTTTGGAAACAAAAAATTATAAACTTAAGGATAAAAAGACAATTGAACTAGTTCAAAAATTGCCACACCCGATGATTATATATGTCGCAAGGCCAGATGATGCTGAAAGGGTAAAAACATTATTGGAAGAAAATGGTATTAACAATGTTTTTACTTATACTGGATTGACTAATAGTGATCAGCGTGAGCAATTATTAAAGAATTGGAAATCTGATAATTTTGAGATTATGATTGCAACCTCAGCGTTTGGTGTCGGAGTAGATAAACCGGATGTTAGAACAGTGCTTCATTTATATATACCTCAAAATCCGAATGCATATTATCAAGAATTAGGAAGAGGAGGAAGGGATCAATTACCATGCTTAAGCGTCATGTGTACATATCCAGATGATTTACAGATTGCATTTCAAAGGATTAGTAAACGTGTTATGACAACAGAGAAAATTGTTGGCCGTTGGGATAGCATGTATAATAATAAAAATTCTATTAGAGATGGAACAATTATTCATATTGATACAGCTATTAAGCCAAATTATCATGCGAAAGATGAATGGGATGATACTCCTGTTTCAGATGCAGATATGAACTGGAATATATATGTATTACTACTTTTTAGAAGGTATAATTTGATAGAAATTGTTGACATTACAAATGATAAAGGAATCTATATCTTTTCAATCAAAATAAATAATGAGCTATTGTTGAATAAAAGTAGCGAACAATTAGAGCTATTAGAGCAGATAAGATCTGATGAGTGGAAGTATTATAATAATGCTTATTTGATGATGAAGCGATCTGTACAAAGAAGTAAGAAAGAATGTTGGTCTGAAATGTTTTTTGACACTTATGATAAAGTGCAAGAGTTTTGCGCTGGTTGTAACGCTCATATAGATATCAATAATGGAGATGCTCGCGCATTTGCATTAAAAAGATGTATAGAGAAGCCAGTAAAGGAAATTCAACAGGATCAGAAAAAAATGTTTGAGGCTCAAAATCAACTAGTTATTATGGCAAAAGAAAAAGAAAAAATAGATGTAATAAAGTTTCTTGAGCAAAAAAGACTTTCTTGTTTAATTGCAACAGAACAACAATTGGAATCATTAGATTATTTTGAATTAGTAATGTCAAGAAAATCAACTTATATTGTGAGTCCTATAGGTGTTAAAGATCTTTTGAAAAATAATAATTACTATTATATTTCGGGGGTTATTGCAATCTTATATCCTGAATCAGAAAAAGAAATAATTGATACTTATAAGATTGCAACTCAATATCTTAGTCGCAAGACTGGAATTTCTATTGTACATATATTAAGCGAGAATGTATTCTTGCCATTAGTGGGAAAGAATATTACAGATTTAATTGAAGGGCGGGTTATACCTGCTTATGAGTTAAGTTAGAAGGAGGAAAGTATGTTTAATGATTCAATGCGTACAGAAGCAATACCTGAGCGAGTTTATTCTTTATGTAAGGTTGTTGAGAGTAAAAGCATGAACAATGCGGATGTTAGAGAGAAAATGCAACCGTCTTATTTAAATCAGTCAGATTCAGCTTCAAGTTACTATGGATATTATAGAAATGTAGCAGAAGAGTTACAACTTATTACAATAACAGATAATGTGATATCATTGGCAGTTGAGCCGGCAGTTTTAAAGAATATGGATACTATGCGTTACTATGTGAATGGTCAATTAAATAGATTTAGAAATGGCCAATTTTACAAAGTGACACAAGCATATTTTTCTATGGGCGAGAAAATTCTTCATGGAGAAAATCTCGCTAACATGGCATCCATTATGACAACAAAGGCTGGAATTTCGGTAGATAGTACAGCAATGCGTGCATGGAGGTTTTGGGCAGCTTATTTGGGATTTGGATATTTGCAGAAAATGTTTGTAATTCCTAATGCAGATGTTTTTTTATATGATATTATTCGAAGAGCAGATTTTGATAAGAATTATAAATATTCTATAGCCGAATTTATTAATAGAATTAGACCATATTCAGATATTGTTATTAATCCGGCAGATGGAAACAAAATATTTAATTTTGGCGTTTCGAATGGTTTAAGGACATTGCAGGATGCAGGATATATAAAAATGGAATATATTATGGATCAGGAAGATGTTTGGCATTTGTATCATATTGATGCATTGAGCGCAAATGAGATGATTACTAATATTACAGTATTGAAGTAGGAGGTAAATATGAATCTAACGATAGCAAAAGAGAGATTGGCAGAAGTTGTAAAACCGGATTCGATCACAGCCTCGCAGGGGGATTTTTTAATTACACATGTAGCGGTTAAAAAGCTTGTTTTGTTAAATAAGTTTGAAATGGTGCCAGCTTCTCAAAAATATACTTCTGAAGAAGATATTTATAAAAAGTTTATTGTCAATCCAACGAATAGACATCAGTTTATTGTGGTTTATGGGCAAAGTGGAACTGGAAAATCTCATCTGATTCGATGGTTTGAAGCGAGATATAAAGTAGATCAACCTGAGGATGAAGTAGTTCTTTTTATTCGTCGTAGTGATAATACATTAAAGGGAACTATTCGTCAGCTTTTGCAGAAACCTGAAGTTCAAAAAATTGGTAATAAAGATATCATTAATCGTTTGGCTAATGCATCAGCCGCAGTGCCAGAAAATAAGCTGAAGGACATGATTTATCATAATTTTATTGTAGAAATTAACAATGATGATTGTAAAAATGAGATTCAGTTAAATGATATAAAACGGAAGAGACTTATAGCTTTTTTGAATAATGAGACAATTCATGATCATATGATGGAATCTGGAGGACCAATTGAACGCATTTATTCAAAAGTAGCCGAGAATTCTTTGGTGGATTTGGATACAATTGCACAATTTAAGCCAGAAGATTTTTTAGTTTCGGTTGATTTATATGATGATATGCAGCAGGCCGGATCAGATCCAAAAGCAGACAAAATGGCTAGAGCATTGATGGCTAATGATGCTATAGAAGATGCAAGAAAATTCAGTGCCTATTTGAATCAGTTTGTATCTATTGTAATTCAAAGATGTGCAGGAATTGAACCAGGTGATTTTGAACAGATTTTTATGGATATTCGTAGAGAACTGTATCAGTTAGGAAAAAATTTAACATTGTTTATTGAAGATGTAACATCATTTACAGGAGTAGATAATGCTCTTTTAAATGCACTTATGGAGGATCATAATGAACGGAATATATGTCGCATATCATCTATTATTGGTAGCACAAATGCATATGTTAATGATTGCTTCAGACAGAATCACCGAGACCGTGTGACACAGTATATTTATATACCGGATGATTTATTTGATGAAAACGGTATATTTGAATTTGTAGGTCGTTACCTGAATGCTATGTCACTTCCTTCGAATATTATATCTCAATGGGTGAGTGAAAAGGCACTTCCAGATGAGTATCCGGTACATGATGTAATTGAAGGGAATGGTTGGGAGTATGTACAGATATATTACAATAAAAGGTTATGCCTTTATCCATTTAGTAAAAATAGTATTCGCTATTTGTATAAAAATGAGTTAACTCGTGGACATCAGACGCCTCGATATATTATAAGAGATATTATTGAACCTGTTGTTAGCGATTTGATTTATAACGCAGTAAACTTTCCAAGCATAAAATATAGTTTAGTAAATATTAATACTACACTTAATTTTTTAGTGCATAATCAAATAAAAGACGAACAACAAGCAGATCGCGTTTTTCGTTTTATGAGTATATGGGGCAATAATGAGGCAAAGCAATTTACACACGAGTCTGTAACTTATATTGCAGGAATGCCAAAGTTTGTTTATGAGGAATTGGGCCTTCCTATTGTAAATTTACAGGAAATTTCAGTAACGCCAACTTTGAATCAGCAACCGGAGAAAGAACCGAAATTAGAGCAAGCTTCAGATTTAGAATCTCAGCCGATAATCTCATCTGACAAGCAAAAGAAGCTTGATGAAGCAACTATTAAGTTGACACAATGGATAAATGGAATGCCAATTAACTTATCTACAACAGGTGGTACAGAAGGAACAATTCGTACTGCCAGAGAGGATATGGGTGAATTCTTACTATCAGCGATAAACTGGCAGGAGGAAGGAGTCTCATTAGATAACATATCTAAGGTTCGGGCATCTATTAGTGGTAAAGCCTCAAAATATAAACTTGTTGCATTAGAAAATCAGACAACAGGAAATGGATATTATGTCCTTCCAGCAAACTGGGATTCTTTGAATGTGATTAATGCCTTTATTAGATGGAGAGAATTTGGAAATCAAAGCTGGGAATATCAGGGAGCGGATTTTGATGTTTATGTAATTACGTCTTGGACATCGCGAATTAAAAAGCAAATTGTAAAGGCAGTTCAATTATATGATGATAAAAATGAAACGAAATATATTGAAGCTGCAATAGCTGCAGAAATGTATAGATTAATTCTTAATGGTGAATATCGAGAAAAAAGTCTTGGAAATTTAACAGCAGAATATTTGCTTTGTGATCATTCAGCTAAAAATGAAAACACGTATCATACGAAAACTTGGAAGAATTTGTTATATGTAATGCAACAAGGAGATGCTGACAAAATAAATAAGAAAACAATACGTCAGTATTTCAAAATTATACAGGGCGATAAGCAAGGAACAGTTATTGTGTTGGATGCAATTAAGCTTTCAAGAACAATTAGAAAGATAAAAACGATGAAACTTCAGATTCCAGAAGATGAAATTCAGGCTGATGATAAGGTAAAGCTTAGAAAAGATACATATTCTTTTCTGGCTGATATTACAAGTAGAGTGGATGCTGTAGCTGAAGCTGAAGTTGCTATGGCAAAACAAGCAATTCAGCCAATTTATAACTGTTTTGATGATGACGATATTGGAGAAGAAGATATAGATGCTCTTTTGAAAAAGATAAGTGTATTTTATAAGGAAATTGATGAGACTCAGATTAATATAAAAGCAGTGTCATTTGATGCAGTTAAGAAGACAATTAAGCAGATAACAAAAGCACTTGGGGATATTGGTGATATTCTGGATGAAGATAACACTCTTAAAATTCTCATGATGTTTTCTTGGGATCCTGTTGGTGCGCTACAGCCATTATTAACTCTTATAAAGCAAGTATCTGATGATATAGCAGTGATTGATAAGCAGATTACTGCTAGAAAGAAGGACTTTGGTGTATTAGATGAAGAACAAACGGAGAACCTGTATAAAGAGCAAATGGCAGTTATTGATGGTGACATAGCATTATTAGAAAAATTACGGTGATAGGTATGATGATAGATATTTTAAACAAAAAAATAAAGGAAATGAAAGAACTTCGTCAACGTGAGGAAAGAAGAGACAATAAGGCAGCTCAGGATGCGTTAGATTCTAAATATGAAGCATTGACAGATCAGATACATCAGTTAATGGTTACATTACAATATGCGAAGGACAATTTACAGTTTCAGCTAAGTGAGTTATCGCTTGTAGAGTTGGAAAAAATTTTGACTTTACAAAAAAATGCCCCCCATTCTGGTTGTGTTGAAAAAGAATCCATTAGTGAAGTTGAAAAAGATTTAAAGAATTTACTTCAGAACATAAAAAAGGAATGGTCAAAGCAATATGTATTGCTTACGAATTCAACGGTAAGCACATTAAAAGTAATTTCTGAAATTGATTCTGAACATGTTAGGAAATGTCTGGATGGGATTTCTAAAGGCGAGGCATGGACAACTGATATTGATAATTTCAAGATAATGAGTTATAATCTTTCAGATGCAAATAAACTTATTGGCGGTTTGGGGCTAGACCAACAGATTATTGATTTTCTTCAGAAGATGAATAGTGGTAAGGCAACTGTGATGGATTTAGATGAAAAGGTATTAAATTGGTTAAAAGAAGAATCATTGGATAGACGAGTAAAGTTATCTTTTTCTGTAGCAAAAAGGTACTGATAGATTGATAGCCATATATTTAATTATGAAGGGACTGTAAAAGGTAAATAAAATGCTGCATTGACAGTAGAACGGGCACAGGGTATACTTAAGTAGGCGCTTAAGAATACCCTTTGTCGTGTTTAAATAAAAAATGTAGAAAGCTATTAGATGTATATATTTTATATAACTAATACAGTGATAGCAAAAAACTGACAAGTGTGGTTACACAAAGTGTTGTAGTATAGGCCCTTAAAGTTTGGAGCATTATTTTTCTATAAATGAAAAATAATATAAAGGCTTAAAAATATAATTTAAGAATAGAGGATATAACATGGCAATCACGAAAGAGCTTATAGATGGATTGATTGTTACAATTCAAAATCTGTATTTAGCAGATGACATTCCCTGGATGATAGGGTATTCAGGAGGAAAGGACAGTACAGCAGCAGTACAGTTAGTGTGGATGGCGATTGAAAAAATGTCGATACAAGACAGAAAAAAAACAGTTTACATCATGAATACAGATACCTTAGTTGAATCACCAGTGGTTTCAAAGTGGGTAGAAAAGTCATTGGAATGTATGAAGATAGAAGCGCAAAATAAAGAATTGCCGTTTATTCCAGTGAGATTGACACCGGATTATAATAATACATTCTGGGTAAATCTTTTAGGAAAAGGATATCCATTCCCTAGAAAAAAATATCGTTGGTGTACAGATCGATTGAAAATTCAACCTGTAAATAAGTTTATCAAAAATAAAATAGCTGAACACGGAGAGATAATTTTAGTATTAGGTACCAGAAAACAGGAAAGTTCAAGAAGAAATAGAACAATGACAAACCTAGAAAAAAAACGTGTTAGAGAATTACTTAGTCCAAATCCTACATTGGCAAACGAGTTGGTTTTCTCGCCAATGGAAGAATGGTCTGATGATGATGTGTGGACTTTTTTATTGCAGTATAAAAATCCATGGGGATATTCCAACATGGATCTTATGACAATGTACAGAGGAGCAACCGCAGA
>CAVFYJ010000089.1:6885-13432 GCA_963626545.1 Acetatifactor sp. | reverse complement strand
TACAGTCTCAAGGTACATATAGTATTAGTTACAAAATATCGCAAGCAATTACTTAAAGGTACTATTGCCGATGATGTAAAACAAAAGATTTTCGATATATGCAATTCTAATGGTTGAAATATTATTGCTATGGAAACCGACAAAGACCATGTACATTTCTTAGTGAGCTATGATGCAACAGACAGAATATGTGACATTATAAAAGTCATTAAACAACAGACCACCTATTATTTATGGCAAAAGTATTCAGATTTTCTGTCTAAGCAGTACTGGAAGAAGAAAATCTTTTGGTCTGACGGCTATTCATAGGTGAAGTATCGTCAACAACTATACAAAAGTACATCGAAAACCAAGGTTAATGGTTGCGAATTTATAAGGCACCTCCCACCTCCCAAGGGAAGTGGGAGGTGCCTATGACAAACGAAAGGATTTTAATTATGAATATTATTGTTGCAGCAGATAAGAAAAATGGAATCGGCTATCAGGGAAAGCTTCTTGTCACCATTCCATTTGATCAGCAGCTGTTTCGAAAGGAAACGATCGGAAAGGTCGTTGTCATGGGAAGAAAGACTTTAGAGAGTCTTCCGGGTGGCCGTGTGCTCGAAGGCCGCACCAACATTGTATTAACACGTAATCAGGACTATACGTGTAAGGGTGCGACCATTTGCCACAGCGTCGAGGAGGTTCTTGAACAGATCAAGCAGTACCGCAGCGAGGATGTATATGTGATTGGCGGAGAGAGCATTTATCGTGAATTTTTGCCGTATGCAGATCGCATCCATCTGACACGAATTGATTATGTCTATGAGGCAGATACCTTTTTCCCGGAGATTTCTTCTGAGGAATGGACATTAACCGATGTCAGCGATGAGCAGACCTATTTTGATCTTGTCTATGATTTTCGTTGCTACGAAAGAAAGCAAAAATAAATAAGTAGTTATTAAATAATAATGACACCGGCACGGTACTCATCTGGAAGCGATTCATGAAACTTGCACCAGACAGCCTGACGGTAAAGAAACGAAGCGGCAAGCTCGTGGGACAGGAGCTTATTTCCTGTCTCATCGAGCTTGTTTTTTGCGTCTGCAAGCTTTGTGATGATAGAAATATCGGCGTTGTTTTTGATTGCCTTTAACAGTGGTGATGCCTCCCTTTTAAAGCCAAGAATGCGCGCATAAGAACAAAAGGTATCGGCACGAAAAATTTCCAAATCCTCCTGACTGATGGCAAGCAGACAATGAAGCAGCGCACGGTTGATGCGGGCACGCGTGATATTTTTTGTTTTTAGCGCTTCCGCAAGATCACAGAACGTAAAAAGCTTGCCACTAGAAAGAAGACGGTGTACTCGGTCAGTCAGCTCTGGTGTCATATCAGCGGCCTGTAAAATATTCATGCCATTTGTCATCTGTCCGGCATTTAAAATCATTGCGAGTGCAAGCGAGAAATCATCCTCGGTCACAGGGAACGTATGACCAAAGGAATTTTTCATCAGTGAAAATGAAGTCTCAGGAAGGAAGGACTCAAGCGCAGAAATAGCAGAAGAATTCAACTTAGTTTCTGTAAGCGCTTCAATCTTTTGTTCAATCTGATTTCGGATGGCAGAGGCGCTGGCAAAACCAGAAGACAGGTTTGTCTCATGATAACCATTGCCCTCCCTCTTTATCGCAATCGGTGTTATCGCGCTATTATATTTCAAAAGTGCTTTTATATATTCAACAGCAAGCGTGTCATTCGGCGAGGCAGCAAGCTCATTATTTCGTTCATTGCCTAGTTTATTCCCAAGTTTATTTCCTAGTGACTGCACCGCCATCTGCACACTCTTTGGATAGCTGTTTCCTTCCTTTAAAAAGCGCTGCAAAAGCAGCTTATATTCAGGTGGTTCTTCCATCAATATGCGCGCGGTTGCGATAAGAGAGTCCACATCACCAGATTCACTTCCAAAGCACAGCGCATCTACACAGCCCAGATGATGAAACAGCGACACACCGGCTTCCGCAAAGATCGGAGCAGCAGCTGTTGCAAATGGTACTGGAAGTTCAAGAACCAGATCGGCACCGCCGTCAAGTGCCATTTTTGTGCGTGTATATTTGTCAATTATGGCAGGAGCGCCGCGCTGCACGAAATTTCCGCTCATAGCGACAACGACAAAATCGGCCCCAGTGGCTTCCTTTGCCTTTTGAATGTGGTAGGCATGCCCCTTGTGAAAGGGATTGTACTCTGCGATAATTCCAACTGTCTTCATATAAATAAAAAATCCTTCCTGATATGGTATACGTCATAGTATACGACAAAAAAAGTGCGAATACCAGAAAAAACTTTTTGTACCGCAAAAGAAACAAAAATATGGAAAATCCTGTCTTGCCTAACCGAAGGGATTGTACTATAATTGGTAAAAGAGGGACGATGCTTAGCGCGTCCAACGAATGAAAGGAGAATTAAAATATCATGGGATTTATTGATGAGATTAAGGCAAAAGCAAAGGCCGATAAGAAGACAATCATTCTGCCAGAGTCTATGGACACTAGAACATGGGAGGCAGCAGAGAAGATCTTAAAGGAAGGTCTTGCAAACCTGATCATTCTGGGAAGCCCGGAAGAGGTTGAAAAGTACGGTAAGGGTTACGACGTAACTGGCGCTACCATCATTGACCCGGCTACATATGAGAAGACCGAGGAGTATCTGGATTTGTTCGTTGAGTTAAGAAAGAAGAAGGGTCTGACCAAGGAAGAGGCTAGAAAGCAGGCTCTGTCCGATTATGCATACTATGGCTGCCTGATGATCAAGGCTGGTGATGCTGACGGTATGGTATCTGGTGCATGCCATTCTACCGCTAACACACTTCGTCCGTGTCTGCAGATCATCAAGACAAAGCCGGGCTGCAAGTTAGTTTCCGCATTCTTCTTAATGATCGTTCCGAACTGCGAGTATGGCGAGGACGGCGTATTTGTATTTGGTGACTGTGGTCTGAATCAGGATCCGAATCCGGAAGAGTTAGCAGCAATCGCAGCATCCTCCGCAGAGTCCTTCGAGCAGCTGACTGGCAAGAAGGCAAAGGTTGCTATGCTGTCCCATTCCACAAAGGGAAGTGCAAAGCACGACCTGGTAACAAAGGTTGTAGAGGCTACCAAGATTGCAAAGGAGCAGTATCCGGATCTTGACGTTGATGGTGAGCTTCAGTTAGATGCAGCACTTGTTCCGTCCGTAGCAGCTTCCAAGGCTCCAGACAGCACCGTTGCAGGTCATGCAAACGTTCTGATCTTCCCGAATCTGGATGCAGGAAACATCGGCTACAAGCTGGTTCAGAGACTGGCAAAGGCAGAGGCATATGGCCCGGTTACTCAGGGTATCGGTGCTCCTGTAAACGATCTGTCCAGAGGATGCTTCGCAGATGACATCGTAGGTGTTGTTGCGATCACCGCTGTTCAGGCTCAAAACATGTAATAAAAAAATAAAAGAAAACAGTTGACAAATGACAGGGAAAACTATATAATGTACGAGTGTGTGCGAAGTGTCATGTAAAAATACTTGACACAGGTTCAGCCTGTGAGGAGGTCTGCTATGGTAATTAACATGTCTGAGCTTTTTGCGGCAGATGGTATTGTAAAGACATACGATGTTCCACTTGAGATGTCAGAGGTCGTCTGGAAGCGTAAGAAGTATCCGATTGTCAGTAAGCAGCCAGTTAAGCTGAGGCTTACACATGAGGGAGACAGGAAGATTGCAATAACGGCTACGGTATCTCTTGTTCTTGAGATGCCATGTGACCGCTGTCTGGAAAGCGTAAAGGTACCGATGGATTTTGAATTTGAAAGAGACGTGGATGCCAATGCGTCGGCTCAGGAGCGTATCGCACAGTTGGATGAGCAATCCTACATTGACGGGTATCATCTGGACGTAGATGGTATGGTTTGGGATGAGATGATGACAGATATTCCGGACAAGGTGCTCTGCAAAGAGGACTGCAAGGGTGTATGCCCAAAGTGTGGAGTAAACTTGAATCGCCAGACCTGCAACTGCGATCGAACAGAGTTAGATCCCAGAATGTCGATTATCCGTGAGATATTCGCTCAGAGTAATCGCACGGATTCCTGATACAGTAGTCACATCCTGCCTGCCAGGATGTGTATGGCAGGCTGTGAAAGCTTAAGTATTAAAGGAGGTGTAAAAACATGTCTATTTGTCCAAAGAATAAAACTTCTAAGGCTAGAAGAGATAAGCGTAGAGCAAACTGGAAGATGGGTGCTGTTAATCTGGTAAAGTGCAGCAAGTGTGGTGCTCTTATGATGCCGCATAGAGTTTGCAAGGCTTGTGGTTCTTACAACAAGAGAGAGATTGTTTCTGTTGAGGACTAATTAAAAATTTAAGGGGCGTACAGTTTTCGGACTGTATGCCTCTTTTTTATGCTTTTTATGTTTTTTTTGTAACTATTCAGAGTCACATCTCGATTCCGCTTCGCGTTGCTCCAGATGGAGCAATTATCTCGTTGTGGCTTCTCGCCAGATAGATTTGCAGTCAAACGGAGTTGTTCATGCAAGCATGGCAATCCGTTTTTCTGCAAATCTGCCTGGCTCTGAATAGTTACAAAAAAATAGTTGATTTCTGACACGGAATCGTATATCATGATACTGGGACGAAAAAATCCCCTGTGAATTAACGAGAATGGAAGAAAAAGAAAAGAATGATTACAGTAGCAGTAGATGGTATGGGAGGCGATAACGCTCCTGCCTGTATGGTGCAGGGTGCGGTAGATGCCATTAATAAAAACAGCAACATAAAAGTGCTTCTGACCGGCCGTCCAGACGACTTGAACAAAGCACTCGAAGGAATGACGTACGACAAGTCCAGACTTGAGATCGTACCGGCATCTGAGGTGATCCCGACCGGAGCGCCGCCGGTAGAGTCTGTGCGCACAAAGAAGGATTCCTCACTCGTTGTTGGACTGAAGCTTGTAAAGGAGCAAAAGGCAGATGCATTCGTTTCCTGTGGAAGCACGGGCGCGGTATTGGTTGGCGGTCAGCTGATTGCAGGAAAGATCAAGGGCGTAAAGAGAGCGCCGCTTGCACCGGTTATCCCAACGGTAAACGGAGCGATGCTTTTAGTGGACTGCGGAGCAAACGTAGATGCGCGTGCTGAGCAGCTTGTCCAGTTTGCAAAGATGGGTTCCATCTACGCAGAGAATGTGATGGGCATCAAAAATCCGAGAGTCGGCATTGTCAATATCGGTGCCGAGGAAGAGAAGGGAAATGCACTCGTAAAAGAGACGTATCCGCTGTTAAAGGAATGTCCAGACATCAACTTCATCGGAAACGTTGAGGCACGTGAGATTCCGTATGGACCATGTGATGTGTTGGTGTGTGAGGCATTTGTCGGAAACGTCATTCTAAAACTGTACGAGGGCGTCGGAAAGGCACTGATCAAAGAAATCAAGAATGCAATGATGTCCACAACAGCAGGAAAGATCGGCGGTTTTCTTGCAAAGCCTTCACTGAAGGGTGTAGTCAAAAAATTTGATGCCAGCGAGTACGGCGGAGCGCCGCTTCTGGGATTAAAGGGTCTTGTTGTAAAGGCTCATGGTAGTTCAAAAGCAAAGGAAGTTACCACGGCAATCGAGCAGTGCGTATCCTTTACTGAGACAGACATTGCCGCAAAGATAGAAAAAAGTCTGAATGTGTAAGACAAGAATCAAACCAAAAAATCAAAATTAAAGCGAAAGCAAAAACAAGAACAAGAGCAAAAAAACAACATCAAAACAAAAAACAAAGAAAGTATAAGAAAGGGTGGCTTGTATGGAATTCGAAACATTGCAGAAAATCATTGCTGAGGTTTTAGACGTCGAGGAGGACGAAATCACAATGGATACGAGATTGCTGGAGGATCTCGGAGCTGATTCATTGGATGCGGTTGAGATCATCATGGGAATCGAGGATGAGTTGGGAATCACCGTTCCGCAGGAAGAACTCGAGGACAAAAATCTGGCAACCGTTGGCGATGTGTACGAACTGATTAACGATACGATGGCGTAAAAAGAAGACTGGTACATGAGCTGCGAGGGTAATCCTTGCGGCTCTGTCTTTTCATTTCTAACTTTTTATGTTTTCAATTTTCATTTCGTTAGTTTCACAATTTTCACAATTTTCGCTTATTTCGTTTAGGTTGTTTTAATTAGAGGAGGAATTATGAGTGAACTGGAAAAAACAGTCGGATATACGTTTCAGGATCCGAAGCTGTTAGAACTTGCCCTGACGCACAGCTCATATGCGCACGAGCATTATGCAGGAAAAAGACACGATAACGAGCGTCTGGAATTTTTGGGGGATGCCGTACTTGAGCTTGTGTCGAGCGATTTTTTGTTCCACAATTATAAGGAATATCCGGAGGGCGAGCTGACGAAGCTGCGTGCAAGCATTGTCTGTGAACAGTCACTGGCGATGTGTGCCGAGGCCATTTCCCTTGGAAAATACCTTCGCCTTGGAAATGGAGAGGACTCCACAGGTGGAAGACTCAGAGCATCCATCACATCCGATGCCATGGAAGCGCTGATTGGAGC
>CAVFYJ010000089.1:0-6859 GCA_963626545.1 Acetatifactor sp. | reverse complement strand
TTTATTGTCCGTTTTGTCTTAAACGATCTGGAAAATAAAAAGCTCTTTTACGATAGCAAAACTATCCTTCAGGAAATCGTGCAGAGAGACTTTAATGAGCCGTTGTCCTATGAACTTCTTGCAGAAGAGGGACCGGATCACGACAAGAAGTTTCGTATGCAGGCAAAGATTGGCGACAAGGCATTTGGCGTAGGCGTAGGCCATACCAAAAAGGGCGCACAGCAGCTGGCAGCCTATGAGACCATTCTGATGCTTCAGAAGGCAAACGCATAAGACGCAGAAAAAAATAAAGTGAGAATAATCTTTTATGTATTTAAAAAGTATTGAGGTGCAAGGCTTTAAGTCATTTGCAAACAAGACGTTGTTTGAGTTCCACAATGGAATCACCTGTATTGTCGGGCCAAACGGAAGTGGAAAGAGCAACGTCGCCGATGCCGTGCGCTGGGTACTCGGAGAGCAAAGCTCTAAGCAGCTTCGTGGTGCTAACATGCAGGACGTTATCTTTTCCGGAACGCAGAACCGAAAGCCGCAGGGCTACGCCAGCGTGGCTATTACCTTTGACAACACCGACCGCCATCTAAATCTGGATTACAATGAAGTCACCGTGTCCAGACGAATCTATCGCTCCGGTGAGAGCGAGTATCGCCTGAACGGAACACAGTGCCGTTTAAAGGATGTCACCGAGCTTTTCTACGATACCGGTATCGGAAAAGAGGGCTATTCAATTATCGGACAGGGTCAGATTGACAAGATCTTAAGTGGTAAGCCAGAGGATCGCCGTGAACTCTTTGACGAGGCGGCTGGTATCGTGAAGTTTAAGCGCCGCAAGGCAGCTGCCAAGAAAAAGCTCGAGAGTGAGCAGGCAAATATGGTGCGCTTAAACGACATCATGTCCGAGTTGTCCAGACAGGTAGGCCCATTGGAGCGTCAGGCAGCGGCAGCAAAGGAATATTTGAAGCTTCGCGATGAGTTAAAGCAGTATGATATCGATGCCTACGCGGTGGAGAGCGGCAAGCTTGAAAGTGATCTTTCAGCACTCGAAAAAAATCTTGCCATCACGACAAGAGATTACAATGACACCAATCGCAGCAGCGAGGCGTTAAAGGCAAAGTATGAGCACCAACAGGACAGCTTTAACCGTCTTGAGGAACAGATTACGGCGCTTCGCGATGAAAGTACCGCCTGTCAGACCGAGCGTCAGGAAAAAGAGGGCGCCGTCAACGTATTAAAGGAACAGATTAATACCGAATATTTAAGACGCACCCACACCGCTGAGCGTATTGAAACGCTTGAAAAAGAGCAAGAAGAGTACAGTGCGCAGGTAAATGAAGAACAGAAAAAGCGCCAGGAGTGCAGCCGTGAGATTTACGATACAACTGCTAAGAAAGATGGTGCACAGAGCGTTCTCATTCAGGTGCAGGACGGACTTGCGACTTACCAGCAGGCGTTAAAGGACGATCAGGGAAAGATGATTTCCCTGTTAAATGAAAAGTCTTCCTTTGTCGGTGAATTGCAAAAGTATCAGACCCTTCTTGAGCAGGCAAAGACCGAACAGGCGCAGATGAATCGCAGACTCTTAGAGAGTAAGACCGAGGAATCAATCTGGCAGAAGCGCGCGACCGAGAGCGAGCAGTCCTATAAGGCGATTTCACAGAAAAAGACAGAATTGGCAGAGAAGCAGCGCGAAGCAGTCGCATCCCTTGAGACAGAGCAAAAGACAAGAGAACAGCTGCAAAACGAGTATTATGAGCAGCGTCGTCTCCATCAGGTATCTGTGACACGTGCCGAGTCGCTTCGCAATCTAGCCGAGCGCTACGAGGGCTATGGAAACAGCATCCGAAAGGTTATGGAGGTACGAAACCAAAATCCTGGTATTCATGGCGTTGTGGCCGATCTGATTCATGTAGAGAAGCGCTATGAGACTGCAGTCGAGACGGCACTTGGCGGTGCGATTCAAAACATCGTCACCGACACCGAGCAGACCGCAAAGCGTTTGATTGAGTATTTAAAGCAGGGACGCTTTGGACGAGCAACCTTCCGTCCGCTCGATGCGATCACTGTGCGCGATGAATTTGCACAGAAGGATGCTTTAAAAGAGCCGGGTGTCATTGGACTGGCGAGCAGCCTTGTTAAGACAGAGGACACCTACAAAAAGCTCGTGCAATTTCTTCTTGGAAGAATTGTGGTAGTCGATACAATCGACCATGGACTTAAAGTCTCTGCAAAGTTTCGAAGAAGCCTTCGCATCGTTACCCTTGAGGGTGAATTGTTAAATCCGGGCGGCTCCATGACCGGAGGTGCGTTCAAGAATAACAGCAATCTTCTTGGTCGAAATCGAGAACTAGAAGAACTTGAGACCAAGATCAAGAAAGAAACTGAGCAATTAAAAAAGCTCGCTGCCCGCTTTGAGGAATCGGAAAAGAAAGCAAACACGCTGTCGCAGCAGGTTCAAAAGCAGCAAAATGAGATTCAAAATCTGACATTAAAGGAGACCGAAGGACGTCTTCGTATGCGGGAGGCGACCCAGCGTGTCGAGGAGATCATAAAGGATCGCGAGCATTTAAATAATGAACTTGTATTGCAGGAAGGAAAGCTGGAACGCATCAAGGCCAGCTACGAGCAGGTCGCAGGTTCCATCAAGGAACTGGAGTCTGCAGGCGATGAGTCCAGAGACAGCGCCGACCGTAACCAGAGCTTTGTCGATGAGATGATCAAACAGCGCGATGCACTCACGAAAGAGATTTCCGATCTGGGTGCTAAGCAGTTACAGCTTAAGCAGCAGGAGCAGTTTATTCTCGAAAATATCCGCCGTATGGCGCAGGAAGTGGACAAGCGAAAGGCAGAACAAGACGAGCTGCAAACAACACTTGCCGAGTGCGAGGAGGCTGTAGCAGAGAAAACGGCACAGATCGACGAGGTTCAAAAGCAAATTGAAAGCTTAGAGCAAACCCAAAAGCAAAAGGAAGCAGAGCTGGCACAGGTGAGCGAGCGCCGCAACCGCGCGAACGAATCGTTAAAGGGCTTTTTTGCAAAACGAGAGGAACTCTCCACGAGACTGTCTGCGCTCGACCGCGATCTGCTTCGCATGAACAACCAAAAGGAGCGCTTCGAGGATCGCCTTGACGAGTTGGCAGAGTATTTGTGGGAAGAATATGAGCTTCGCCCGAGCGATGCCAAAGCATCGGCAAAGAGTGAGCGGCCGCTTGCTGAACTTAAGGACCACATCAACGAACTCAAGAAGAGCATCCGCGGACTTGGAAACGTCAACGTCAGTGCAATCGACGAGTTTAAGGAAATGTCCGAGCGCTATACCTTTATGAAGACCCAGTATGAGGATCTGATTGAGTCCGAGAAGACCTTGCAGAAAGTCATCGAGGAATTAGATGAAGGTATGCGAAAACAGTTTAAGGAAAAGTTTGAGGAGATTCGCGTCGAGTTTGACCGCGTCTTTAAAGAACTGTTCGGAGGCGGAAAAGGTACACTTGAGCTAGTTGAGGACGAGGATGTCATCGAGGCCGGTATTCGCATCATCTCACAGCCGCCGGGCAAGAAGCTTCAGAATATGATGCAGCTTTCCGGTGGTGAGAAGGCACTGACGGCGATTGCGCTAATGTTTGCCATCCAGAATTTAAAGCCGTCTCCATTCTGTCTTCTTGATGAGATCGAGGCTGCGCTTGACGATTCCAATGTAGGCCGTTTTGCCAATTATCTGCATAAGCTGACGGCAAATACACAGTTTATCGTAATCACGCACCGACGTGGCACCATGACATCGGCGGATCGTCTGTACGGTATCACGATGCAGGAGAAGGGTGTCTCCACGTTGGTCAGCGTTAATCTGATTGAGAAGGATCTCGATAAGTAATAAAAGTAAAAACACAGGAATAGATAGAGGTGGACTATGGAAGAAAAGAAAAAAGGATTTTTTGCCCGCTTAAAGGAAGGTCTGACAAAGACAAGAAACAGCATCGTTTCCGGAATTGACTCTGTTTTCAGAGGATTTACCGACATTGATGACGATTTCTACGAGGAGATCGAGGAGATCCTGATTATGGGTGATCTGGGTGTCGATGCGACCGAGAAGATCTTAGCCGATATGAAGCAGAAGGTAAAGGAGCTTCATTTAAAGGAGCCTCAGGAGTGTAAGGAGGTCTTAATCGACAGCATCCGCCGTCAGATGGATTTGGGCGAGAACGCTTACGAGTTTGAGCATAGAAAGTCCGTTGTGCTCGTCATCGGTGTAAATGGCGTTGGAAAGACCACATCCATCGGAAAGCTGGCCGACCAGTTAAAGGATCAGGGAAACAGCGTGCTCTTAGCAGCAGCCGATACCTTCCGTGCCGCAGCGATTGATCAGTTGGAGGAGTGGGGAAAGCGCGCCAATGTCGGTGTCATTTCCCATAAGGAAGGTTCCGATCCGGCAGCTGTTATCTTCGATGCGGTTCAGGCAGCAAAGGCCAGAAATACCGATGTATTGATTTGCGATACCGCAGGTCGTCTCCATAACAAGAAGAACTTGATGGAAGAGTTAAAAAAGATCAATCGTATCATCGACAAGGAGTACCCAGAAGCATACAGAGAGACCCTTCTGGTTCTTGATGGAACAACAGGTCAGAATGCGCTTTCTCAGGCAAAGCAATTTATGGAGGTTGCTGATATCAGCGGTATTATCTTGACAAAGATGGATGGAACTGCAAAGGGTGGAATTGCAGTTGCGATTCAGTCCGAGCTTGGCATTCCGGTTAAGTATATCGGCGTCGGCGAGCGCATTGATGACCTGCAAAAGTTTAACTCCGAGCAGTTTGTCACCGCACTGTTTGACCGCAAGGACACATCATCTGAGCAGTAAAGTCCCTAAGCTCGAACAGGGAATGTACAGCCAAAAGCAGCAAATGCAATATAGTAAAGAAAATGCAACAAATAACGCATAACAAGCAAAAAGAAAGGCATGAGAAAATGGAAGAATTGACATTAGAGAAATTTGAGGAAGCCAGTGAGATCGTCAGCCGCGTCACACTGGAGACAAAATTAAAGTACAGCGAGTATTTCTCAAACCAGACTGGAAATAAGGTCTATTTCAAGCCTGAGAACATGCAGTACACCGGAGCCTACAAGGTAAGAGGTGCGTACTACAAGATTTCTACCTTAAGCGAGGAGGACCGCGCAAAGGGTATCATCACCGCATCCGCAGGAAATCACGCACAGGGTGTTGCTTATGCAGCAAAGCTGTATCACGCAAAGGCAGTTATCGTTATGCCAACCAGCACGCCATTAATTAAGATCAACCGCACCAAGAGCTATGGCGCTGAGGTTGTTCTGTACGGAGATGTGTACGATGATGCATGTGAGCATGCAATGAAGTTAGCAGAGGAGAATGGATATACCTTTATCCATGCCTTCAACGACCTTGATGTTGCATGTGGACAGGGAAGTATCGCAATGGAGATCATCAAGGAGCTTCCAACCGTTGACTATATTCTTTGCCCAATCGGTGGCGGCGGACTGTGTACCGGTGTTTCCACGTTAGCAAAGATGCTCAATCCAAAGATCCAGATCATCGGTGTTGAGCCAGAGGGCGCAAACTGCATGCAGGAGTCCTTAAAGGCTGACCACATCGTGAGCCTGCCAAGCGTAAACACCATCGCAGATGGTACCGCAGTGCGTACCCCTGGCGATAAGCTGTTCCCGTACATCAAAGAAAACGTAGACCAGATCATCACCGTACCGGATGACGAACTGATCGGTGCATTCCTTGATATGATCGAGAATCACAAGATGGTAGTTGAAAACTCCGGTCTTCTGACCGTTGCGGCACTTAAGCATCTGGATGTAAAGAATAAGAAGATCGTTTCCATCTTAAGTGGTGGTAACATGGATGTCATCACTATGTCCTCTGTTGTACAGCACGGCTTAATTCAGAGAGGTCGAATCTTCTCCGTATCCTGTCTGCTTCCGGATAAACCGGGCGAGCTGGCAAAGGTTGCTTCTTTGATTGCACAGGTAAAGGGCAACATCATCAAGCTTGATCACAACCAGTTTGTTACCACAAACAGAAGCGCCGCAGTAGAGTTAAAGATCACCATGGAAAGCTTTGGCGAGAGCCACAAGAAGGAGATCATCGCTGCACTGGCAGAGGGTGGCTTCCGTCCAAAGGAAATCAGAGCAAATCTGTAAAATCATTAGAAATCTGTAATATGTTATAGAAACATTAGAAAATCAAAAAAGTCAGCTGCATGGTACAGAAGTATCATGTGGCTGACTTTTTTTCTAAGATTAGAATTCACTTTTTTCATATTGTTCAATTAGACATTGGTGATTCGTCCAAGATGCGATCTTCAACTGCAACCATAAGTTCTTGGCGGATTTCCTCGTTTGGCACAAAGGCCGTATGCCGAGTCTGATCGTATCCAAGGTAGCCTAGATGAATTGGATAAGTCAATACGTCATCTTTGTTTCGAATATTGATTGTATCATTTTGAAAAGTGATCGTATTCACTTTGACAGAAGCACCAGAGAGCATGTTAATCAGAGCTGTTTTTAGCCCGACATAGTCCATGTTGATTAATGGGACAATGGTTTCATAAGAAGCTGTTTCGGACCAATAGCTTTGAAATTGTTTGCAAAGAAGCACTTCGACGACTGTTCTGGGGTTGTATACCTGATAATTTCCAAGTAAATAGCCATCATACCAACGCTTGACTTCTTGAAAATCGCAATCGTAAGTAATACACAGGTTTTGAACTTCCTCTTCTGTAAATCCAATGTATTTCGCAAATACTTTTGGAGAAACCATTGTAAACTCTGTCAACAACTCGGTCATAGAATGGCCGAGCATGCAAAGTTTCCCTTGAATACCGGA
>CAVFYJ010000088.1:0-13799 GCA_963626545.1 Acetatifactor sp. | reverse complement strand
CCGTAAGCGTATGAAGAAGCTGGACATCCAGAAGATCGAAAAGATGGCTTCTATGAAGTCCCATGAATTCGATTACATCAAAGGTAACAATCAGGTAAAGGTAGTTGATTTTTCCTCTGGAAAGGCCGATGCCAATACCTACGGAATTGCCTACTCTGACGAGACTGGCAAGTTCGTATATGTTATCGAGCCGAATGACAATCTTCTCAAGTGCATGAAGAGTGCAGCACCGAGAAAGGTCATGATTGACCAGAGCATTACGGCAAAGAACTAACAACTTAATAACATTTAATCAAAAGAGAGAGGTATAGTAGACATGAGTCAGATTATTGGTGATGGCATCACATTTGATGATGTCCTGTTGGTTCCTCAGTATTCTGAGGTAACTCCGAACATGATTGATTTAACAACACAGTTAACAAAGAAGATTCAGTTAAATATCCCGATGATGAGCGCCGGTATGGACACCGTTACCGAGCATCGTATGGCAATCGCTATCGCGCGTCAGGGCGGTATCGGTATCATCCATAAGAACATGTCTATTGAAGCACAGGCCGAGGAGGTTGATAAGGTAAAGCGTTCCGAGTATGGCGTTATTACCGATCCGTTCTACCTTTCCCCGGAGCATACTCTCGAGGATGCCAACGCACTGATGAGCAAGTTCCGTATCTCTGGTGTACCGATCACCGAGGGCAGAAAGCTCGTAGGAATCATTACAAACCGTGACTTAAAGTTTGAGGAGGACTTCTCACGTAAGATTCGTGAAGTCATGACCAGCAAGAATCTGGTAACTGCAAAAGAGGGTGTTACCCTTGCAGATGCAAAGAAGATTCTGGCAAAGGCAAGAGTGGAGAAGCTTCCAATCGTTGACGATGATTTCAACTTAAAGGGACTGATCACAATCAAGGATATTGAGAAGCAGATCAAGTACCCGATGTCTGCAAAGGACGAGCAGGGACGTCTGCTTTGCGGTGCGGCTGTCGGCATCACAAAGAATGTAATGGAGCGTGTAACCGCTCTGGTAAACGCAAAGGTAGATTGTATCGTAATCGACTCTGCACATGGTCATTCTAAGAACATCATCAACACCTTAAAGGAGATTAAGGCTGCTTATCCAGATTTACAGGTTATCGTTGGAAACGTAGCAACTGGCGAGGCAACAAAGGCGCTGATCGAGGCTGGCGCAGATGCCGTTAAGATCGGTATCGGACCTGGTTCCATCTGTACCACTCGTGTGGTTGCAGGTATCGGTGTTCCGCAGATCACCGCGGTTATGGATTGCTACGAGGCTGCAAAGCCATATGGTGTTCCGATCATCGCAGATGGCGGTATCAAGTACTCTGGTGATATGACAAAGGCTCTGGCTGCTGGTGCAAATGTCTGCATGATGGGAAGTATGTTTGCAGGCTGTGACGAGGCTCCTGGTGATTTCGAGCTGTATCAGGGAAGAAAGTACAAGGTTTACCGTGGAATGGGTTCCATCGCTGCTATGGAGAATGGTTCTAAGGATCGTTATTTCCAGACCGAGGCAAAGAAGCTTGTTCCAGAAGGTGTAGAAGGACGTGTTGCATACAAGGGAACCGTAGAAGATACCATCTTCCAGTTAGTTGGTGGTATTCGTTCTGGTATGGGCTACTGTGGAGCAAAGGATATCAAGACCTTACAGGAGACTGGCAAGTTCGTTAAGATCAGTGCTGCTTCCTTAAAGGAAAGCCATCCGCATGATATCCAGATCACCAAAGAGGCTCCAAACTACAGCAGTGTAAATGTTTGATAAACAGATAAACTACTGATAAAATGAACTCCTAACAAGGAAAACCATTACAAAAGATAAAACACACAAGGCTGCCGTGAAAACGGCGGCCTTGCTGCGTGTTTGGGGAATTAAATAATTATTTAATTATAGAATCATTTTATTGTATGGTGTGGCATTATGAAAATGATTGAAAATGATGATATATATTATATATATGGAAGGAAAACAAAATGCGAAAATTAACAGGTAAATGCAAATGGATATTTGTCACGCTGTTGTTGGTGATGGTATGCATGGCTGCTGGTTGCAATAAAGCACAGGATACAAATAAAAATGCAGATAATTCAACGGAAACCTCACAGAAGCTTTCCGTTGTAGCAACAGTCTTTCCCTATTACGATTTTGCCAGAGCGATCGGTGGGGACTATCTGGATGTGACACTCTTGCTGCCGCCGGGTCGCGACAGCCATAGCTTTGAGCCGACCGCACAGGATCTGCTCACACTGCAATCGGCAGATGTCTTTCTTTATAATGGTGGAGAGATGGAAACGTGGGTTGAGGAGGTGTTAAAAGCTGTTCCAAGAGATCATGGCATTACATTTCAGGGAATCGAGGCTGTGGAACTGCTTGAGGAGGCACACTCAAAGAGTATGAAAACGATCGGTCATACACATGATCATGACCACGATGACCATGACCACGACGATACAGAAAGTGATGACCACGATCACGATGACCATGATGATACAGAAAGTGACGCCCACGATCATGATGACGACGATGATGCAGAAACAGAGAATCATGATCATGATGATCATGATGGCGAGTACGACGAGCATATCTGGACTTCGCTCGAAAATGCCCAGCTTCTCGTTTCTGCCATCGAAGAGGTGCTCTGTGAGGCAGATCCAGAGCATGCTGAACAGTTTCATGAAAATGCCGCAGATTATCGTGCCCAGATTGCTGATGTCCAGTCGGAAATCGAAGAGATTGTATCCTCCGCCCGCGTTCATAAAATTTTATTTGCCGATCGTTTCCCATTTTTGTATTTTACACAGGAATTTGGCCTTGATTACGATGCGGCATTTGCAGGGTGTGCCGGAGATACTGAACCGTCCGCCCGCGTGATTGCTTCTTTAATAGAAGAAATTCAATCTGAGGATATTAAGGCTGTCTACCATGTGGAGATGGGAAATACGAAGACAGCGGAGATGATACAGGAGGCAACCGGTGTTGAGATATTGGAGCTTCATTCCTGTCATACGGTCACATCAGAGCAATTGAAATCAGGCGTGACCTATGTAGACTTAATGAGACAAAATGCAGAAAATTTAAAGAAAGGATTACAGTGAGAAAAATGCTGTTTGAGTGTAAAAAGGTATCGTTTGGATATGAGAATCAGCAGGTCATAAAGGATCTGTCATTTGCAGTGGAGGAAGGCGAATATGTATGCGTGGTCGGAGAAAATGGTTCTGGAAAATCTACGTTAGTAAAAGGACTTCTCGGTTTAATACCGGCAGGAAGCGGTGAGGTTTGCTATGGTGAGGGGATTTCCAATCATGTGATCGGTTATCTGCCACAGCAGACAAGCTCTCAGAGAGATTTTCCAGCAACGGTATGGGAGGTGGTTCTTTCAGGCTGCCTTAGCACAAGAAAAGGACGTTTCTTCTATTCAAAAGAGGACAAAGAAAAAGCGAGAAAGCAGATGCGTCATCTGGAACTGGAAAATCTGGCGTCAAGAACGTTTGGTGCGCTGTCAGGCGGACAGCAGCAGCGTGTTCTGATTGCAAGAGCGCTCTGTGCAACCGAGCGTCTTTTGATTTTGGATGAGCCGGTTACGGGACTTGATCCGGCGGTAACGAGAGAGCTTTATGAAATTTTAGAAAAGCTCAACAAAAAAGAGCATACGGCAATTGTAATGGTAACACATGATATTGCAGGCGCATTGCCCTATGCGGACAAGGTGCTTCACATTGGTCCGCAGGGATACTTTTTTGGAACGCGCAAAGAATATTGTGCGAGCGAAGAGGGAAAGCGTATGTTAGGAACGGCTTTCAGGGAGGAAGAGCAATGAATTTGATTATTACAATGTTTCAATATCCATTTATTCAGCGAGCATTAGTCGTGGGGGTGCTCGTATCGCTGTGTGCGGCACTTTTAGGTGTGTGCCTGGTGCTCAAGCACTATTCGATGATCGGAGACGGTCTTTCTCATGTCTCTTTCGGTGCATTGTCAGTAGCGGTTGCACTTGGCGTTTCTCCACTGTGGTTGTCGATTCCGATCGTAATCAGTGCATCGTTTTGTCTGCTTCGCATTCGTGAGACGGCACACATGAAGACCGATGCGGCGATTGCAGTCGTGTCTTCCTCGGCATTGGCGATTGGTATCACTGTTACGGCACTGACCACTGGTATCAACACGGACGTTTCCAGCTACATGTTCGGAAGCATTCTTGTCATGAACGAGCAGGATGTTATTATCAGCGTTATTTTATGTATTATTGTTTTAATTTTGTTTGTTCTGTTTTACAGCCGCATTTTTTCCATTACCTTTGATGAAAATTTTTCAAAGGCATCTGGTATCCCGGTAGGTCGCTTCAATGCGCTGTTATCGGTATTGACTGCTGTGACGATCACATTGGGCATGCGTATGATGGGAGCCATGCTGATCTCTAGTTTGATCATCTTTCCGGCATTGATTGCGATGCGGCTGCAGAAGAGCTTTTGTGGCGTGATTGTCGCCGCTGCGGTTGTGGCAGTCGTTGATTTTTTGCTTGGACTTATTATTTCCTTTTTGTTATCGACACCGACAGGAGCAAGTATTGTGCTTGTAAATCTGTGTGTGCTGTTGATCGTGACGGCAATTCAGAAGGTGCGGGGAAGATAAATATGTATCCCGGAAGGTTAGTGAAGGGACGCTTCGGCGAAGTGTTTGTCGGCGTCACTTTTCAGCGATGCCCACTACGTAGTTTTTTATCATACGTTATTTTGAGCAGCTCGCTTCAACGTTCCGCCTCGTAAATCACATTCGCCTTGCTGTCCCTAATAAACATTCAATGGTTTGTTATCTTGCGCGAAACGTCGCACACTTCGTATGGTTTCCAGACTCTGCATTCATTCCATTGATGGCGACAGACTTCGCCTGGCAGTAATTACCTTCATTGTAGACGCATTGAACCGCATTGCATCCAATTTTTAAGGCTGGATCTGGTGTTTCCATGCTGTTTTTAAAGGAATCGTATGATGCGTGATCAAAGCTTGCGCAGTAAGTGCAGCCACAGGAACAGGCATCCTTTGGATTTGCGTCTACCAGAATTTCAGATTTGCAGCAGCAACGATCACTGTTGTGGGAACATTCTGTAACAGTACAGGTACAATTTGTCATAGTAGTTGTCTCCTTATTCTTGTAATTTTGTTTTGCTTTTTGTATTGTTTTGTGTTACTAGATTGCTTCCGACCGATCTCGATATTTGAATATGTTTTCGCAATATTTCAATCCATTTCGGTGGAAGCTTACGGACAGTATCTGCAAAAAAGAAAAAAACATGCAAAAAAAGAAAAAAACAGCTTGCATTTTTGTTCATGATATGATAAGGTATTTCTGTTATGATTTTAGAGATGGTCCGCTGTTACCAAGTGTATTAAGAACATCCGCATTAGTATAAGGAGGCACACTATGAGTGGCATTATTGAAAGCATTGAGAAGGCTCAGTTAAAGGAGCATGTTGATCAGTTCAGCGTTGGTGATACTGTAAGAGTATACGCAAAGATCCGCGAGGGTGAGAAGGAAAGAATCCAGATGTTCGAGGGTACTGTTTTAAAGAGACAGAACGGCGGCATCCGTGAGACCTTCACTGTAAGAAAGTCTTCCAACGGTGTTGGTGTAGAGAAGACCTGGCCGGTACACTCTCCAGCAGTAGAGAGAATCGAAGTTGTACGTAAGGGTAAGGTACGTAGAGCAAAGCTGAACTACTTAAGACAGAGAGTAGGAAAGAGCGCAAAGGTTAAGGAAATCGTAAAGTAATAACGAACCGATGATACAAAGGAGGGGCCGATACAACCGTATGCCTCTCCTTTTTCTTTAATTTCAAGAGTAAGATCTCTTTATACATCATTATACATTTTACAATTGCGCAATAAGGGCTGCAAAATACGCAGCAAAATAGAGGGTACAGATATATGGAAGCAATATCATTGGGAAAACAAAAGAAGAAAAGCCTGCCATGGCGCATTGTGAGCGGACTGGCAAATACCGCGCTGCTTATTGTACTGGCGCTGTTTGTCTATCTGTTTTTGGCAAGTCCGATGCAGATGAAGGGCCATTCTATGGAGCCAGCAGTGGCAGAGAAAAGCCTGATTTTGATTAACAAAATTCAGTATCGTTTTACGTCCCCGAAGCAGTTTGATGTAATTGCATTTCGCACGAAGGACAGCGATGAGATCCAGATCAAGCGTGTGATTGCATGCCCAGGGGATCGCATTCGAATTAACGAGGGTAATATTTATATTAACGGAATGCTGTGTGAGCAGGCAAAGGAATACATTCAGGATCTGATCTCGGCGGGAGTGGCAGCAAATGAGCTAACAGTCGGAGAAAAGGAATATTTTGTGCTGGGAGATCATGCCATTTACAGCGAAGATAGTCGTCTAGCAGAAATTGGCATGGTATCACAGGATCAGATCGTAGGAAAAATTTGGTTTGCGGGAGAGTCGCTTCTTTCGTTTCGATTTTTGTAAAGTATCGTGTTGCGTCGAACTACCTTCGTAAAACAACCTGCCTGTGAACTGTAACGTGAACAGGAACAAGAACAGCGATTTTTAATAGGAAACGATTGACCGCAGGCATAAAAATGAGGTATACTGTTGTTTAGAAGTACAGTAACGAAGGAAAAAGCTAACGAACAAAAAGCAAAAGAAGCAAAGAACTGAAGAAAACGCACGAAAGGAAAAGAATTAAAGAGAAGAAAGGTTTGAGAAGCTATGCAGATACAGTGGTATCCGGGACATATGACAAAGGCGCGCCGTGCCATGCAGGAAGATTTGAAGTTAGTGGATCTGGTCATGGAGTTGACCGATGCGAGAGCACCTTTGGCAGGAAGAAATCCCGATATTGATAAATTAGCTGCCGGAAAAGCAAGAATGATTTTTTTGAATAAAGCAGATCTGGCAGATGATCAGGCAACACTTGCCTGGATGGAGTATTTCAGAAAGAAGGGCATCACGCCAATTCGTCTGGATGCAAGAAAGACCAATTTCAAGAAAGCTGTCATTGACGGTGTGAAGATTGCCTGTCAGGAAAAGATTGAGCGCGATCGCCGTAAGGGCATTTTAAATCGTCCGATCCGTGCGATGGTAGTTGGAATTCCAAATGTTGGAAAGTCTACATTTATCAATTCACTGGCAGGAAAGACCGCAGCGAAAACTGGAAATAAGCCAGGTGTCACCCGCGGAAACCAGTGGATTAAGATTGACAAGCAGCTAGAGCTTTTGGATACACCAGGTATTTTGTGGCCGAAGTTTGACGATGAGGCGATTGGTATGAAGCTTGCCTGTGTCGGTTCCATCAGTGATGAGGTATTAAATTTGCAGGAGATTGCGTATCATCTGCTTTCTTATGGAAATGAGAATTATAAGGAGCTGTTTGAGGCACGCTATGGTGCTCTGCCGCAGACAGAGGATGAGCGCGACAATGCGATTGTGCTGTGGATGGAGAACATTGCCAGACAGAGAGGCTGTTTAAAGAGAGGCGCAGAGGCGGATTTTGATAAGGTATCAGCGCAGATTACGGACGATTTTAGAAGCGGACGCATCGGAAAGGTATCTCTTGAAAAGCCAGCAAGTAAGGCATAATCAACACAAAAGATAAGATTGATAAAATACGAACATAACATAAGGATAAAGAATATGGATGGGAAACAAAAGTCAGTCTCTGCGATTACGCAGGAACTTCAAAATTGCAGCGGAGAGGCATTAGTTGCACTCTGCCGCAGTCTGGAAACAGACCCAAGAAAAAGTGTGCAGCTTCTTGCGGCAAAGACCATGAAACGCTTAGAAAAGGAAAAGCTTGAGCTTGAGCGTGTTCAGGGGATGATCGACTTTGAGCGCGGAATTGCGGGCAGCACAATCTACTGTGGAATCGACGAGGCAGGCCGCGGGCCGCTTGCAGGACCGGTTGTGGCTGCAGCGGTAATCATGCCGCGTGACGGAAAGATTCCCTATGTAAACGATTCCAAACAGGTTTCGGAGAAAAAACGCGAGCAGCTTTATGAGCAGATTTTAAAGGAAGCGGTATCCTACGGCGTTGGCATCGTGGATGCAAAGCGCATCGATGAGATCAATATTTTGCAGGCAACCTATGAGGCGATGCGTCAGGCAGTTAGTCAGTTGACGTTGCCGCTTGGCCATGTATTAGCGGATGCAGTTCGCATTCCGGGAATTACGGTACCGCAGACACCGATTATCAAGGGCGATGCAAAATGCTATTCGATTGCGGCAGCCAGCATTATCGCCAAAGTGACGAGAGACCGAATTATGCGCGAGTATGACCGGATTTACCCAGGCTATGGCTTCTCTGAAAACAAGGGCTACGGAAGCGCAGCACATATTGAAACGTTAAAGAAAAAAGGACCTGTGCCGATCCACAGAAGAACCTTTATCAGCGCTTTTTGGCAGGGAGAAGAGGATTGAATAAACGTCAGATTGGCAGCGTGTACGAAGCCATGGCGGCAGAACATTTGATGCAGCAGGGTTATCACATCATAGAACGAAATTACAGGTGCAGAACCGGCGAGATCGACCTGATCGGTATCGAACGGGAGTGTCTATGCTTTATCGAAGTGAAATACCGAAAAGACAGCAGAGCAGGTGATCCACTTGCGGCAGTGGATACGCGAAAACAGCGAAAAATCATTCAGACAGCACAGTATTATCTGTTGACGCATCCAAGATTTCAAGGGTGGAAATGTCGCTTTGATGTGGTAGGCATTCTGGCAGATCAAATTCATTTGATAAGAGATGCATTTTTGTGTGAGTGAAGTGCAATGCGTACACTTGTATAAGCAGAGAAAAGCCATATGATTAGATGCGGCATGGCGTATAAAACACTGGTTTGTTGTCGAAAAAGGAGGGAAAACAAAGATGATAAAACGCATTCGTAAGGGGCTGGAGCAAGACCCACGGCTGATCGAAAAAAAGATTGGAGAAAACCAAGAAAATATTGTTCCCTATCTGGAATTTGAAGCATTCAAAAAGCAGTCTTGGCTGACACACGCCTTCTCTACGAGACTTGGCGGTGTGAGTCTTGGCTGCTTTGCGTCTATGAACCTGGGATTTGGGCGTGGTGATGACGATGCAGCGGTAGCAGAAAATTATAGAAGGCTTGGCGAGGCAGTCGGTTTTGATTGGACAAAAGTGGTTTTGTCTCATCAGACGCATACGACAAATGTCCGTCTTGTGACAAAGGAGGATGCTGGAAAAGGAACCGTGCGAGAGCGTGATTATACCGATGTAGATGGATTGATCACAAATGAGCCGGGACTTCCACTCGTGACATTTTATGCAGATTGTGTGCCGCTTTATTTTGCTGATCTGAAAAATAAGGCAATCGGACTGTCTCATTCGGGTTGGCGAGGCACAGTAGGCCGCATGGGCGAGCAGACCCTAAAGGCAATGCATGAGGCGTTTGGCACGAATCCGCAGGATGTGATCGCGGCGGTGGGACCAAGCATTTGTGGGGATTGCTTTGAGGTAGGTCCAGAGGTCGTAGCAGAGTTTGCAAACGCATTTTCAAAGGAGCAGATGAAACTGCTTTGCCATGCTGGAAATGGGGATCGAAGCTACATTGATTTGTGGAAGACGAATCGCATTGTTTTGGAGGAAGCAGGAATACCAGAACAAAACATCAGTGTAACCAATCTTTGTACCAGATGCAATCCAGATCTTTTGTATTCCCATCGAATTATGGGCGCACAGAGAGGAAATCTGGCAGCAGTTCTGATGATACGGTAACAAAATAAAAACGCAAGAAAGCAGAGAAAACAAGAAAAAGGAACGGAAGGAAAAAACGTGGAACTTGCATAGCAGTGAAGCAAACACAATTGAAACGGAAGGAGTTACTTATGAAGAGACAAATGAAATGGGCGGCAGCAGTGATGGCAGGTTGTCTTGCAATGCAGTGTGTGCCAGTATTGGCATCGGAACAAAGTTCACAAAATTCTGCAAATGTGCAGGATACACAGGCAGCGTTTGAATCCTATCTGGATCGGATTTATGCAGAGTGGGCCAGTGAAAATCCATTTGGTGTTCATTTTTATCTGGAACATCCAGAGGACTACGGCATTGAACTTAGTGAGTATACACTGTTGGATTACAGTGAGTACGATGATGAGGCAATTGCAGCGTATGAAGCACAGCAGGAGGCAGAGCTAGCCGAATTAAAGGCATTTGACAAGAATCAGCTGACCGAACGCCAGCAGCTTTTGTATGATAAATTAATGGAAGGCATTGCGCTCAACGAAAAATACGCAGACATGATTGACTTCTCCTCGATGATCGGAGGTCCAAGTGGCATCGTCAATTCGTTGGCAAATAGTTTTCAAAACTATTTGTTCATTGAGAAAAAGGATATTGAGGACTATCTGAAGTTTTTGGAGGATATTCCCAATTACATTGAGTATGCGATTTCGTATACCGAGGCGGATGCCGAGTATGATCTTGTTCCGTCCAAATATATGCTTCAGGTAAATCTTGATGCGATCGAGGAACTGATAAACGGTGACACAAATGTGTTTATTGAAGGCTTTGAACAAAAGCTTGATGATGCAGACTATCTTTCAGATGAGGAGCGTGCACAGTATCAGGCTCAAAACAGCGAATTGGTAGAGCAGTTAGTTAATCCAGCCTTTGAAACACTTAAGACCAAGCTGATCGAGTGGGAAGAATCGCTTATTGAATGGGAAGGTATTGGTGCCTATGGGGAAGGCGAAGATTATTATAATTATTTGATTGAAGCCTATGCCGGTGTATCAATGGATGCAGAGGAACTCTTTGAATATCTGGGCGATAAATTAGACACTTGTAAGGATCGTTTCTCGGAGCTGCTAGATGAAGATGCGATCTATGATGGTTATATGGATTCGGAGTATGGCTTTGCACAGAGCACACCAACTGAGATTTTGGATACGCTTCGCAGCTACACGCAGGAAAACTTTGCGGCGATTGTCGATCCGGGTTATCAGGTGGAAGAATTGCCGAGTGCGCTTCGTAGTGACAGCGATCTGGCCTATTATATAATGCCACAGGATGACAATGATACGACAAATGAGATTTATTTAAATCCAGATACACTGGATGGAGATCTGGGTGTTTTGTATATGACATTGGCACACGAGGGCTATCCGGGTCATTTATATTATTTTAATTATGTAAAACAGCAGGAGTGGCACCCGATCAACAATCTGATATCCAATCTTGGTTTTATGGAAGGTTGGGCAGAATATGCGGCCCGTCTTTCCTTAGACAGTTGGGGCTTAGATGAAGATATGATGGAAGTATTCTTTCTGGATCAGGAAATTAGTTATCTGCTAATAGCAATGACGGATATCGGCATCAATTATGGAGCATGGTCACTTGATGATGTATTTGATTTGTGGAACTCGTACTTTTACCTGGACAGTGCAGAGGATGTGCGCGATGTGTACGACGCCTGCATTGCAGAGCCTGGCACCATTTTGAGTTATCCAGTTGGCTATTTCCAGATCTGTGACCTTGAGGATGATGTAAAGGAAATGCTTGGGGATTCCTTCAGTCATGATGCGTTTGTCAAAATGCTTTTAGATGTCGGCGGTGCGTCCTTTGATCTGACCAGAGAGTATGTGATGCGATGGGCAAGTGAACTGTAATGAGAAGCCCTTCGGTGACGCCATAAACATTGGCTTATCCGTGAATAGTAACAAACTTATGTAAAAAACACTTGACAGCGAGCAACACAAGTGTTACACTAGTATACGACAGAAGAAAATTATCTTAGGATACTGACTGATAAGTGAAAAACGATACCGCTTAAAAAGAGAAATAGAAAAGAGGACGATAACATGGAGAATAAGCTGGAAGACGCAGTACGCGACATGACAGAAGAAAAAGACACCACGATGACAGAGGAAGGGTCGGCAGAGGAGACAAGTGGTAAGGGCACTGGATTTGAGCGTTCAAACGAGCGCAGTGAACGCCTCATTGCTTATTATAAGAAGCTTCGTAAGGAAGATGCGAAGATGAGCCAGAAGGCGCTCGAGACAATCACTGGCATTCCGCGTCAGATGATCATCCGCTATGAGAAGGGAAAGATCATGCCGACGGTGCGCGCGATGAATCGTCTGCTCGAGCCACTTGGCTATCAGTTGGGAATTGTTCCGCTCGAAAAGGATGAGAAGACAACCGATTGATCGCAGACGAAGAGACTAGGAGTCAAAATGCTTCAAAAGATAAATAACAGTGGCAGCACCTGTGCCATGGATAAAAATACATAAGAGATCAAAAACACCAAAAAACTTATAGTCCCGGCGATACAGCCGGGCGGTTTTACGGTGTTTTTTTGTACCCAATTTTACATCGAAGCGAGACAAAATAGGAAGGAGAACGATTGTGAAGATGAAGAAAAGAAGAAAAACAAGACAATGGATGATCTCTTTGACAGCGGTATCTTTTATGATGGCACCAAACAGCCTGACAGCATTTGCATTTGAAGCGGAGACAATTGCATCTAGTGAGACAATTACAAATGCAGACGGGATTGAAAATCCCGATGCAACAGCAATGACAAATTCGGATATCGGCGTCACTGCGGATTCGTCTGCTTCAGAAACGGTAGACGCATTGCCTAAAGTCTGGACGGAAACTTATACATACTTGGCCGACACACAGGAGCCGCATGCAACATTTGGTGCCATTGAGAAAGAAGGTATGCTCTATCAGCCGTCTGATGTTCAGTATCAGGTGACACCACTCACACAGAATCTATCTCAGGATAGCATAGAGCTGTGGGCATATGCACCATATGAGCCAGCACAGGAATTGGAAGAAAAAGGGGTTCACTATGCGCTCACTGAACTTTCCAAGCAGGAATGGACAAAGGACAGCCGCTTTCAGAATGTGACCCAGTACCATACGTATCTGGAAGGACAGGAGATTCCAGAAAGTCTCGACGTTGAGGTACAAGATGAAGTGACCGGCGAGACCATTACCGGTACGATCTGGCGAAGTGATCTGTGGCCGGATGGCGCTGCATGGCAGGAGGGCGGCCTTGAACAGTGGGCAGAATATAGTTGGAATGAAGAGAGCTGGACCATCGAAATAGGTGGCGAGACCTATTATGCCAGTGAGGATAGTCCGTGGTTTGAGGGATGCGAAACGGTGCTTTTGCAGTATGTATCTCTGGATCCTACCTTTTACCAGATCACATCCGTGGAGTGGAATGGAGAGGCTTGGGAGGATGAGGATGGAAACTGGAAACGAAGCGTTCATCTCACTGGAAATCGAATGGTGCCGCGCTATCAGGCCGTTTTCACCGGCGATCTTGCCGAGGCTGATCTGCCAATGGTGCGCTATACCGCGCATTACACCTCCGATCCACAGGGATATCTAATCACAGCCACAGTCACGTATCAAAAAACGGCACAAACACCAGCACTTGACAATGCACCAAATTCATCGGACTCATTTGATTCGGAATTAAATTCAAATTTGGAACTAGTGATGCAGCAGTTTTCCAACTGGCAGACGGAGTGGAACCAGACACTGGAGGCTGGAAAATTGTGGGTAATCTTACTTGCGGTCCTTGCGGCTGTCGGTGTCGGACTGCAAACGGCGGTAATTTTTGCGTTGGCACGTCAAAAATAAGGCAAAAGTAAAAAAATAAAAATTTATAAAAAATTTGTTGACAAACGCTTCCCGGTGTGCTATTATAATTAACGTTGCAAGGCTTGTTGGTCAAGGGGTTAAGACGTCGCCCTCTCACGGCGAAAACAGGAGTTCGATTCTCCTACAAGCTG
>CAVFYJ010000087.1:0-14114 GCA_963626545.1 Acetatifactor sp. | reverse complement strand
CTGCATAGCCCAAACAAAAGCCGCACAAGCAAGTAACGAAAGATCGGAAAATCGGATTGCTGCCAGGCTTGGTGTACCTGAATGTGAACGCAGATTCCGCTAAAGCCAAGAAGAAAAAGGCAGATGGCAGCTTTGTATCGTAGAGGCAGAGAAAGTGCACTGAAAGCACCAATCTTGCTGATTCCAGTTGTCATTTCAAGCATCCCAATTAAAATCATTTGGGTGACGGATTGGGATGCAATGCTGGTCAAAAATTCAGATAGAATCGAGAAAAACATTAACAGCACGCCGATTCGCACCAAAAGAAGCAAACAGGTATCACAGATATCATTTAATGAGGGTTCTGGGGAGGCTGCTTCTGAAGCGTCCTTTTCGATGAAAATACAACTTGCGGTTGCTGTGTCTTCTAACATGTTTCTTTTCCTTCTTTTTCCTTTAAGTTTGTTAGAATTTTGTAAGAGAAAAAGAAGTGTACAGAGCAAAAACGATGCAAAAAATGGAAGATAGGCACACAGAAGAAAGACAAACCGCATTTTTGCGGGCAGTGCGAGTACAGTTGATGCGACAAAGCCAGATAAAAATAGTGGGCTTGGCAGCTGTACAAAACACACAATCCATTGCGCTGCCCGTTGGGAAAGAAGCCCACTCGCGTACAGACCACTACAAGTTAGTGCACCCATCGGGCTTCCACATAAAAGCCCGCTTAGAAAAGATGCAGCGGCTGGAAACGGCAGGCGCTTTAATGCAGCCTGTACAGACTTTCGGCTGATCAAAAAAGAGGCGGCCGCCATTGCTGGAAATAAAGCTGGCAGGACCTGCTCGTACCACAGCGAAAGTCCTTTCGCCGCACCGAGCGTACATAGGGCAGGATTGCGGATTAAAAGGATTAGAAATATGGCAGAAAAAAGGGTAAGAAGCATACAGCCACCCGGCGTTACTCTTGCTCTATTTTATGCTGACGATAGAAAAAACATGAGAAAACATGAGGTGTATATGGAATTACCGGTTTCTTTTTTAGAGAACATGAAAAAACTGCTGCCGCCAGATGAGTTTAACGCCTATCTGGACAGCTACAATGAGGAGCGTGTTTATGGCCTTCGCGTAAACACAAATAAGCTCACTCCAGAGGAATTCGAGAAGATTTGTCCATTTGAGATCAAAAAGATCCCGTGGATTGATAATGGTTACTATTATAGCGGCAAAGATAAGCCAGCAAAGCATCCGTATTATTATGCGGGACTCTATTACTTGCAGGAGCCGTCTGCGATGACACCAGCGCATGTGCTTCCGGTGGAGCCGGGTGACCGTGTGCTTGACATTTGTGCGGCACCGGGTGGAAAAAGTACCGAGCTGGCAGCAAAATTAAAGGGAAAGGGTGTCCTTGTCAGCAACGACATCAGCAATTCCCGTGCAAAGGCATTATTAAAGAACCTTGAACTGTTTGGTATTTCCAATGCCTACGTCATTAGCGAGGCCCCATACAAACTTGCTGAGCATTTTCAGGGCTATTTTGATAAGATTTTGATCGACGCGCCGTGCTCAGGAGAGGGAATGTTCCGCAAGGAGCCATCCGTTATGAAGAGCTGGGTGGAGCATGGAAATGACTATTTTGTGAAGCTTCAGCAAGAAATCACCTCTTACGCACTCACCATGCTTCGTCCGGGCGGTATGCTGTTGTATTCGACTTGTACGTTTTCTCCGCTTGAGGATGAGCAGATCGTTGCACGTATGTTAAATGAGGATCCAGATTTGGAGCTTGTGCAGCCAGAGTGGTATGAAGGCTTTGATCACGGTCATCCAGAGTGGGCAGATGGCAATCCAGAGCTTACAAAATGTGTGCGCATCTGGCCGCACCGCATGAAAGGTGAAGGTCATTTCCTTGCACTGTTAAAGAAAAAGGGCGAGAGCAGCCGTTTAAAGGAGAGCAAGGGCAGTGCGTCTGTGAAGATGCCGCAGGAGCTTTCTGATTTCTTACAGACCATCAAAAAGCCACTTGCATTAGATCGCATGGAAATTCGTCAGGAGAAGGTATTTGTTCATCCAGATTGCAGACGTGATCTGAAAGGACTTCGTATTATGCGCTCTGGTCTGCTTCTTGGCGAATGTTTGAAGAACCGTTTTGAGCCGAGTCAGGCGCTTGCGATGGCACTTCGCGCAGACGAATATCCAAATGTGCTTTCTCTTTCGAGAGATGATGACCGCGTAATCCGTTACTTAAAGGGCGAGACAATTGATCTGGCAGAGGATGAGTCCGTAAAGAAGGGCTGGGTTCTGATCTGTGTGGATGGTTATCCGCTCGGCTTTGGAAAGGCAGCAGGCGGCTCCGTGAAAAATAAATACCTTGCAGGCTGGAGGTGGATGTAATGGAGTGGCGCCTTGACAAATTTCTGACGCAGATTCCAGTGGGAACGCGCAGCCAGGTAAAGGATATGATCAAAAAAGGGCGTGTCTGCGTCAATGGCGTGCATGCCGCAAAGCCAGAGACAAAGGTAGATCCAGAGAACGACTGCATTACGCTTGATGGCAAGCAGTTAACATACGCACAATATGTCTACTATATGTTAAACAAACCGGCAGGTGTCATTACGGCAACGATGGATAAGAAGAAAGAGACTGTCGTTGATCTGCTTGAGGATAAAAGAAAAGATCTCTTCCCGGTCGGCCGACTGGACATTGATACAGAAGGACTTCTTTTGATTACAAATGATGGCGACCTCTGTCACCGACTGCTTTCCCCAAAGCATCATGTTGACAAATGCTATCTGGCAAAGACCGATTTGCCGATTCCGGCGGATGCCGCAGAAAAGTTTGCATCAGGAATGGATTTAGGCGATTTTACAGCGATGCCTGCAAAACTTGAGATTCTTGATGCCTGTGAGGCAAAGGTTACGGTTCAGGAAGGCAAATTCCATCAGGTAAAGCGTATGTTTGAGGCTGTCGGCGTAACTGTTGTCTATTTAAAGCGTCTTTCCATGGGGAGCTTACAGTTGGATGAATCACTTGCGCCGGGCGAGAGTCGCGCACTGACACAGGAGGAACTGCAATGTCTGAAGGAAAACTGATTGTAAAAAACGCAAAGGGAATCATCTTTGATCTGGACGGCACGCTGGTTGATTCGATGAGTGTCTGGAAGGAGATCGACGTTATTTTTTTGGCGCAGCATGGCTACGAGGTGCCAGCAGATCTTCACGAGGCAATCGAGGGAATGAGTTTTACCGAGACCGCTGAATATTTTAAGAAACGTTTTACATTGTCGCAGAGCATCGAGGAGATTAAGGACTGTTGGAATCAGATGGCCTATGAGAAATATTGCAATGAAATCGCGTTAAAGCCGGGTGTAGCAGCATTTCTTCCTTATATTCATAAGCTTGGCTGCAAGATTGCGATTGCAAGCAGCAATTCCCGTACTCTGATTCAGGCTGTGCTGGAATCTCACGGCATTGCGCCGTATTTTTCTGCGATTGTTACAAGCTGTGACGTAAAGGCAGGAAAGCCAGCACCGGATGTCTATTTAAAGGCAGCAGAGCTTCTTGAAGTTGCACCATCTGATTGTGTGGTATTTGAGGATATTCCAGCGGGAATCATGGCAGGCAAAGCAGCAGGCATGAAAGTATTTGCAGTGGAGGATGAATTTTCTGAGCCATTAAAAGAAAAGAAGCTTGCACTGGCCGATGGCTGGGTAAGTGATTATACACAGCTGATCGAAGTCCAGTGATCGTATTCGATTGCGTATACTGTTTCAGATATGCAGTATGTATGGATTACATTGGAACGATCTGTGGGGGCGAAGAGGAGGAAGGCGAGACATTAGGAGGATAAAAATATGTTTCGAACGAAAAAAGGACATCATGGTTATATCAAACGCAAAAAACGTCTGCTTCTGACAGAGGTACTTGCAATGCTGATCGGTATCATCGGTCTTGTCGTGATTGGCGTGGTGACGACAGGAAACCGTAAAAATCTGCTCACCGTTGTGGCAATCGTATCCGTTATTCCGATGGTCAACCAGCTTGTTATTTTGGTGGCACTGTGGAAGTACCAGCCAAGACCAGATAAGGAGTATGAACAGGTGGCAGCACTTGTTGGAAAAGGAATTTTGAACACGGAACTTGTCATTACCTCAAAAACCGACAAATCATTTTTGCTTGACTATGCATGTATTCACGAAAAGGGTGTTTTCTGCTATTGCTCGGATAAAAACATATCCGAGAAGAAGGTGGCAGATTACATCAAAAGCTTTATGAAAGCCAATGAGTTAAAGACGGATATCTTTGTAATCCGTGACTGGAGAAATTATTTAAACCGCATCCGCGAACTCGAGGAGTGGGATCGCGCAACCTGCGATGAAAAGCTTCTGCGAATCGAGGGTGTACTGAGAGGAATTGCCATATGAGACAATTACAGATTCAGGCGGCAGAGGAAGGTCAGCGCTTAGATAAGTATCTGAGTCGTTACATGCCTGAGGCGCCGAAGAGTTTCTTTTATAAGATGCTCCGAAAAAAAAACATTACCTGCAATAAGAAAAAGTGCGATGGAAGCGAAAAGCTTTGTGCGGGCGATTCCATTGAACTGTTTCTGGCAGAGGATACCATCGAGAAATTCCGTGGAAATGCAGGAGGCGTGACAGGTGCATCTGGTGTGAGCGCCTCTGCAAATGAAAGTGCAAAGAAACATATAAACGCAAATAAAAATGGCAACCAAAATACAACAAGTAGGAACGTAAATGGAAATGCAACTGGAAATGCAACTGCGAAGACACAATTGCAGGCACCAGCTGTAACCTTGTCTAAGAAGAGTATTGTCTATGAGGACAAGGATATTTTGCTGATCAACAAGGCGGCAGGAGAGCTTTCCCAGAAGGCATCACCGAGCGATGTTTCCTTAGTAGAAAAGGTGATCGGCTATGCACTTGAGACAAAGAAATTAAGCAGCGAGCAGCTTGCTGTGTGTCGCCCATCCGTCTGCAACCGTTTGGACCGCAATACATCCGGTCTGATTGCATCCGGTATTTCCATTCGTGGCTTGCAGTTTTTATCAGAACAGTTTCGCACCAGAGATTTGCACAAATACTATATGGCACTTGTAAAGGGCTGTGTCAATACAAGACAGGAGTTGAAAGGCTATCTCTATAAGGATGAGAAAAATAACATTGTAGAGATTCACGAGACGCTTGAAGAGTTTCCAGAGAGAATGAGAAAGGATGCACTTGCAATCGAAACCGTCTATGAGCCAGTGGCAGCTACCAAACAGGCAACCTTGTTAAAAGTGCTTTTGGTGACGGGACGTTCCCACCAGATTCGTGCGCATCTTGCGAGCATTCATCATCCGATTATCGGTGATTCCAAATACGGTGCCCAATCCATAAACGAGCGTTTCCGAAAGGGCGCCGGGACGAAGAGACAGCTTCTCCATGCCTATGAGATGGTTTTCCCAGCATGCGAGGGAGCCTTTGCGTACCTTTCTGGGAAGAGCTTTCGCGCGCCGCTTCCGAATGACTTTTTAAAAGCCATGGAATATGCGGGAATCCGGGACTGGAAGGAATAGGAGGAAGAACTGATGCCAACGTGGAAATCGAGAGGACTTAGAGGTTCGGCGCTGGAGGATATGATCAATTATACGATTGAGCAGTACAGCGCCAAAAAGCTTGCGGTGATCCAAAAAATTCCGACTCCGATTAAGCCAATCAACATTGATCAGGAGACGCGCCACATCACGCTTGCGTACTTCGATCAGAAAAGTACCGTCGATTATATTGGTGCCGTTCAGGGCATTCCGATCTGTTTTGACGCGAAGGAATCCGCTGTGGACACCTTTCCGCTTCAAAATATTCATGAGCATCAGGTGAAATTCATGCAGGCCATGGAAGAACAGAACGGAATTGCCTTTATTCTTTTGTACTACACGCATCGTCATGAAGCGTATTATGTACCGCTGTCTGATATTGTGTATTTTTGGAATCGCGGTCAAAATGGCGGGCGAAAGAGTTTTACCTACGATGAGGTGGATAAGACGCTTCAGATTCCCATTAAAAATGGCGTATTTCTACACTTTTTGGAGCAGCTGCAGCTTGATTTGCTGCGCCATGCGGATGACACAAATTCAAAATAGGAAAGAATCACGTTGATTTTGACTTGACAAAAGAAAAAGGGTTCGCTATAATCGTACTTAACATTCACAAATTACCATGCTATCACGCTACCATGCTAAAGCAAAATAAGAAGGCGAGAAGGTAAGAAAGTAAGAAAGATCAAGACCGCTTTACCAGACGTCATCAAACAGGCAGCGTGCAGCAGGAAATGAGGAAGAAAGATATGGCAATTAGTTTACTGCATACACCGGAGGGTGTAAGAGATCTGTACAACGAAGAGTGTGCAAAAAAGGAAACCGTCAGTGCAACGATTGGAGCGGTTTTCCACCGCTTCGGTTATCGCAGCATCCAGACACCGTCCTATGAGTTTTTTGATATATTTAATAAGGATAGAGGTTCGGTTGCATCGAATCAGATGTTTAAATTCTTTGACCGTGATGGAAATACACTTGTGCTTCGCCCGGATATCACACCGTCGATCGCAAGATGCGCGGCAAAGTACTTCATGGATGAAGACATGCCGGTGCGCCTGTGCTACAACGGAAACATTTTTATCAATAACATGAGCCTTCGCGGCAGTTTAAAGGAATCCACTGTTATGGGCGCCGAGATGATGAATGACACGACAACTGACGCTGATGCCGAGATGGTTTCCATGCTGATTCAGTCTTTGCAGGCAAGTGGATTAAAGGAGTTTCAGGTTGAGGTGGGACAGGTTGATTTCTTTAACGGACTTGTTGAGGAGGCCGGATTTAACGAGGAAGAGACCGAGGAATTAAGAACCCTGATCGAACAGAAAAATTACTTTGGTGTAGAGGAAATGCTTTCCTCAAAGGAGCTTTCCGATGGACTTCGTCAGGCGCTTCTTTCCATGCCAAAGCTGTTCGGCGGTATTGAACAGATTCATGCGGCCGCATCTCTTACCGACAACGACAAGGCGCTCAGTGCAATTTACCGCCTCGAAAAGCTCTACAAGATTGTCGCATCGTATGGACTGGAAAAATACATCACCTTCGATCTTGGTATGCTCGGCAAGTTCCAGTATTATACCGGAATCATTTTTAAGGCCTATACATATGGAAGTGGAACACCGATTGCGACCGGAGGCCGTTACGACAAGCTTCTTTCCCAGTTTGGAAAGGATGCACCGTCCATCGGTTTTGGTATCTATGTTGATGAGCTGATGACCGCTATGAGCAGACAGCAGATTGAGATCGACACCGATTATCTCGGAACGATTCTTCTCTATGAGAGAAGTCAGAAGGAGTTAGCGATTCGCCTTGCCAATGTACTTCGAAGCGATTCTTCCGTTACACTGATGAAAAAGTTTTATGAAAAGACACTTGATGACTACATTGCCTATGCAAAGCGAAGTGGCATCGGTGGGATCTTCTATATTGATGAGGAAGGAAAATACGTTGAAGTCATCAATGTAATCAGTGGTGACAGACAAAAGCACTTGCTCTTTGATCTGATTGGAAAGAAATAATCAGAAAAGTAAGATCAGAAAAAATAAGATCAAAAAAATAATTAGAAGAAATAGTCAGAAGAAAAAACTGGAAGAAATGAAAACGTAAGAAGCGTAAAAGGAGAGAAGAACACTTTATGAGATATATTACATTTGCACTGGCGAAAGGTCGTCTGGCAAAGAAGGCAATGGAGATGCTTGAGCTTGCAGGCATCACTTGTGAGGAGATGAAGGACGAGACCAGCCGTAAGCTGATTTTTGTAAATGAAGAATTAAAATTAAAGTTTTTCCTAGCAAAAGCATCTGATGTGCCGACCTATGTTGAGTATGGCGCAGCCGATATCGGTGTAGTAGGAAAGGATACGATTCTCGAAGAGGGACGAAACTTATACGAGGTGATGGATCTTGGCATTGGCAAGTGCCGTATGTGTGTGGCAGGTCCGGCATCCGCAAGAGAGCGTTTGCAGCATCATGAGCTGATTCGTGTCGCTTCTAAATATCCAGTGATTGCGAAGGATTACTTCTATAATAAGAAGCATCAGACCGTAGAGATCATTAAGTTAAATGGTTCCGTTGAGTTAGCGCCAATCGTTGGTCTGTCTGAGGTTATCGTTGATATCGTCGAGACTGGAACCACACTTAAGGAAAACGGACTCGAGGTTCTCGAGGAGGTTTGCCCGCTGTCTGCTCGCGTGGTTGTCAATCAGGTCAGCATGAAGATGGAAAACGAGCGAATCAATCAGATTTTAGCTGGCTTTAAGACTGCGATTGAGAAGAAAGAAAAGGAAAAAGAAAACAACAAGTAATATAATACAAGTAAGATAATAATGGAAGCAAAGCAGCAAAAATAAAAGCATTAAAATAAAACAAAAAACATCAAAATCAGAAATAGATCAGAAATAGATCAGAAATAGAGAGGACAAAAGCCATGAGAATCGTTAAGCTGAATAAGCAATCAAAGGAAAATCTGTTGGCAGACCTGTTAAAGAGAGATCCAAACAACTATGTACAGTATGCAGATACTGTACAGGCCATTGTTGATGATGTAAAGGTGCGCGGCGATGAGGCGCTGTTTGAGTACACCGAGAAGTTTGACAAGGTTAAGGTGACAAAGGATACCATCCGTGTTACCAAAGAGGAGATTGACGAGGCACTTCGCCTGGTGGATCCAAAGCTGATGGAGGTTATGGTAAAGTCCATGAAGAATATCCGTGCCTTCCACGAGAAGCAAAAGCAGCTTTCCTGGTTTGATACGACACCGGACGGCACAATTCTGGGACAGAGAGTCACACCGCTTGATAGTGCAGGTCTGTATGTGCCGGGTGGAAAGGCAGCATATCCGTCCTCCGTTCTGATGAATATTATCCCGGCAGAGGTGGCTGGCGTGAGCCGTATCGTCATGGTAACGCCTCCTGGAAAGGATGGCAAGGTCAATCCGGTAACACTGGCCGCTGCTCACATTGCAGGTGCAACCGAAGTTTACAAGGTAGGCGGCGCACAGGCAATTGCCGCACTTGCATTTGGTACCGAGTCCATTCCGAAGGTCAATAAGATTGCTGGACCTGGAAATATTTATGTGGCTCTGGCAAAGAAGGCGGTATATGGTCATGTTAGCATCGACAGCATTGCCGGACCGAGCGAGATTCTTGTACTGGCAGATGAGAGTGCCAATGCCAAATTTGTTGCAGCCGATCTTCTTTCTCAGGCAGAGCATGATGAGTTAGCGTGTGCAATCCTTGTTACCACCAGTATGAAGCTGGCAGAGGAGGTTTCCAAGCTGACCGAGGAGTTCATTGCCGGTTTGTCCAGAAAGGACATTTTGCAAAAGTCCATCGACAACTATGGCTATATTCTCGTGGCGGATTCTCTTGACGATGCGGTAGAGGTTGTCAACGAGATCGCACCAGAGCATCTTGAGATTCAGACGGTCAATCCATTTGAGACAATGACGCAGGTGCGCAATGCCGGAGCCATTTTCATGGGCGAGTACAGCAGTGAGCCGCTTGGCGATTATTTTGCCGGACCAAACCATGTCCTTCCGACAAACGGAACTGCGAAATTCTTCTCCCCTCTTGGCGTTGATGCGTATGTAAAGAAGTCCAGCATTATTTACTATTCCAAGAAGGCGTTAAAGCCAGTCAGCAAGGATATCATTCAGTTTGCAGAGAGTGAATATCTGACTGCTCATGCAAACTCCATCCGTGTTCGTTTTGAGGACGAGGAAGAGTAAGAAACAATCGGGTTTTAAAGAATGCAGCAAAAGGAGCAGAAAATATGCAGCAGCGAATCGGTACGATTACAAGAAATACAAAGGAAACACAAATCACGCTGACCATCAATCTGGATGGCAGCGGAAAAGCAGATATCTCCACTGGAATTGGTTTCTTTGATCATATGTTAAACAGTTTTGCGCGTCATGGTCTGTTTGATCTGACCGTAAAGGCAACGGGTGATCTTGAGGTAGACTGCCATCACACAATCGAGGATGTGGGAATTGTACTGGGACAGGCGATTGCCCAGGCAGTAGGGGATAAAAAGTCCATCTGTCGTTATGGAGACTGCATTCTTCCGATGGACGAAGCGTTGATTCTTTGTGCTATTGATCTCTCTGGAAGACCGTATCTTGGCTATGAGGCATCTATTCCGTCTGAGCGTGTCGGCGGTTTTGATACTGAGATGGCAAAAGAATTTTTCTATGCGATCTCTTATTCAGCAGCAATGAATCTTCATATTCGTCAGCTTGCAGGTGACAACAGCCATCACATCATCGAGGGCATGTTCAAGGCATTTGCAAAGGCACTCGACAAGGCAACAGTGGCAGACCCGCGTATTACCGATGTGCTTTCCACAAAGGGAAGTTTGTAAGAGAGGATTGGATTTCAATGAGAGAAGAAAATGAATTCGCGGCAGTTCCGTTTCAGGCGGCACTTTCGTGGGATGAGTTAAAAAAGGATGCTTCTGGACTTGTTCCGTGCATCGTACAGGATTACCGCACCGGACAGGTATTGATGTTAGCCTATATGAATGAGGCTGCCTATCTGGAGACTGCGGCAACCGGAACTATGTGCTATTACAGTCGCAGCCGTCAGAGCAGATGGCTTAAAGGTGAGACAAGCGGCCACTTCCAGTATGTGAAGTCTTTATACGCAGATTGCGATAAGGATACACTGTTAGCAAAGGTTGCACAGAAGGGAGCAGCGTGTCATACTGGTTCCTACTCTTGTTTCTTTAATAAAATTGCAGAGCAGGACGAAAAATAATACAATAATACAATAACAATTAATAAAGCGAAAAAACGCATTCAGAGCAAAGAAAAACTGCGCTGGATGCGTTTTTTATACGGAAAATTATCGTAACTATTCAGAACCCCATTCGCCATATAAAATTGCTATGCTGTCCGAATGCAAGCATTCACAGCAAGCAATTTTGCATGGCTCTGAATAGTTACAAATATTCGGCGATAAAATCAAATACGGTATTCCAATAGTTGTCTCCAAGCAGATACAGAGAACCTGCATGACCAGCGCCCTCTGCGGTGAGAGTTGCCTTATTGGTGCCTGGCTTTGCTTCATAGAGTTCATTCATCATCGCATATGGGATAAAGTCATCGGCAGTTCCATGAATGAACAGCATCGGCTTTGCACAGGATGCGACAGCATTTAATGAATTTGCTTCCTTAAAATCATATCCAGCCTTGTTGGATGCGATCAGGCTTGCTGTTTGCATCAGCGGAAATTCTGGCAGGTGGAAACGAAGCTTTAACTCACTCGCAAAGATCTCCCAGGTGCTCGTGTAACCGCAGTCTTCAATGAAAATCTTAACATTGTCTGGCAGCTTTTCACCGGAGGTCATCATAACCGTTGCGGCACCCATGGAGACACCGTGCAGAACAATTTTAGCTTCTGGGTCCTGCTCGACAATCCAGTTGATCCAGGCTACAATGTCAAGACGATCCAGCCAACCCATACCCACATAGTTGCCCTCACTTTTTCCACAGGCACGAAGATCTGGTGCTACGACCTGGTAACCGTTCTCATAGTAACGCTCGGAAAATTCGAGCATGCCGGTATGATCGCCGCGGTAGCCGTGAATGACAATGACCCAGAGATGCTTATTAGCGGCGCTTTCGTTTTTATAGTAGGCACCATACAGGTTTAAGTTGTCCGTTGACTGTATTGTAATGCCTTCTTCCGGGTGAGCCTGTTCAAAAGCAGCTGCATCAGAGCGCATTTTCTTTTTCGCAGCATCAATGATTGCTTCTGCGTCAGCACTCTGTGTTTCTTCCGCAGGGGTATCGGCATCCTCAGAAATGTTTCGATCACCGCCGTCACCGCTTCGGCCAATTGCATAATTTACCAGATAATTTCCAGCAAAAAAATCTGTGGCAGAGGCAAGAACCACAACAGCGCCGCCGATTCCGGCCGCTGTTTTCTGGAGTGTCGAGAGTTTCGTTGTATGTTTTTTCATGTAAAATGGGATATCCTTTCCTGTAAATGGTGTATTTGTGCGCTTATACGCGTACGCAGACTATTCTAACAAAAGAAATGGGAAAATTCAATCAAAATCCGTAATCCCATTGTACACAAAACAAAAAAACGTGGTAGAATAAAACGAGAACAGACCAAAAAGCAAATAAGAAAAACAGATAAGATAGTAAAACAAAAATAAGATTGGAGAAAAAAATTATGGAAAAAGACATGTTTGGTGTAAGCCGCCTCAAAGTAAACCTTCATATGCATACCACCCTTTCCGATGGCTCAAAGACACCAGAGGAAGCGGCTGAGATTTATAAAAAAGCAGGGTATGATGTCGTTGCAATTACCGACCACTGGCTGCATCGAGAGAGTGGAGAGATTAATGGTCTTCGCACATTGTCAGGTGCCGAATATAATATCGGTGGCGGCGATGCCAGCACAGGCGTATACCACATTCTTGGCATCGGATGCAGCAGTAAGCCAAACTTAACACAGGCAGCAGGTCCGCAAGAGATCATCGACGAGGTTCACCGCTGCAAAGGAATCGCGATATTGGCACATCCAGCTTGGTCTTTAAATACAGCACAGCAGGCTACAGCGCTCCATGGAGTCGATGGAACTGAAATTTTCAACTCCGTGTCTGATGAAGGCGAATCTTCACGCCCGTATTCGGGTGATTTTGTCGATACGGCAGCATGTCAGGGCTTATTTTACCCATTGATCGCAGATGATGATACGCATATGTATAACTGTGACGAGACGAAAGCATGGATTATGCTGGAAGCAAACATTACAGATTCCGATGAGGAATTATTACAGGCAATTAAGGAAGGAAAGTTTTATGCAACGCAGGGACCAGAGATTCATATCCAGAGAAATGGAGATGAGATCACCGTACTTTGCTCCCCAGTCAGCCGTATTTCCTTCTTCTCCAATGCCGTATGGGCACCAGAGCGTGGTCACAGAGGTACAGGACTGACAAAGGCCGTATGCCATGTACAGCCATGGGAGAAGTTTATCCGCGCAGAAGTGACGGATGCACAGGGAAGAATGGCTTGGAGTCAGGTGATTCGGCTGTAAGGCAGAATATGTCATGTGTGACTGGGCACAGATCTGGTAGAGTGGATTAGAGAGCGATACGATTGGTGGATTTAATTCGATGATTGCGAAGCAGAAAAAGGCAGCAGGCGAAGCACTGATTTCGACAGTTTTGTTTGACCATGTGAGTGAGGTCTTGCATGATCGCGTAAACGTAAAGGAGATTCAGACGATGACAGAGCATGACTATACAGTGCGAGGAATAACTGCTTTACTAGATGCGATTGGCGGAGCAATTCATCACATTGGAAGCGTTCACAAGTATGCCCGCCCAGAGGATGTACCGGAGCACACCATGTTTGTGATTACGACAGATGGAATGGAGAACGCTAGTCACCATTAAAGGCAGATTGGAAGAAACGAATTGATGAGGATTATAAGAAGAGAGGGAGAAAGAACAAATAAAACAAAATAGTAAGACGAAAGAAAAGCAGGAGACTTGCCATGAACATTACAATAATACGCTCAAATCGAAAGACACTAGCAATTCAGATCAATCCAGATTTATCCGTGACGGTGAGAGCACCAATGTACGCGTCTCAAAAAGAGATAGCGCGTATTCTCAAAGAAAAGGAAGGCTGGATACAAAAGCATGTCGAAAAAATCAGAGAGCAGGAAGCGAAGAGAAAGAAGACACAGGGAGAGAACGGGGAGTATGGTGAACATGGTGAGTCTATAGAACGTGATTTGAGTAGGGAAAAAATTCAGAAGCTTGCAGAGAACGCTTTGGAATATATTCCGAAGCGGGTGAGCTATTTTGCAAAGAAAATTGGTGTTACGTATGGAAAAATAACAATTCGGAATCAAAAGACGAGGTGGGGAAGCTGTAGCAGTAAGGGGAATTTGAATTTTAACTGTTTATTGATGTTGACACCGCCAGAGGTGATTGACTATGTTATCGTGCATGAACTATGTCATCGAAAAGAAATGAATCATTCTAAGGCATTTTGGGCAGAGGTAGAGAAGGTACTTCCGAATTATAAGG
>CAVFYJ010000086.1:0-14498 GCA_963626545.1 Acetatifactor sp. | reverse complement strand
CGTTGAAAAATAGTAGAAGCAAACAAGAAGAAAAGAGGAAGAGAGGAAAACACGATGCAGGCAAAACAGGAAAAATGGGATTTGTATGATCAACAGGGTAGAAAAACAGGAAAGACCATTCAGGCAGGTGAGACAGTTCCACAGGGCTATTGCCTGTACTGTGTTGGGATCTGGGTCATTGATAGCGAGAAGAAGATTCTCCTTACAAAACGCAGCAGCCAGAAACGTTATGCACCTGGCAAGTGGGAGAATACTGGTGGTCATATGATCGCAGGTGAGACAAGCAAACATGCGATTGTGCGTGAGCTTCGAGAAGAGACCGGAATTCAGATTAAGGAAGATGAACTGATCGTACTTGGTGATAATCATATTGGACAGTTTCTTGGCGATAATTATGCAGTGTTTAAAGATGTTTCACTTGATGAGATTCGTCTTGAAGAGGGCGAGACGGAGGATGTCATCAAGGTGACGCTTCCGCAGCTTGAGGAAATGGCAGAAAAGAAGATGCTTAGTCCCGCGGTGTGGGATCACATGGCAGGTTATAAGGATGAGTTTTATCAGTTGTTTGCTTAGATACCATGCTGCCAAAACAAAAAGTTTCTGCCATCCGTGGAGGAATTGGTGAAATGCTGCTGCATTTTACCAAGGCGATCAATTAAACTTTCAGTTGATTCTCTTTGGAAAAAAATATTGTTTACTTTAATCAGTACCAATACTCCATCAATTCCTGTGTGGTAACAAATCCCATTCCCTTATAGATCTTATAGGCAGCTTCATTCTCTTCCGTTACATGAAGCGTAACCGGGAAGGTAATCTCAGGCAGCTGTAAAAGTTCCTGTACTGCTGCACGGCCGTAGCCTTTGCCTTGTTGCTCAGGGTGAATCGAAAGACCGTAAAGGCTAGTCTGATCCGGCTGAATAGAGGTTAATACAAGACCGACAAGTGAGTCACTTTGTTCATCAGAAGGAACACTTGCGCTTAAATCAGCTAAATTTGGTGCTTTTGCTGTGATACACCAAATTGTCTCACCGGAGGCAAAAGACTGCTCGATAAATGCCTGTGATTCTTCCTCTTCCATATCAAAAGCAGCGCTGTGGATTGCAGCAAGTGCCGCCAAATCTGCTTCATTTGCAGGGCGAAGAGAAATTGCTGGCTGAGGGTCGGATGCTTCGGAAGTTTCTGGTCTGCGATCTAATCGCATCAGATGCTCGGTGCCGCTGTACTCACAGTCTAACACCTCCATTGTCATCAGTGCATCGTAGCTGTTGCCATCTGGATAGAAGCATACAGGAGTTTCTTCATAGCCTTCGATCAGCTTCTGAAATAGAGTGGTGAAAGCACCCTGGCAGCGATGACTTGGACTGGTGAATGCACTCACCTCAAGATAGTCTTCTAGGTCGTAGCAGAACAGTACACTGATGAGCTTTGGATTTTTCGGAGACTGGTAATATAAATAAGCAGTGCCATCTTCCTCGTTCAGATCTGGTACGGCAAGCTCAAGCTGTTCATAGCGGATGCAGTCGTCGATCAGTTCACGAATGGCGAACTTATCTGTTTCTGTTAATTCGGCGAATTCTTTTACTTTAATCATGGAATACCTTTACCCTTTCATAAATTCCTAAACTGCAAACAGTATACCATGACTTGACAGCAAAAGACAAGCGAATATCAGAAAATCATATTTTTTATCATTTGCGAATAAGCAACTTGTAAACTTCAACTTTGTGATTATTTTCGCTGCTTCAAGCTGCTATCTGACTCCACATCTGTCAGTCTGGCACGCCAAAATCGTTTTGCGAGTGCCTTCCAGGAAAATGGAATGACCGGATACAGATATGGATAGCCACTGATTGTCTTGTTGCAGAGCATAGAGGCGATAAACAAAATGACACCGGCTGCAAAGCCCCAGAAATCAAATAGTGCAGTCAAAATCAGGGTGATGATTCGCATAAATTTCAATGCATATCCAAATTCATAGCTGGACTGCGTATAATTGGCAACAAAAATGAATGCCATGTAGACCATGGACTCGGAATTAAACCAGCCAGATTTCACTGAGAATTCGCCGAGTACAATACCGGCGGTGATGCTTAGCGGCGTGGAGAGCATGTTTGGCGTGTTGACGGCGGCGAGGCGCAGACCGTCAAGGGCAAGCTCTAAGATTAAAAGCTGCAAAATAATCGGCACATTGATATCGTCCTTTATGGCGATGAATTCCAACCAGTCGGGAAGCATCTCAGGATGCATTGTGGAAAGAAGATACAAAACCGGAACAAAGAAGGTCATAAGAGAAATTAGCGTTCTCGTCAAACGCAGATACGTTCCGGTTAGCGGCGGAAAGTAGTAATCATCTGCTTCCTCCACAATATCAAACAGAGAAGATGGCAGAATCATGGCGCTTGGAGAATTGTCGACAAGAATGATCAGATTTCCCTCAAATACAGCAGCACATGCAGCGTCCGGCCGTTCCGTAAATTTAAATTTTGGAAATGGATTGAACCATTTGCGCGGGAAGATGCATTCTGCGAGACTTTCTTGATTCATGGTGAGAGAAGATACCTGAATGGCCGCAATTCGTTCTCGTATAGAAGTCAAAAGTGTTTGATCAACTAGATCTTCCAGATAACATAGACAGATATCAGTCTTTGAGCGTGTGCCTGCCTGTGTCATTTCCATAATCAACTTCGGATCACGGATTCGTCTGCGGATTAGGGCTGTATTGGAGACAAGTGTTTCGACAAAGCCATCGCGTGAGCCGCGCATAGTTTTATCCTTGTCTGGCTCTGATACGCTGCGGGCGGGGTAATTGCGGCAGTCAATAATAAACAACTGATCGTAGCCATCGATTAATAAGAGACTCATTCCCTTTAGGAGAGCGGTAATGGCGGGTTCAAAGCGATCTTCAAGCGTGATTTCACAGTAAGGAAGCAATAATTGCAAAAAAGAGGGGGCATCTGGCGGAAAATCTTCTGGTTGCTTCATAGAGTCTGTTTGCTTGAACATAAATTCCATAAGATTTTCAAGCGTATCACTTTTTACAAAGCCGTCAATGGTATAGATAGCAGTTCGATGGCCAATCAGTTCGATGACGCGGGAGGTAAGATCGAAGTTTTGGTCAATACGGAGTATTTTTGCTAGATATTCCATATTGGAGGCGATATTTTTTGAAAGTTTCTCCATGTTTGTAGTCCTTTCTAAGAGTTCCTTGTATAGTTTTCTCTCATTTTTTTCAAATATTCCCGTAAATATTTTCCTGTTTTTAACAGAAAAATATAGAAAAAATAAAAGTGGTGAGATAAAATAAATCAATAAAAGTCGATTGCACATCAAATAAAAGGGAATTACAAGGGAAAAGAGGTTAAAATCGCGCGGATCAACATTATTTTTGTCACTTGACAATAGACGCAATCATTGCTATGATTAATCGAGCAGGCAGCTAAAAGAAATATACGTTATAGATGTTTGCTGCGAAAGCTATGAATCGGAAGGATACAAGGGTGATTACATGAGTAATAAAGTTGTTTTTTCATTGTTGGTGGATAATGAGGCCGGTGTGCTGAGCCGCGTTGCCGGATTGTTCAGCCGCAGAGGTTATAACATTGACAGCCTGACCGTTGGGGAGACACAGGATAAGAGCCATTCCAGAATGACGGTTGTAGCAGAGGGTGAGCCAGAGGTGCTTGAGCAGATTGAAAAGCAGCTCGCAAAGCTGGTGGATGTATCAAAGATTCAAGTGCTTCCTGCGGATGCATCCGTTTGCAGAGAATTAATTTTAATTAAGGTAGCTGCAAAGCCGGAGGAGAGAGCTCAGGTGATTGCGATCGCAGATATTTTCCGTGCGAAGATTGTTGATGTCGGAGAAGAGTCTATGATGATCGAGCTTACCGGAAATGAGAGCAAGCTCGATGCCTGTACGAAGCTTCTTGAGAAGTTTACGATACTGGAGCTGGCAAGAACTGGTATCACAGGTTTGTCAAGAGGTTCCAAGAACAGCTTATCTTAATCTTAATGATACGAGTTATACGCATAAGCTGTTGATTGCTTATTTGAATAGTTGAGCTTGTTTCACTCAGCTTGTTGAAAACACGCTAAAATTACGCGACATTGCAACTCTCTATTATAAGTGATTTAAAGTGATTTAATGAATAATTTTACAAATCAATAAGTTAAATAATTTATGTAGAGTCTTGTTTTGCATATTTACGTAGGGATATCCCCTACAACACTATATGGAGGATAAAGTTATGGCAACAATTTATTATCAGAAGGACTGTAATCTGTCTTTACTGGAGGGTAAGACCATTGCGATTATCGGATACGGTAGCCAGGGCCATGCACATGCAAAGAATGCAAAGGAGTCTGGATGCAACGTTATCATCGGTCTGTACGAGGGATCTAAGTCCTGGGCAAAGGCAGAGTCCGAGGGATTTGAAGTATATACAGCTGCAGAAGCTACAAAGAGAGCCGATATTGTTATGATCCTGATCAACGACGAGAAGCAGGCTGCTATGTACAAGGAGAGTGTAGCTCCGAACTTAAGACCAGGTATGATGTTAATGTTCGCTCATGGTTTCGCTATCCACTTCAATCAGATCGTTCCGCCGGCAGATGTTGACGTTACCATGATCGCACCGAAGGGACCGGGTCACACCGTTCGTTCTACTTATCAGGAAGGTAAGGGTGTTCCGTGTCTGATCGCTGTTCATCAGAACGCTACTGGTAAGGCACATGATCTGGCACTGGCTTACGCACTGGCTATCGGTGGCGCAAGAGCAGGTGTTCTGGAGACCACATTCCGTCAGGAGACCGAGACCGACCTGTTTGGTGAGCAGGCAGTTCTTTGTGGTGGTGTATGTGCACTGATGAAGGCAGGTTATGAGGTACTGGTTGAGGCTGGTTATGAGCCAGAGTCCGCTTACTTCGAGTGTATCCATGAGATGAAGTTGATCGTTGACCTGATTAACGAGTCTGGTTTCGCTGGTATGAGATACTCCATCTCCAACACTGCTGAGTACGGTGATTACATCACTGGACCGAAGATCATCACTGAGGATACCAAGAACGCAATGCGTAAGGTTCTGGATGATATCCAGAGCGGTGCATTCGCTAAGGAGTGGCTGTTAGAGAGCAAGGTTGGTATGCCGCACTTCCTGGCTATGAGACGTATGCAGGCTGAGCATCCGGTTGAGAAGGTTGGCGAGGAGTTAAGAAGCCTGATGAGCTGGAAGGATACCAAGAAGCTGATCGATAACTAAATTTTTTCTATAGTTCACACGCACGGCACGTGCGGTTTTGTGAATGGGCGTTCCGTGAACTTTGCAAAAAACTTTATAAAAATTTTAGAAGACTGGCGGAGAAATCTGCCAGTCTTTTTGTCGAAAAATCTTGTTTTTCTTTCCTGCATCAAGTATACTACAAGAGATATCAAAAGTTGGAATAAAGTGGAGTATGTCCGTTTGCCGACAAAAAGGTACAACTAAAGAAAGATTGAAGGAGTTTTCGTTATGGCGAATCAAAATACAAACGATACTGATACAAATATGATGAATTCAACAAGCAATGAGAATCATACGAACAGTAATAGCAATAATACCAATAATACCAGAAACAATGCGGATCAGGACATGTATGAGAAGGTCTGCTATGTCTGCCGCAGACCAGAGAGTAAGGCAGGAAAGATGATTACGATCTCTCCAGAGATTAATATCTGCAACGACTGCATGCAGAAAGCATTTAATCAGGTCAACAACGGCAATTTTCCGAAAATGTTTGGAATACCGGAGGGCTTTTCCTTTGCCGCAACGCCAGATGAGCTGATGAATATGATGAGCAGCATGAATGCCAGTATGCCGGAGCCACAGAAGATTAAGAAAAAGAAGCTGGACGAGGAAGTAAAGCCGATCGATTTGAAGGAGGTTCCAACACCGCATCAGATTCATGCTCGATTAAATGAATATGTGGTAGGACAGGAGTATGCAAAGAAGGTTATGTCCGTTGCTGTTTATAACCATTATAAGAGAATGGCAGCGATTCAGCAAAAAAAAGATGTAGAAATTGAAAAGTCCAACATGCTGATGATCGGACCGACTGGAAGTGGAAAGACTTATCTGGTTAAGACTTTAGCAAAGCTTCTTGATGTACCGCTGGCAATTGCAGATGCGACCTCTTTGACGGAAGCTGGCTATATCGGTGATGATATTGAGAGCGTCATCAGTAAGCTTCTTGCGGCGGCTGATAATGATGTTGAGAAAGCACAGACTGGAATTGTGTTTATCGATGAGATTGATAAGCTTGCAAGAAAAAGAGAAACCAATCACCGCGATGTAAATGGTGAGAGTGTTCAGCAGGGCTTGTTAAAGCTTTTAGAGGGCGCTGAGGTGGAGGTACCAGTGGGCGCATCCAGCAAGAATGCGATGGTCCCGATGGTAACAGTCGATACGACCAACATTTTATTTATCTGCGGCGGTGCATTCCCGGATCTGGATCAGGTCATCCGTGAGCGTCTGGCAAAGAAGTCTTCTATGGGATTCAATGCTGAGTTGAAGGATCATTATGACAATGAGAAGAACATTCTTCGCTATGTGGAGACCGAGGATCTTCGAAACTTTGGTATGATTCCGGAGTTTTTGGGACGTCTTCCAATTGTCTTTACGCTCGATGCGCTTGATGTAACGATGCTGACAAGAATCTTAAATGAGCCAAAGAACGCTCTTTTAAAGCAGTATAAGGAGCTTCTTGCAATGGATGAGGTGGATCTGGTATTTGAGCCGGATGCACTGGAAGCAATTGCAGCGAAGGCATTAAAGAAGGATACCGGTGCAAGAGCACTGCGTGCGATTATTGAAGATTTTATGCTGGATATCATGTATGAGATTCCAAAGGATGATAATATCGGCCGCGTGCGCATCACTCGCGCTTATGTGGAACACACCGGAGGACCGATTATTGAGCTTCGAGGACAGGAGCCATTTCGTTTAACTGACGGAAAGTAATTGGTGTATTGAAATTCGTCTGTGAATGCGTGAACCAGATAATAGTTATTGACATGAGAAAATGTTGCCAACTGTTCGAGTGAAATATCTTCTTCACAATGTTGGTCGAGATAGCGGCGCACAGAACAATCCAAAATTTTGGTGCAGCGCGAAAAGGAAGTGCAATGGATGCGGTCGTTTAAAAAGTTGTGATAAAAAAATTGTAAAATGAAATGTATCTGGCCTTCTGAATCGATACAAACGTACATATAGTAGTACGACGGTATGATTTTAGGAGGCCTTTTTGGATTGTCAGGAAAAAATTTATTCGGAGGAATATGTAGATTTCATCGGAAATCGAAGTGTCATTGAGGCGGACTATCAGACAGAATGTAAGCAGCTGCTTGGTCCACTATTTGCCGCGCTGTATTTAAATCTGCCTGGCGGTTACGGGGATGAAACCGTGTATGGCTATTACAATATTCCAAAGCTGTATGGCTTGCAGGATACGGGAAGTATGGAGGCATCTGGCATTTTGCGGGTAAGGGAAAATCCGAGTCTGGCGCTTGATGGAAGCGGTATCCTGATTGGCTTTGTGGATACAGGAATCGACTATGCAGGTTCCATCTTTTGCAATTTGGATGGAACAACGAGGGTAGTAGCGATCTGGGATCAGACAATTCCAGCCGGGACGTATGCTAAGAGTCCTGCCGATTTTGAATATGGAAGTGAATTTACCCAAGATCAGCTAAATGAAGCAATACGAACCGGCATGGCATATGGGACGGTTCCTTCTAGAGACGAGAATGGTCATGGGACATTTCTGGCTTCGATTGCAGCGGGAAACGAATTGGCAGATGGGACATTTACTGGGGCGGCGCCAAAAGCAGATATTGCCATGGTAAAGCTAAAGCCTGCCAAAAACAGTTTGCGGGCCTACTATCAGATCAAGGACAATGCAATTGCCTATCAGGAAAATGATATTATGGCAGGAGTAAGCTACTTAGCGGCACTTGCAAGAAAGCGTCAGCAGCTACTTGTAATCTGCCTTGGAATCGGGACGAACTGCGGGTCACACAGTGGAGGGCTGCCGCTTGCACGATTACTCGATACGCTTGGCAGTTCAGTCGGTGTGACCATTGTAGCGGGAACAGGAAATGAGACCGCGCGTGGTCATCATTTTGAGGGACGCATTTTATCAGAAAATGCATATGAGGATGTGGAAATCCGTGTGGCAGAGAGAGAGAATGGATTTTTGCTTGAGCTGTGGGCAACAGCGCCAGAAACCTACTCTGTTGCGGTGCGCTCGCCGAATGGAGAGACGATCCCGCGTATTTTTGTGCGGCCGGGACGAATTGAGCTGTTAAATTTTGCGCTGGCACAGACACAAGTAGAGGTGTCGTATCGGCTTTCGGTGACAGGAACAGGTGAGTATCTGGCATTACTTCGTTTTATTAATATTATGCCGGGGGTGTGGACCATACGTGTCTACAACGACTTGTTTGTGACAGGCAGTTATCATATGTGGCTTCCAATTGAACCCTTTCTTCAGCGGGACACGGTATTTTTGCGCCCATCTGAATTTATAACGCTGACATCGCCATCGGATGCATCAAATCTGATTTCTGTGAGCACTTATAATGATCGAACAAACAGCATTTATCTATATTCAGGGCGCGGCTATACGACGGATGCACGAATTCGTCCTGATTTGGCAGCGTCTGGTGTGGAGATCGAAGGCTTTACCTCATCACTATCTGGTGTGGGTGATGAACTTCGCCGTGTGCAGCGAAGCGGCGCAAGCATTGCGGCGGCTCATACGGCAGGAGCGGCGGCGTTATTTTATCAGTGGACAAGAGAAAATGGGATGAGATATTTTAGTAGTGCAGATGTAAAGACCTATTTTATTCGCGGCGCGAATCGGGATCGTTCACGAACCTATCCAAATCGCGAATGGGGTTTTGGAACGCTTGATTTGTATGGCGTATTTCGAAACCTCCAGACACAAGTTTTTTGAGATGTTTGAAAAGTGCTGTACAAAAATGTGAAAAAGAAGTATAGTATAAACAGATATTTCGGCAAAATGGCGAAAAATAAAAACGAAGGGAGCTTATTACCATGGAAATGCTTGACCAGATAAAAGAATATGCGGCACAGTATGAAAAGGATGTGCGTGCGCTGGCAGATAAATTAAAGAAAGAACAGATGCCACAGCCAACCGAGGCACTTTTTAGTGAATTTGAAACCTGCGGAAATCGTATCCGCTATGAGGCTGTTTACTTTGGCAGAAGAAAGTTTTTGTCGGTGCTTGGATTAGCCTGTGTAATTTGGCATGAAAAGGATGATCTTGCAAAGCTTGAATCAGTCATAAAAGAAATTTGTGAGGAGGAGTGTTGGGCACTTCCGGCGCATGTAAATAGAAAAGAGAATCCAAATTGGAGAGGCGTGATTGATCTGTTTGCGAGTGAGACCGGTCAGGCGTTGGCACATATCACAACACTTTTAAAGGATGAACTTTCCGAAGAGGTGATCGGACTTGCGCAGAGAGAAGTGAGAAAACGTATTCTGACTCCGTTTATGGAGTCGAAGGTGCCATATGCGCATTGGGAACAGGTGAAAAATAACTGGAATGCCGTTTGCTGCGGCAATGTCGGAAGCGCAGCACTTCTTCTCTTGGAGGAAGGAGCAGCAAAGAAAAAGCTGTTGGAGCGCATTCGCTATGCATTAACGACCTATTATCTTGGCAGCTTTGGCATGGATGGTGCCTGCCAGGAAGGTCTTGGTTACTGGGTCTATGGATTTACGTATTTCATCCTGTTTGCAATTGCACAGAAAGAATACGATCCGTCGGTGGATCTGATGGCGTCTGAAAAGACAGATGCAATTGCCCATTTCCAGCAAAAATGTTATTTTGATGGCGGTCGCACGATTAGTTTTTCAGATGGAGATTCAAGAGGCACCTATCCGATGGGCCTTACCTGCTGTCTGGCGGATTTGTACAGTGGCATTCGCTTTCCGGATACGGCATATGCGCAGAAGCTGGACGGTGACAACTGCTGGCGCTGGGTTGGAATTTATTGGAATTGGTATTGGACACGTCGTTATCTGGATGATGTGGAAAATAAAAAGGCAGAGGCTCCAAAGCCGTTGGAACAAAGCGGTGCTGAATTCTTAAGGGATGCAGAGTGGTGTATGCTGCGAGGAGCAAAAAACAGCGCTGTGATTGCCAAGGGTGGAAATAATGGGGAATCACACAACCATAACGATGTCGGAAACTTTTATTATCTGGTCGAAGGAGAAGCCTTTTTGGATGATCTTGGAGCTGGAGAATATACAAAAGATTATTTCTCAGAGAAACGTTATGAAATCTTCTGCAATCGGGGAAAGAGCCATAATATTCCGATTATCGGAGGCGTGGATCAGAAGGACGGAAATGAGTATCGTGCTGACCAATTTGAATTAAAGGAAGATCACAGCATTTTCATTTCGTTTGCGAAGGCATATGGCATTGAGGCACAGAAGGTTTATCGTGAGATTCAGCTTGATGAACAGACTGGTGCACTTACTGTATGTGATTATATTCAGTGCAGGCCGAGTGTATCCGTCTATGAAAATCTGATCACAAGGCTTCCAGTAAGTATTGAAAAGGATTGTGTCGTAATCCATGGAGAAAAGCATTCGGTTAAGTTAGAGGCAGAGGGACGCCAAAGACCGTGGGTCACTCCAATCATGAGGGCGAGCCAGAGCAGATTCATGTAATTAGTTGGGAAATTGACTGCAGTGAACCACAAAACAGCAAAATTGGTATAGCAGATTGCAAAATTTGTTTACACATACTGGAATAAATCGTGTATAATAATTGAATGGGCAGGCGAAGGTTTGCCCATTTTATAAAAAAGAAGCTATTGTATTGGTCAATAAAAAACCATACAGTAGCTTCTTTTTGGCTATTTTTTACTTCTTCAGGGCAGCCACATCCTCTTTGGTACATCCATCCTTTGAATAGCGGGCTTTCTCATAGAGCGTATGCAAAAGACGAGTGCGCTCATCATCGGAAAGGCCAGCGTATTCTTCGAGTTCAGCAGGCGTGAGCGATATCGGAATCGTATTTCCTGCTTTTTTATTGGAAGCGCTTCCCTTCTGAATTTGCTTTTTGAAGCGCTTTCGGATTGCCGCATTTGGATGAAACAGGGAAGAGAAAAGAGAGTCGCCTGCTTTCTTTTCGGTATCCTGAATAAACGAAGTTTCGGTTTCTTCGTTAATGAATTCCTGCATATCACCAGCAGCGGCAGTAGGCTTGTAAAAGCGGTGAACAAGCAGAAGAATCGCATAGCCGATACCGACGAGTGCGCCAGCACTGACTACGAATGCGATTACAGCAAAGGTGATATCATAGAGCATTTTTAACCAGGCAGGAGTTGGCTTTACATCGCCAAGCATCGCAGAATGACCGGATGGAGCAAGCGATTCGGTCACAGTTTCCACAACTGCTTCTTCCTCAGCTGAAAAGTGAGAGAAGACCCATCTAAGAAAATCGCGGATGGCAATTCCGATCGAAGAGACAATATGGTCTAACGGAATGAGTGGTAGAACAAGCATAACCGCAAGTGCCAGAACGGAAAAGATCATCATCAAGGCCCGGTTTGTGGAAATGATTTGCTTGCCGGGAAGATTTGCGATGCCTCGTCTGCTGTAGAGATAACTGTTTAAGCTTCTTAAATTCATGTATACAAGAAAATCAGCCAGCCAGGCAAAGGTAATCCAGTAAATCAAATTCTGCGGTTCGGACTTTTTCAACAGGGCACATATAAAAAATAACAGTACAAAATAGCCTAAAAAGCCGACGCTGGGTGAATCAAGCAGTCCACCCGATTCGGTCACGTTTTCGTCGACAATCTCATAATCATCTGTCTTGTGTAAGCGGGATGGAATGCGCACAAGACAGATGATGACGGAGAGAATCAGAAGATACAGCTTTTCAAAAAAGTGGGAACCAAGAACGAAAAGCAAAGCGGCACATGCAATTCCAGCAAGCAGATAGCTGACGAAATGTTTCATTTTTTTTTCACCCCACGCGGTAACGGCAAATGGAATCACCAAAAGAAAACTGTGGAAAAAGTAAAATAGATACTCGGAAGGAAAAAGCAGGCAGGAGAGAAGTGCTGTAATTCCAAGAATGAGCAAAAATCCATGAATGTGCTCGGTAAGAGCTTCCAGTTTAATTCGCATATTTGTTTACCTCCCATCGTACAATTTCCAGATTTGGTGCTTTTTTTACGCGAAGCTCCATGTCATCATAGAGCGGTGCGATCCACATCGCGCTGCTGCCAGTCTTGATCAGCTCCTGAAAGGCTTCCTGAAGGGAATCACTCATGGAATTTGAGATCATGATGTAGAGTGGTGCCGTGGCGGTATTGTTTTTTGCAAGTTCCTTTAACTGATCCGTGCAGGAGACAATGGTTCGTGTCAGATCGATTCGGGCAAGTACTTCAGCAATCGCATTGACATGGCGAAGACCGCTTCCCGTTGGAATGACGGCAACCTGATCGGTGATGGCATCGCTTCCATTGCAGATCATTCTTGTCGGAACCGAAGCATTTAAAAAGTAGTAGCTGATTGAAGCGGCAAGGCGGATGGCAACTTCGTGAAGCTGTTCATAGACCCACACGGTCTCGGTTTCCAGGTTTAAAATAATGATCGCTTCTTGAGAGGATGTGGAATCATGGACATTGACCATCAAATCGCCGGTGCGGGCGCTGGCGGTCCAGTTGATGCTGTTCATTGGATCCGTAAATGTATAATCGCGGATGCCGCGAAACTCAAACGGATCTTCATACAGAAACTGACGGCTTGTCATGGTGCCGATCATCTTTTTAAATGACACATCAAGACGGTCAATGTTTAAATAGCGCGGATACACGTACAGATAAGTGTTCTGTGGAAGCGTGCCGACATATTCGCTCGTCATAAGAAGATTCGATGAGATAATGTCGGACTGTGTAATCTCATAGTAACCACGCTTCTGACAAGAAAAGATAAGCTTTCTTCGAATTCGCTGATTGAACAGCACGGAGAAAATATCGCTCTTGTAATTAAAATCAGAGACGCTTGTATTTTCCATATTATTAAAAACAAGATTTCGACTGACCTGAAATTTAACATTTAAATAGACGAGTGGAAGCAGCTTTCGGTTCTCAATCACTTCTGTCAGTGAGGCTTCCTCGCCTTCAAGCACTGCCTTGTCCTGAAAATGGATGGAGACAGAAAGCTTTTTGTCCCAGAGATTTCGATAAATCCAGTCCTGCAGCAGATACAAGAGCCCTGCTGCGGCAAGTAAAAGAAGTATTTTCATCGATTATGAACTCCTTGGTTTTCTCTGCGCTGTTCTTAGCGCTTTTCCCAGTTTTCAGTTGGAACCGCAACATCGGACAGCAGCTTTTCAATAATTTCCGTGCCAGTAGACTGGTTTCCAACACCGCGGCTCAAGACAAGGCGGTGAGCAAGAACTGGAACGGCAACTGTTTTGATATCCTCCGGGACAACAAAGCTACGCTCTTGCAAAAATGCATAGGCTTTTGCGGCATTTAAAAGTGCGAGTGTTCCTCTTGGACTGACACCAGTGACAATGTAAGGATGGCGGCGGCTCTGCTGTGAAAGTTCTGCCATATAGTCGAGAAGAAGCGGATGAACATAAACTTTTTTGTATTCCTGCTGTGCAGCAAGAATCTCCTCTGTAGTGCAGACAGCAGACAATTGTGCGAGTGGCTGTGCACGCTCAAAACGAGTCAAAATGGAAAGCTCTTCTTCTTTTGAGGGCAAGCCCATGGAAAGCTTCATAAAGAAACGGTCCAACTGAGCCTCTGGCAGAGGGAAGGTTCCGGTGGTCTCAACTGGATTTTGGGTTGCGATAACAATAAATGGAGCAGGAAGTGGCCTTGTGGTTCCGTCAACAGTAACCTGACGTTCCTCCATACATTCAAGAAGTGCAGACTGGGTTCTTGGTGTGGCACGGTTAATCTCATCAGCCAATAAGATATTGCAGAAGACAGGACCAGATTTGAAAACGAATTCCCCCTGCTTCTGATTGTAATAGTTTAAGCCGGTCACATCCGATGGAAGTAAATCTGGTGTAAACTGAACACGGGAAAAAGAGGCATCCAGAGAGCGGGCGAGTGATTTTGCCATCACAGTTTTACCGGTTCCCGGAACATCCTCCAATAAGATATGACCGCCGGAAGTCAGAGAAGTCATGACCATATCAATCACCTTTCCCTTTCCGACGATCACCGATTCGATGTTTTCTTTTAATTTCGTTAGTGTACTCATAAAATCTCCTTTTCTGAGGCATTTAAATTTTGCTTTTAGTATAGCATATTTATCGAAAAAAGTGGAAAAAATATGCAATTAATGAATGAAAAAGTTCAATATGTAAACACCACTTTACAAGTTTTGAATCATAAAACTTTGCATAATTTTAAATAAAAAATTGCCGTACAAGGTTTTCCGATGTATAATGAGTTTACAACC
>CAVFYJ010000085.1:0-14509 GCA_963626545.1 Acetatifactor sp. | reverse complement strand
GCATAAGTGAGATTGCATATGCTACCGGTTATCAGGATTACCGTTCCTTTTCGAGAGCATTCAAAAATGTCACAGGAGTTTCGCCCTCTGATTATCAAAATCGATGAAAAATTTATTTGATCAATTTCGTCCCTCACGCCACATCATGATAAAGAGTTGGCTTGCATCCTCACTGATCGCAGTTGCAAGTCTGCTTTTTATCAGTATTGGCGCCCAATTTTTTCTGCGAAGCTATTTTCTTTCCAATGCCCTCTCCATGGCTGAATATAATACGCAGAATACATCAGAAGCATTTGAGGATACGCTTACTTCTACAATAAACCGTTTTGTTGATATCTGCGGTACCACTGAATTTAAGAACCTGTTTTCAAGGATTCGCCGCTGTACCGATGTGGATTATACAAAGCTAAATAGTGACCTTCAGGATACATTGCATGATTTGCAGGTTTCAAACTCAATGGTGCGTGCTACCCTTATCACAAGCAAGACGGGCATGGTCTATCATCATTTCAGTGAGAGTCTGTTCGATACTCCTAGCTATACACTTGGCAGTTCTGCCGATTCCATAAATGGCATCACTGTTCTTCCCATGCAAAAGAGTCCTTTTTTGGATAAGCAAAATGTCATTCCTGTTGCATTTCCTCTAACGCACATGTCATCTACAAATTATGTTATTATAGCTGACAACGCAGCATCTTCTGATGCGATTTTATTTCTGCTTCTTGATGCCGAAATGGTACGTGATTTTCTTCATACTTACAGTGACAGCAGTCTCGAAGGAATCTATTGTCTGATTGATTCGCAAAATCTGATCTTGTCAACGGATTCTTCTGTTTCATTTGAAGAAGATCTTCGCATGATTCCAAATCGTAAGGATATTCTTACTATTGAGAAAGGCCATTCTTACCTTATTCTCAGTCGTGTAGGAAACCGTAATCTTTGTCTTGCAAATCTTATTTCTTCTGATAAGCTACTGTCATCGTTGCACACCATCCAACACTATCTTTATCTTGCTATTTTTATCGTTCTTATCACGATCACCGTTGGAACACTTATCACGGCAAAGATTATCACCCGACCGCTTTCTAAACTGGTAAATGCTGTATCCTCTATCGAAAATCAAACTTACAGCTCAAATCAGATTTTATCTCAATCGGATGAAATCGGTCAGCTAAGCCTTGCGCTTGACTCGATGTATCAGACCATTCATCGTCAGATTCAGGAACTTACACAGGAACGTCAGGAAAAATACAATGCTCAGATCCGTATTTTTTCAGAACAGATCAATCCGCATTTTCTTTACAATACGTTAGAATATATCAATATGGAAATCTACAGCAACCATTCTGAAAATGCTTCATTTATGATACAGAATCTGGCTGATTTCATGCGGATTGGTCTGAATTTTGGCGGTGAGGTTATCACAATCGCCAAAGAGCTTGCTCACGTTCAGGCTTATATCAATATCATGAATCACCGCTTTGATCACAAGATTCAATTTACAAGTGATGTTTCTGCCGAACTTCTCTCTCACGAGATTTTAAAAATCATTCTCCAGCCGCTCGCGGAAAATTCAATCCGTCACGGTTTTGGTCTTGACAGTCGTTCCAATTATCTCGATACACCATTTATTCACATTGAAGTGATCCATGAAGAGCCATGGCTTTTCCTTCGTGTGATTGACAATGGCTCCGGAATTGATATTGAGCGTGCCACCAAGATCCTTCTCACAGGCACGGACGGGCAAAAGCATGTCGGTCTGAATAATGTTTATCAGCGTCTTCACTTCTTTTATGGAGAAACCGCTGAAATCACATTTTCATCCGTTCCATATTACGAAAATATTGTGCAGATTCGGATTCCATTTATCCAACCATCTGACAAATTACAGGAGGAAAAGACTTGAGTAACAAAAAAAACTTTCAGACGGAATTAAACAAATTAAAGCAAATGAATGCCAGTGACCGTATATGGTACATCTGGGAATATTATAAAATACCGATTTTTGCAATTCTGATTGGAATTTTCCTTTTATATGAAGCAGGCGCCTGCATATACCGTAATATGCAGGACACCATGCTTTATTGCGTAACGGTAAACGAAACCAGCCTGCTCTCTTCTGATTTTCACAATGTTCAGGCAGAGTTTGAGTCTCAAAATAAATTTGATCAGACTTGGCGCAAGGATACTGTCTTTGACAGTTCCCTATCTGTTGATGAGAGCAATGAGGAGGTCTACGACCAATATTACAATACTGCATCCAACATCAAATTGACATCACTTCTTGCCACAGACACAGTTGATGTGATGATCACTGTTCCGCAAATGTTTTCCTATTATACTTCCCAAAATGTCTATCTGGATCTGTCCGATTTTTTAACGGAAGAGCTTTATAACAGACTGGATCAGGAGGGACGTCTTTTAACAGCGTCAGACAGTAATGGAAACACAATCTTCTCCGGCATTTCGCTTGACAATAGTTATCTGTCTGGTAAGCTTACGCTTGTAGATGGTTCCTCCCTTTCTGTTTGCACAGACAAAAATCATCCTGATATTACAATCGCTTTTATTGAGTACGCGATTTGGGGAAATTGAGTCGTTCGAATAACCATAATTATAGAATCTGTTGTATTTTCACTGAAAAATGTCCTGTTACTTGGCAGTTTTTATGCTATACTTATGATAAGGGATTTTTTATCCAAATCAATTTTTACGGAGGTTTCTTATGTTTGTAAACAATGATTCAGTAACTGCCACACCTTGTGAACCGGGTGTTTCCCGCAAGGTATTGGCTTATAACGACAAAGTTATGATGTGTGAAATTACATTTGAGAGTGGAGCAAAGGGCAATTTCCACACCCACCCACATGTTCAGACCACTTACATTGTAAAGGGATGCTTTGCTTTCACAATTGATGGTGAGACACAGATCGTAAATGCGGGCGACAGTATTTTAATGCCATCCAACAGCCTTCACGGATGCCAATGTCTTGAGGCAGGCGTTCTGTGTGACGTCTTCACGCCAATGCGCGAGGATTTCATTAAAAAATAAGAAGTAAAAAAAAGAAGCAAAAAAATCAACAAAAAACAGCAAGACACAAAATTTTCAAACAACAAGAAAGGATAACGCCATGAAAGAATTTATTGAAAACGTTCTGGCTCCGAAGCTTCAGGGTGATGGCGGTTGGGTCGAGTTCGTCTCCTATGAAAACGGGAAGCTGACTCTAATCTTCCGCGGCGAATGTTCAAAATGTCTGATTTTAAACCGCTGTGTAGACTGGATTGCCCAGCAGATCAAAGAGGCAAAAGGCGAAACGGTCGAGATTACTGCTGTTCGTAAGAAGCCATTCTTCTGGGACAACGTATAATGAAAGAAACAATTTTCGTTGCAAAATGAATGAAATGACTTTCGTTGCAAATTAGACAAATTTAGACAAATTCGATTCGATAACAAGACAACATTAGATAAGAAAGGATTTTACTATGGCTCATGTAAAAGTTGTCCGCCGCAGTATGAGACCGGAGGAATGGACCGACCTTCGTTTTGTATGGCTGCAGCGTGGCATTTATGAAGAGAAATTTGAGATCACGGACCTTGAGATCCGCGATGCAAGACAGATTTCCGAGGATCAGTACGAGTATTATTCCGATGAGTACCGTCCGCTGAAAAAGGATGATATGTATTTTACACCGGATGGCACCGCTTTTATCCGCGGTCATGTTCATATTCCGGAGCACATGAAGGGAAAGAACATTTACTTTGCACTCCATACGGCTGCTGAGATGATCGTTAAGATCAATGGAAAATATGTCGGCGGTGTTGACCCGAACCGTGAACGTATCCTGTTAAACCCGTATATTGACTCCGACGATCTTTCGATTGAAATCGAAGCATACAACCGTTCCAAGCCGGATGATGAGCGTAACCCTGCATCTTTGGCACATCGTGGCTGTCGCCAGATTTTCGAGGGTGCTTATCTGGCTACCATCCGTGACAATGTGCAGTCTCTTGTTTATGATTACACGTTATTTATGGATATCGCACACAGCGAGTATTTCAACGAGGATTACCGCAAGTTCTTGTTCCGCGAGCTGAGCAAGGCACTTGATTTCATTGATTTTGATACCTACGAGGGCGTTGACGAGGCTGCTGAGTATGTGGAGAAGAACATCTACTCCAACACCGACTTCAAGGGAAGCGGCGATGTTGCCTTAGTTGGTCACTCTCATCTGGATATCGCGTACTACTGGAGACGTATCCACGCCGTACATAAGAACGCGAGAACCATTCTAATTCAGCTTCGTCTGATGGATCAGTATCCGGAGTTTAAGTATACCCACACGCAGGCATACACCTACGAGACACTGGAAAAGTATTATCCAGAGCTGTTTGCTGAGTTAAAGGAAAAGATCGCAGCAGGTCAGTTTGAGCCAGTCGGCGCAATGTATGTTGAGCCAGACTGCAACGTTCCGTCCGCAGAGAGCTTAATTCGTCAGTGCTTATACGGACAGTTGTATTTCCGCAAGGCATTTGGACGCACCATCGACAACGCATGGCTGCCAGACGTATTTGGTAACAGCTGGATTCTTCCGCAGATCCTAAAGAAGAGCGGCGTTGACTACTTTGTATCCAATAAGATGTCCACCTGGAACGACACCAACCGTTTCCCGCACAACAACTTCATCTGGAAGGGTATCGACGGAAGCAGCGTTTACGCCTGTGTTCCTCCGACACACTTCATCACTTGGAACATGCCAAGCCAGATTCAAGAAAACTGGGAGGCTTATCAGGACAAGGAGACCGGCGGTCAGACGCTGAACATGTACGGCTATGGCGATGGCGGTTCTGGATGTACAGAGGAAATGCTTGAGATGATTCGTCGTTTTGACAAGGTTTCCGTTATGCCAAAGATCGAGGTGACAGGCGGTGACGCATTCCTTCACAAGAATTTAAAGGATAACACCAACCTGGCAACCTGGGATGGCGAGCTGTATCTGGAGATGCATCGTGGTACCTTCACTACCAAGTCCAACTTAAAGAAGGCAAATCGTACCCTTGAGTTTAAGCTTCGTGAGACTGAGCTTCGCGCTGCTCTCGCATCCTTAACAGGTGCTTCCTATCCATCTGAGGAGCTGACTGAGTGCTACAAGAAATTCTTATTAAATCAGTTCCACGATATTCTTCCGGGCTCTCATATCCATCCGGTTTATGAGGACGCCATGAACGATTATCGCAACGTTTCCGAGCGTCTTGACGCAATGCTTGCTGCAACCGCTGGTAATGAGTATTTCAACTCCTTAAACTTCACTCGTTCTGCTATCACCTTTATCGAGGATGAGAACGGAACCGTTACCCGTCACGGCGTAAAGGGCTTCTGGAGCATTCCGGCACTGGCTGGTTTAAGCACCGGTACCGTTGCTGCTCTTCCAGCTAAGGAAAACTGGCTGAGTGCTGAATTTTGTGACAAGTGTGACTGCCTCGTTGTGGAGACTCCTTACTACCGCGCAAAGCTGTCCAAGGACGGAAGCTTCGTAAGTCTGGATGACAAGGAACTGGATCGTGAGTGGGTTAAGGAAGGCTGTGGCTTTAACAAGCTTCATCTGTATGCCGATAATCCAGGTATGTATGACGCATGGGATATCCTGCCAAACTACAAGGATGTTCAGGTTGCATTAAACGTAGACAAGCCACTGGCACTCGTTGCTTCTGATGGTTCTTCTGCTGAGTTTGCAGTTACCTTCACAACTGAAAAGAGCACCTGGAAGATGATTCTTCGCTTCTTTGCGGATTCCCGTGCAATCGAAGTTGAGAACATTGTTGACTGGGATGAGAAGCATAAGCTGGCAAAAGTAAACTTTGGGCCGGACGTTCTGACAAGAGAGCTTGTTTGCGATACCAGCGCTGGTTTCGTAAAGCGTGACCTGACAAAGAATACGACCTGGCAGCAGGCTCGTTTTGAGGTTTGCCATCATAAGTGGTGTGATATGTCTGAGAGTGACAGTGGTATTGCGATCATCAACGAGGGCAAGTATGGTGTCGGTCTTGAGAAGGATGAGATTTCCTTAAGTCTTCTTCGTGCAACCATCCGCCCGGACATCACCTCCGATATCGGTCATCATGATTTCTGCTACACCATCCTTCCACACAGCGGCGATGCTGTTTCGGCAAAGGTTAACCAGACTGCTATGGAGTACAACGTTCCACTGTGCAAGTCAAATGTTACCGTTCCGGCTGTTCTTCGTGACACCTTAAATGACTGTGGACTGTATCTGCAGGCAATGAAGCGCTCCGAGGATGGCCAGTATCTGGTTCTTCGTCTGTCTGAGCAGGATGGACGCCGTGGAAAGGTTACCTTCCCATTTGAGGTGCGGACAACGAATCTGCTCGAGGATATCGAGGGCAGCACGAAGGTGGTTTCCTATCATCCATTTGAGCTGATTACGGTTATGGTAAAGCCTGAGGATCTGTAAAGTGTGAATGCAACTCGTCTCACCGCTAATTTAGGAATCTGGCGCGGGAATCCTCGGCCATTCTATGACCGAGTTATTGACGTTACGATACTACTTTTCTGAATTATATTTTAAGAGGTCATGCACGAAAATGCATGGCCTCTTTTTTTATGGACAAACAATTTTATACATGGTACAATAGTCATAACAAAAATATGTGCCCTTACCGGCACGGAAATGAGGTTTCTATGGACGATTCGATTAAAACCTATAAGTGCCCCAACTGCGGCGCGGCGCTTACTTTCGACAGCAAAACTCATAAACTGCACTGCTCCCACTGTGATACCTCAATTGAAGTGGAGGCGATGAAAGCCTTCAATGATACAGTCTCTGGAGCGGATCAGGACAACGCTCGCTGGAACACGGCCAATGCCGGTTCTGACTGGACCTCTGGCGAGCAGCGCGGCATGCGTCAGTATCACTGTCCGACCTGCGGTGCTGAACTTGTAACCGATGAAACAACTGCAGCTTCGGTATGCGCCTACTGTGGCTCTCCTGTCGTATTGTCTGACCACTTAAGTGGTGTTAAGCGTCCCAACTACGTGATCCCATTTAAACTCGATAAGAAAGCTGCAAAGGATGCACTGAAAAAGCTCTATAAGGGCAAGATTCTTCTTCCACGCGCCTTCTCGGAAGAAAGTCATCTGGAAGAAATAAACGGCATTTACGTTCCGTTCTGGCTTTACAGCTGTGACGCTCAGGGAAGCTTCTCCTTCGATGCGACACGCACACATCATTACACCGATGGCGATTATGATGTCACGGAAACGGAGCATTTTCTTGTTCTTCGTGATGGTGAAGCACGCTTTAATAAGATTCCGGTTGACGGCTCCTCCAAGATGGACGATGCCTATATGGATGCAATCGAACCATTCGACTATAGCGCCTTAACGAATTTTAAGACCGATTATCTGCCTGGCTTTGCCGCACAGACCTACGATGAGGATGCTGCTACCTGTGCTCCTCGCGCTACCGTTCGTGTAAAAAATACCACTACCGATGCGATACGTGCTACCTGTCCGTATAACACGCTCACACCACGCACCAGCCGCATCAACCTAACGCAAAACAGCGTAGACTATGCACTCCTTCCTGTTTGGATGCTGACAACCAAATGGCACGGCAAGCAATATCAATTTGCCATCAACGGACAAAACGGTAAACTGATCGGTAATCTTCCAGTTGATATGGGGCGTCTCTTTGCCTTGCTTGCTGGTATCACAATTCCGCTTGGCATTTTGCTGAAGCTGCTTATTTTTTAAGCATAGGCTCATGAAAGGAGTGAATTTTATATGAAAACAATCTTACATACACAAACGGGCAAACGATCGTTTTTGGTAACCCTGTGCACGCTGCTTCTTAGCCTGTGTCTGGCACTGCCGGTCTTTGCCGCTACTGACTTAAATAGCATTGTAGTGAAAAACAAGTCTGAAATCTCTGGTGAAGTCTATGATGGTGCCGATCTTCTGACGGATGATGAGATTTCTTCTTTATCGGATAAGCTTGCGACAATCGAAGAACAATATCAATGTGATGTTGTCGTCTTCACACTGGAAGATACAAATGGTTATGATGTGCGTGATTATGTGGAAGCGATTTACAAACAATGTGGATATGGTTATGGTCCTGACGAAGATGGCATTATTTTTGCAGTCAGCATGGCGGAACGCGACTGGCAGCTGCTCACTTATGGGTATGGGTTAACCGCTGTCAGCAATGAATACGGATTTGATTACATTTCCGAACGCGTTGTCCCGAAGCTTTCAGATGGCGACTACTACGATGCTTTTAATACGTTTGCTGATTTAAGTGAAGCATTCTTAAAAGAAGCACGCGAGGGTACCTCTTACAGTGATGAGCATCCAGCAAAGCTTACGTTCTTATCACGCGCTTTGCCGTATCTGATGTCCTTTGGTATTGCTTTTATCGTTGCAGCAATTGTGTGCAGCATACAAATTGCTTCCATGAAAACAGCGAATAAAAAGCATCGTGCAGCCGAATATATGGAGCCAGGCAGCTTTCATCTGACGAAAAAACGGGATTATTACCTTTATACTACTACTCACCGCGTAAAACGTGAAAAGCAGGAAAGCTCCTCTAGCAGCGGCGGTGGTGGCGGTGGATCCACTGATAGCAACGGATTTGGCGGTGGCGGTGGGAAATTCTAATCATAACCTAAATTGGCGATGAGACGAGTTGCTTTTACGAGACGATCCCGTTTATGAGCAAAACGAAGCTGCGTAGCAGCGACGCACGGTACGGGCGGTTTTGTGAATGGGAGTCTGTGAGCTTTGTCAATACCTTTACTGTCGAATCGCCCTCATAAAACTTCCTGGCTACAATACAAAAAGCAGGTACCTGCAAATGGAATTCAAACCTCCACTCGCAGTACCTGCTTTTTTATTGCTTTCTTGCTCTTTGATACAAATACAGATACAAATTGTATCATTATACTTTATCAGTTCTCTTCGGTATCCTCTAACGGATCCTCCAGCGGATCGATCGGCTCCGATGCCACCGTTTCTACCGGCTCTGCCTTCTTCGCCTTTTTGCCCTGCTGCGGTTGCTGCTCTTCTAAGAGCGCTTTCATCTTTGCCTTCTCCTGCTGTCTTGCCGACCATGCCTCAAAGTCATCAATGCTGTACTTCTGCTCGTACTCCTCAAAGTAACGCTTATATTCGGCATTTCTCATCTCACGCACACTCTTCAGATACTCATGTGTATCAAAGTTTCTAGACTCCAGCTCGATCATCGCAACCGCTACATTGGAGCAGTGATCGGAAACACGCTCAATATTGGTTAAAAGATCATTGAACGCAAAGCCTTGTGCGATTCCACATTTTCCACACTGCAAGCGGTCAACATGACGCATCTTTAACTCATCACACAGCATACCAATCAACTCACGGAGCGGTTCAATACGCGCTGCTATCTGCAAATCATCATGACTGAAAGCCTGTACCGTACTGGTGACAATGTCCTTCATTGCCGCAATCAAAACATTTAACTCATATCGTGCTTCATCCGAGAAGACAATCTTCTTGTCGTAGAGTTCCTTTGCGGTTCTGGCTACATTTACCGCATGATCGCCCATACGCTCAAAATCACTGATCGTATGAAGGAACTTGGATACCTGCTTCGTCTGCTCACCGCTCAATTCTTTTCCAGTCAGCTGCATCAGATATGTGCCAAGCTTGTCCTCATACTTATCAATCAGCACTTCCTTCTCTTCGATCTTCTGATACTTATCATCCGAATACTTTTTCAGAAGGCTGACGGATCTGGACAGGTTCTTGCGTGCCTTTCGTGCCATACCATTCATTGCAGTGTGACTCTGTGCGATCGCAATCGCCGGATAGTTCAAGAAACGCTCCTCAAGCAAATCAAAGTCCTTCTGCTCCTCAAGATCTTCCTCGTCATCCTTGATCAAAATATAGACAAGCTTCTCAATGTACTTAATAAATGGTGACAAAACACAAATAGTCGCCGCACGGAAAACGGTGTTCATCAACGCGATGTAAACTGGTGTCATAACCACACTCATAAATTTGAAGTGGAAAATCGCATTCAATGTATAGAATACGATGGACCAGAACAGCATACCAAACAAATCGTTCAACAGATAGATTAACGCGGTACGCTTACCATTCTTGTTGGTACCAATCGCAGACATCAAAACCGGACAGGCTGCACCGACACCGATACCCATGATGATCGGAAGGGCTACGGCAAAGCTAATTCCTCCTGTCACGGACAATGCCTGTAAAATACCGACAGCTGCAGATGCACTCTGCAAAACAGCGGTGAACAAAATACCGACCAAAATACCTGCTACTGGATTTGTAAACATCGTCAGCATGCTGCGGAAGGTCTCACTGTCCTTAAGCGGTGCCACAGCGCCACTCATTGTCTGCATACCAAACATCAGAATCGCAAAGCCAAGCATGATCTCTCCGACATGGCGATAGCTGTCCTTTTTCATAACCATGCGGAAAATGATACCGATAATGGCAACAACGGCCGAAATGGTTGCCGTGGAAAGAAGCTGTGCAATACCGCCTGATCCCTCAATATAAGACAGACAAAGAATCCAGCCCGTAACACTGGTTCCGATATTTGCACCCATGATAATACCGATAGACTGTGCAACCTTCATCATACCGGAGTTTACAAAACCAACCACCATAACAGTTGTTGCTGATGAAGACTGAATGATTGCTGTCACTGCTGTTCCAAGCAAAATTCCCTTCAGAGGGGTGCTGGTGAGCTTATACAAAATCAACTCCAGCTTGTTGCCTGCCACCTTTTTCAGGCTGTCACCCATGACGGACATACCATAAAGGAACAGCGCTACACCACTTAACAGTGACAATACGGATGTTACTCCCATGTTTACCTCTCATTCTGCTGCCCTGGCACATAAACGCAATCATCTGCACCAAAGCCTCTGATTTTCTTGTTCCGCGGATTTTTCTTATTTTTTTACATGAACTTTACCTTCTTTTTACCCACGAACAATTCCAGTATATCAAGTATCCATCAAAAATGGAACTAGCAAAATGACAAAAAATGCAAGCTTTTACTATTTATTTTGTAAAATATAAGAGATTGCCTCGTCAATGTTATCGCTTAGGCGATTATCGGACACGCCAACGACATGAAACATACAGTTACTGACTGGAAACAATACCTTCTGCGCCGCACAGGATGCTACCGCCTGTGCCATTTTGGGCGTAATTTCACCAAGCAATGCATCTGCCGCAATAATACCAATCGGCCCTACCACAAAGTCTGCTCCATGGGTATTGACTACGACTGGATTTTCTCCTGTTGCCGCCTTCACCGCGCCTGCCTTCATCATGGCTGTGGTTGCCATCGCGTTTGTGCCAACCGCGATCAATTCCTTTGCATCGCCGCCCGCCTTGAGCCAACGATCAATAAAAGTACTTCCCATACGGCCTCCCTGGCCGTCAATGACTACTATCTTCATTTTCTTATTTCTCCATTCATTTTTATGATTAAAAATCGTTTCGAATACGTTTCCTCATTACTCCCCCAGTGAATTATAATGAGTTCCAAGCAAATAAAACATTTTACAGTATACCATAAAACGCCCTTGAACGCTTCCCTTTTTTTTGCATATTCTAATCACAAACAGGCTTCTGAGGTTTTCCATGAATACCATGAACAATGTCTTTGTAAATCGTTTTTCTATAAAAAACAGATTAAAAACATGCTTCTGCTACTTTGGTGTTTTTTTGCTTTTGATTTTGATCTGCACAGCGATCGGTTGTAAACAAAAAAAAGGTGATTCTGCGACAAAAAAAGAGCTGACTCCTGTTACCTTAAACGAAGTAGCCCACTCGATCTTCTACGCACCACAGTACGCTGCAATTGAGCTTGGCTATTTTGAAGAGGAAGGTATCAAGCTGACATTGGACACCGGTTTTGGCGCTGACAAAACTATGACGGCTCTTATCTCCGGAAATGCCGATATCGGCTTTATGGGCAGCGAAGCAAGCATTTATACCTATCAGGAAGGCAATGAGGACTACGCCGTCAATTTCGCTCAGCTGACCCAGCGCGCTGGTAATTTCCTTGTTGCAAGAAAGGCGGACCCAGATTTTTCGTGGGAGAAATTGAAGGGTGCAACCGTACTTGGCGGACGTAAGGGCGGTATGCCAGAGATGGTATTTGAATATATCTTAAAGAAGAATGGATTGACACCGCAGAAGGATGTCATCATCGTCCAGAATATTGATTTTGGCTCGACTGCCGCTGCTTTCGCCTCTGACACTTCTTTAAGCGACTATACCGTAGAATTTGAGCCTCATGCCACCTCTCTTGAGCTGTCCGGCGATGGCTATGTAGTGGCTTCTCTCGGTGTTGATTCTGGATATGTGCCTTACACCGCCTACAGTGCCCGAAAGAGCTTTTTGAGTGCTCATCCTGATGCTGTGCAAGGATTTACCAATGCAATCCAACGCGGTCTAATCTACGTTAATACGCACAGTGCCGACGAGATTGCGAAAGTGATCGCGCCACAGTTTCCAGAAACCGATGTCAAGACAATCGCGATTATTGTAAACCGCTATCTGGAGCAGGATACCTGGAAGAATGACACCATTTTTACGAAAGAAAGCTTTGATCTGTTACAGGATATCCTGATTGACTCCGGCGAGCTGGATGCAAAGGTTTCTTACGATGACCTTGTGACAACAGTATATGCAAAGGCTGCTATTGCAAAAACAAACGAAACCGACTAAATATTTATTAAACTTCCATTTAATTATTTATTAAGTTTCCCTTAAACCGTGCAAATTGGAACAATAGTGCCCTCGGATTTCTTTACAAGCAGACAAAAGTATGGTATTTTATACGTAACGCTAACAGAAAAGAGAATACCGTTTATGAAACGATTTAATATGCTGCATTGGGCAGCCTTTCTACTTATTATTATTGCACTGTTATGGCTGACGATCAGCTATTATTCGCTGCGGCAGATTCCGCCGTACTCATTTTTGTTATTGTTTGCCGGAATTTTACTGTTGATTCTGGCAGAATATCGGCATTTGAAAAAAAAGTAAGCGGCAATCCGCTTACTTTTTTTGATCCTGTTCACGAAAAAAATCCCATCGTTTCATTCTTTGCTTTCGTTCTTTGTTTTTATTCTTTTTCTCTTTGTTCAAAGTACCTTACGATTTGCCTTCCTCATCCAGATGAATAACCGGCAAATTCCAGCGAAGTTGTGCTGCTAAAGCACGGATCACAAGGACTGCCATTCCGCCAACGATCATCGAAATATTCAGTGAAATCGCACATTTGCGATAAAGAAGCACGCAAATGACTGCACCGACGATACATGCGGTCGCATAGATATGCTTCTGGAAAATATACGGAATCGACTCTGACATCATATCTCGAAGCAATCCTCCACCAACTCCGGTGATGGTACCGACAAAAACAAGAAGAAAGCCGCTTGCCTCTGGACGCTTTGCCAATGCCACTTCGATACCAATTACCGTAAAAATAGCCAGTCCCAGCGTATCCATTACAAAGAGTACAAGACTATAGGTCTCTCGAAACCCCACATGCGTCTGCTTCTTCTTATTTGCATAATGAATGACCACAAAGGTAAGAACTGCCGTTAGTGCAGCGATCACCACATCTGTGGAGTTTGTAAACATCCTCGGCGGATTGATTCCAAGCACAATATCTCTCGTCATGCCTCCTCCTGTCGCCGTGACAACTCCCAGCACACATACCCCAAACAAATCCATATGCTTTCGTATGCCGACCATCGCACCTGATATGGAAAATGCAATTGTTCCAATTACATCCAAAATCAAAATAAAAGCATCCATTTTTCTGCTTCTCCTACAACCTATATAATCGCTTATCAGAATTCGTTACCGTTCATAGACTTATGAATAGCAAAGAAAAAGCCCTCTGACAAACCGTCAGGGGACTGATAAGCACGAGACGGGATTCGAACCCGCGGCCCTCGCCTTGGGAAGGCGATGCTCCACCACTGAGCCACTCGCGCATTGTATATGCAAAAACAATGCTTCGATTATTCATCAGAAGCATTATTCTCACAATCCTCTCTTAAAGGAATTTATTTTCATCCCATATACCTTCAAAACTGCACACAAACATTTTCATCCAAAAACCACAGTTCACGAACGCGTGAACTGTTATACCATATTTCCTACCCTGACCTTCTGGTCAAGCCCTCGACCGATTAGTAGCAGTCAGCTCCATGCCTTACGGCACTTCCACCCCTGCCCTATCAACCTCGTCGTCTTCAAGGGGTCTTACTTCTTTCGAATGGGATATCTCATCTTGAGGGGGGCTTCACGCTTAGATGCCTTCAGCGTTTATCCCGTCCCGACATGGCTACCCGGCCGTGGCGTTGATCGCCAACCGGTACACCAGAGGTCAGTCCATCCCGGTCCTCTCGTACTAAGGACAGCTCCTCTCAGATATCCTACGCCCA
>CAVFYJ010000084.1:0-14904 GCA_963626545.1 Acetatifactor sp. | reverse complement strand
GGCCGGCTCGACCTCTTCGTGATAAAAGTCAATTACCGGACTCATGGAACCGATTCCTAAATTATTGTTTTTACTGATTTTAGAAGTATACCAAATCTTCCTTCGGTGCGCTTGTCTGTGCTACTTCCTTTGCGTGAAGTACAGGTCCCTTTTCACCATACAGATCCGAATATTCCCACTCAAATGTCGCAGTGACCATTACCCACTGGCGTCTCTTTAAGCTGGCAGTATCCTTATACTTGCAGACAAAACCAAGGAAACGGATATCGTCTGCGCAACAGGTCATTGCATTTCGTCCCGGAACAAACACATCTGCCGAAAACTCCTTATTCTTCATAACCATTGCCTTGAAAACGATGGTCTTTCCGACATACTCGTCTGGATTGTCCTGCGCATCAATGTACCAGATACCATAGTCCTCATCCTCAAGATGAATCACATCCTGATCGCGGTCATATGGAAGTACATCCTCTGGCTGTAAGGTCTCGCCATCCTTTGTCTCAAACATAACCTCGGCACGACGGTTTACCGCCTTGATGGAACGATTGAACGTATCGATCGGTGTTTCCTGTGTACAACGATTGAAAACGATCATATCGGTATACGTAAGAAGCTCCATTGCCAGAGACTTAATGTTGTTTAAATACAGCTGGAAGCTGCTGCCATCAAGAACGGTGATTGTCTGATACAGCTCCCAAGAATACGGGAATGGAAGCTGAGAAATGTTCTTTGGAGACCACATTCCGTTGTACTCGATAATAACACGATCTGGCTTATGGCGCTTTCCCACCTCGCGGAAGTACTCTCTGCTTAACTCACTCTCTTCCTCAACGGTCTCTGTCACAACATGGTACTTGTCCATGAATGCCTGATCCAGTTCCTTCTCACCCTCCTCGCAGAGAATCAGAAGTGTCTTGGATCCATCATTAAAATAATCCTGCTGCAGCGTAAATCTCAGAAAAGAGGTCTTTCCGCCTTCCAGGAATCCGGTGATCACATATACCGGTATTTCATTTGCCATTTTACTGTCTTCCCTTTCTAACGTTTTATGATAACGAAGAGCTGCCTCACCTCGTTACAGGATTGGCAACTCTATCGCCAGTTTACTCTATCTGCTATCTTGTTTTTATCAATTACAGCTTGAACAGCTTCTCCAGCTTATCGGTATCTAACTTGGAACCGATTACGCAAAGTCTTCCCGTGTAATCCGGTGCGCCGTTACGAATCTCATACTCACCCGGAACCAGATCGAAGTACAGCCATGTGCCATCTGCTGCTGGCAGCATACCCTTTGCTCTTAAGATAATACCAAACTCGGTCTCCTCAGACAACGGTGCAAGAATCTCATCCAGTTCTTCCTTTGTATACTTTCTAGGAGTCTCCTTGCCCCAGCTAGTGAATACTTCATCTGCATGGTGGTGATGGTGATGATGATCATGGCAACCACAGCTGCACTCCTCACCGTGCTCATCGTGGTCGTGATGATGATGCTCGTGCTCGTGATCATCGTCATCATCATGATCGTGGTGATGGTGGTGCTCATGCTCGTCGTCATGATCGTGGTGATGATGATGGTGCTCATGCTCGTCATCATCATCGTCATCGTGATGATGCTCGTGATCATGGTCATGGCAGCAGCAATCGTCATCGTCGTCATCATGGTGATGATGGTGATGCTCATGCTCCTCTTCCTCATGCAGCTTCATAGCCTCTTCCATCAGTTCCTCTGCCAGAGAATGACCCTGCTCCATAACAGCCAGAATCTGCTCGCCAGTCAGCTCGTCCCACGGAGTGGTGATGAGCTTTGCCTTTGCGTTCTTCTCCTGAATCATGGAAACTGCCTGAGCCAGCTTCTCTTCCTTCATGCCCTGAGTTCTGCTTAAGATGATGGTGTTTGCGCTCTCAACCTGATTGTTGTAGAATTCACCGAAGTTCTTCATATACATCTTACACTTTGTTGCATCTGCAACGGTTACAAAGCTATTTAAGGACAGCTCGATCTCACCTGCAACGTTCATGACAGCTGCGATAACATCAGACAGCTTACCTACGCCTGATGGCTCGATGATGATACGATCTGGATGATACTGCTCTACGACCTTCTTTAAAGCAGCGCCAAAGTCACCTACCAGTGAGCAGCAGATGCAGCCAGAGTTCATCTCAGTGATCTGGATACCTGCGTCCTTTAAAAAGCCGCCGTCGATACCAATCTCGCCAAACTCGTTCTCAATCAGTACTACTTTCTGTCCATTTAATGCCTCTTTTAAAAGCTTCTTTATTAAGGTTGTCTTTCCTGCACCCAGGAATCCTGAAATAATATCAATCTTTGTCATTGTGTTACTTACCATACCTTTCTGTACTCTCGTACAACAAACAAACGTTGCCGTTTCCAACTTCGTATATTAGCATGTTTGCTCGGAATTTGCAAGTCCTTTTCTATAAGCGAAGCACCCTTGTAATCACGAGCGGCGATAAAAGCGCCTCCACCCCCATCCCGGCTGCCCACACCCCCGCGATACGAATGAGAATTCCGATCTGCTCGCCAAACGTAAAGCCCCGGCGTTTTCCTGCCAGTTCATAGAGTGCCCAATACCCGAAAAGATAAAACAAGCTGTGCACGCCAAACAGGGCAAGCGCCTGTAAAATTCCAACCATGCCAGTCAACATCGTGGCCGATGTGATCACGACTGCGGCTGACGCACCAGAGATAAATGCTGTCCCAGAAAAAACCAGTAATGAAAATCCAGAAAAGATTGATATGACCATCAAAAGAAAAACTGGCAGACGCAAGCGACACACAAACAAAAGAAAGCCCGATGGAAAGCCTGTCTGCTGAATCTGCAAATGGACAGCGGGCAGATAACAAATGATTTGACGGTAGAGAAAGTCTGCCCGCCAGATGCTAACCGCTGTTCCAACAACAATTCCTGCCACAAACATACCAAGCGGCAGCCCATAAAAAGACGAATTTGACCGGATAACCATAGCATATCCTCCTCAGCAAAAAGTAATCCCGCAACTATGCAACTATATTGTATGAGCATGCAAAAAAGAATATGCAACTATGCGAATCCGATTCTGAATTGTTATGAATCTATCGTTTGAACAAACGATGGATCACGTTTATAGAAAAAGAAAAAAGGTGCTGCAATTTCTCACAACACCTTTTGCCATTATTTTGCTATGTCGGTAACTCTGGACTCTCTGATCATACTTACCTTGATCTGTCCAGGGTACTCCAGCTCTGCTTCAATCTGTTTTGAAACATTTCTGGCCAGAATCACCATATCGGCATCCGATACCTGTTCCGGAATAACCATAATCCGAACCTCTCGGCCCGCCTGAATTGCATAGGACTTCTCAACTCCCTTGAAGGAATTGGTAATCTCCTCCAAATGCTTCAGACGATTCGTGTACGCTTCGAGAGTTTCTCTTCTTGCGCCCGGTCTTGCTGCAGAAATTGTATCTGCTGCCTGAACGATGCATGCAATTAAAGAGGTTGGTTCTACATCGCCATGGTGGGACTCAACAGCATTGATCACAATCGGGGACTCTCTGTACTTGCGGCACAGCTCAGCACCCAGCTGAATATGCGAGCCTTCCATCTCATGGTCTACTGCCTTTCCAATGTCATGTAACAATCCGGCACGCTTTGCCATGCGGACATCTAACCCCATCTCTGCGGCTAACAGTCCGGAAAGATGAGCAACTTCAATGGAATGCTTTAACGCATTCTGACCGTAGCTTGTACGGAACTTCATGCGTCCTAAGAGCTTTACAAGCTCTGGATGGATGCCATGAACACCCACCTCAAGCAGCGCTGCCTCACCTTCCTCGCGAATCATTACTTCAACTTCTTTTTGCGCCTTTTCCACCATCTCCTCGATTCTCGCCGGATGAATACGGCCGTCAAGGATCAGCTTTTCCAAAGCGATTCTTGCCACTTCTCTACGCATCGGATCAAAAGAGGACAGGACAACGGCTTCTGGTGTATCGTCAATGATCAACTCTACTCCCGTCAGCGTCTCAAGGGTACGGATGTTTCTTCCTTCACGTCCGATAATCCTTCCCTTCATCTCATCATTTGGCAGCTGGACAACGGAAATTGTCGTCTCTGCCACATGATCGGCAGCACATCTTTGAATGGCGGTTACTACATATTCCTTCGCCTTCGCAGATGCCTCTTCCTTTGCCTTTGCCTCCATCTCCTTAATCATCTTTGCAGTGTCAAGCTTTACTTCGTTTTCCACGCTCTTGAATAAAAACTCTTTTGCTTGTTCGGAGGTCATACCGGAAACACGTTCCAATTCCTGTGAAATCTGTGCCGTAAGTTCGTCAGCCTTCGCATGCTTTTTGTTTAGGCTTTCTTCTTTTGCATTCAGGCTCGCTTCCCGCTTTTCCAAAGCACTTGTCTTTCTGTCAAGCGACTCTTCTTTGTTAACAGCACGCTTTTCCATTCGGGACAATTCGCTGCGGCGTTCTTTGATCTCCTTATCGAGCTCGTTCTGAGCTTTGAGGTTTTCTTCCTTCGCCTCAAGGAGCGCCTCGCGCTTTTTGCTTTCTGCGGTCTTAAGAGCTTCATCTATTATTGCTCTGGATCTCTCCTCCGCACTTCCAACGGTCGCCTTGTACTTGGACTGCTGGATGCCGGTTGCGATGAACCAGACGATAACAGCAACAATCACTGCAGTAACCGCTGCTGTAATAATAATAGGAACCACAGGAGCACCTCCTTTATGAAATTTTCATTGTACGGTTTATATTTCATATATAAACAGGCAACAGTGTAATTTTATACGATTCGCTTATAAAAGTCAAGACGTTTTGTAAAATCTAACACATAGTTGACCGATTTTTGCAGAAAGTTTGTGTAACCGTACATTTGTTTTTTGCATGGCTTTAATTTACTTCTTTTTCCCATGAAACATGAAACCAGTATGGCTGCAACACGGTCAGTCTTCTGACATGAATTCGTCACGCAGTTCCCACACGGCACGCTTTGCCATCTCATACGGAAAGCCCTTGGAAACGAGGCTTCGCACCGCTTTCATCAGATCCTCATCCGACTGTGGCGGCTTTTGACGCAGCCTTTTCTGTGCCAGGCGGCGCACGGTATTCTCCTGCTCATCTGAATAGGCATCAAGTGCCTCCTCAATCGAATCGCTGTCCACGCCGCGTCTGGAAAGCTGCATATAGAGCTGGCGCTTGCTCTTTTTCTGGCAGGCCGTGCGCACATATTCCATCGCATAATTGCCATCGTCCACATAGCCAAAGCTCTTCGCATATGCCACCGCATCTTCTGCCTGTTCGGGTGAAAAGCCATCATCGATCAGGCGCTTTTTTAGCTGATAAACCGTTCGCGGGCTGTACTCGAGAAGATGTAGGCAGCGTCTTCGGGCTTCGGTGTTGATGCCTTCTGGTGGGCTGAAGGAGGAAGAAGTTTCCTTGTCCGTCTCCTGTGCTTCTGCCATTTCCTGTTTTTCTTTTTGAAGTAACGATGAAGCGTTCCGAAAAGGCAAAGAACCGTCCTCAAACGGACGGCTCTTTACTTCGCGATACAGATCACTTGTTTCCCACTGCTTCACTCTGCATCATCCTCTGACTCTGCCGGTGCTGCAGACGGCTCCACGTCCTTTAACGGAAGGCCATAATGAGCGCGCACCTTATTCTCAACCTCAGCCATGATATCTGGATGCTGGGACAGATAGATCTTCGCATTCTCACGGCCCTGTCCGACCTTCGCATCGTTGTAGGAGAACCATGCACCTGCCTTGACAATGATATTTAAGTTTACTGCCAGATCCAGCACATCGCCTTCCTTGGAAATACCCTTACCAAACATGATATCAAACTCGGCTTCCTTAAATGGCGGCGCAATCTTATTCTTTACAACCTTAATTCTGGTATGATTACCGATTACCTCTCCGGCCAGCTTCAATGACTCAACACGGCGCACATCCAGACGAACAGAGGAATAGAACTTAAGTGCACGTCCACCAGTGGTGGTCTCTGGATTACCGAACATGACACCAACCTTCTCACGCAGCTGATTGATAAAGATTACGATACAATTGGAACGGCTGATCGCAGCAGTCAGCTTACGAAGTGCCTGAGACATCAAACGAGCCTGTAATCCGACATGGGAATCACCCATATCACCGTCGATCTCAGCCTTCGGAACGAGGGCTGCAACAGAATCGACAATTACGATGTCGATCGCACCGGAGCGCACCATCGTCTCGGTGATCTCAAGTGCCTGCTCTCCATTATCCGGCTGGGATATGTAGAGATTATCAATATCAACACCAATATTTCTTGCATAAACTGGGTCAAGCGCATGCTCCGCATCAATAAAGCCTGCGATGCCGCCTCTCTTTTGAACCTCTGCCACTGCATGAAGGGCAACGGTTGTCTTACCACTGGATTCTGGTCCGTAGATCTCGATGATACGACCCTTTGGCAGTCCGCCAAGTCCGAGTGCGATATCCAGACTAAGGGAACCGGTCGGTACTACTTCGATATTCATATTCGCGCCAGAATCACCCAGCTTCATAACGGCACCCTTGCCGTAAGCTTTCTCGATCTGGGTCAACGCAACGTCCAATGCCTTAAGTTTTTCCTGATTATTCTTATCCAAACCTTACCTCTTTCTGTACAGAATGTTCTGTACGTCTACTTATGAACATATGTTCGTATCTGTGTATCATCATACATGATTTCAATGCATTTGTCAATAGGGTATTTCGAATTTTCCGCCAAAAAGCGTGCGTTTGTTCGATTTCTAGTCCTATCATACACCAAAACACATGTTTTTTCAAGCAAAATTTGACGCAAATTTCGACAGATCATTACAGTTCACGGATGGGATTACGAAAAGCCCCGACTGCATTCACAGCCGGGGCCAATATTGATCTTAGATTATACGAATTTATTTCTCGTCTTTTAAGCCCGGATAATCAAGCGTTGCAAAGTAATCCTGCGGTGTCTCAGCGCGACGAATCTGCTTTACGGTGCCATCCTCCTGAAGAAGAAGCTCGGCACTTCTGAGCTTTCCGTTGTAGTTATAGCCCATTGCAAAGCCATGTGCACCGGTATCGTGGATGACTACATAATCACCGATGTCAATCTTCGGGAGCATACGGTCGATTGCAAACTTATCATTATTCTCGCATAGACCACCCGTTACATCATACATATGATCGCACGGCTCATTCTCCTTGCCAAGTACGGTAATATGATGATAAGCGCCATACATAGCCGGACGCATCAGGTTTGCTGCACACGCATCCAGACCAACATAGTCCTTCCAGATGTGCTTCTCATGCAGCACCTTGGATACTAAGCAGCCGTAAGGAGCTAACATAAAGCGGCCAAGCTCGGTGAAGATCGCAACATCACCCATTCCTGCCGGAACAAGCACCTCATCGTAGGCTTCCTTAACAGCAGCACCGATTGCCATGATATCGTTTGGCTCCTGATCTGGACGGTATGCAATGCCGACACCACCGGACAGGTTTACAAATGCGATATGAACACCGATCTCCTTGGACAGCTCAACAGCCAGCTCGAACAAAATTCTTGCAAGCTTTGGATAATAGCCAAGTGCTACGGTGTTGGAGGCTAAGAATGCATGAATACCAAAGTTCTTAACACCGTGCGCCTTAAGCTTCTTAAATGCTTCCTTCATCTGCTCCTTTGTCATACCATACTTGGCATCCTTCGGAGTATCCATAATCTCGTTGTGAAGGGTAAAGTTTCCACCTGGATTATAACGGCAACACATGGTCTCTAAGAACGGTGCGCCAATTTCCTCATAAAAGTCGATCAGAGACACATCATCAAAGTTAATGATCGCGCCAAGCTCAGCAGCCTTCTTGAAATCCTGCTCTGGCGTTACATTAGAAGAAAACATAATATCATGACCTTTAAGACCAACTGCATCTGACATCAAAAGCTCTGTGTAGGAAGAGCAGTCTGCGCCGATACCCTCTGACTTTAAGATATCCATGATATACGGATTCGGTGTTGCCTTTACTGCAAAATACTCATGAAAGTTTGGATTCCATGCAAATGCAGCCTTGAGCTTTCTGGCATTCTCACGGATTCCTTTTTCATCGTACAGATGAAATGGAGTCGGATACTTTGCTGCCATTTCTTTTACCTGCTCTAATGTTACGAACGGTTTCTTTTCCATAATGTGTGTCTCTCCTCGCTGTGTGTTTTTCTTTATCGTATCGTTGCAGTTCATCCGCGCCATTGTTTATTCGCAAAACCACCCTCAAATGAACTGTTATGTCAATTAGTTGACTACGATAACTCTCATGTTGTTGGTTTCGCCGATTGCGTAGCTTGGCTGGTTCTTATGTCTTACACCAACGGTAACGACAACGGTATCGCCAGACTCAATATAACCCATCTCCTTTGCCGTCTCTACGGAATGCTCGATCAGCTCATCGGTATCAGTCTCACGCATTGCCTTAACCGGCGTTACGCCCCAGTTTAACTGCATCTTACGCAGAACATCCCAGTTCGGTGACATTCCGATGACGCGGCACTTCGGTCTCCAGTGAGACAGAAGGTTTGCGGTGAATCCGTGCATCGTCGGAACAATGATTGCCTTTGCATCCAGAATCTCTGCGGTACGAACAGTCGCACTACTAAGTGCATTGGAAATGACGTGATCCAAACGCTTAATGTCTCTGCGGTTGTAGGTACGATAATCCAGATATGGCTCAGAGGACTCTGCAATCTTTGCCATCATGCGGACTGCCTCAAGCGGATAACGTCCTGCTGCGGTCTCACCGGAAAGCATAACGGCATCGGTACCATCATAAATTGCGTTTGCAACGTCGGTAACCTCTGCTCTTGTCGGGCGTGGGTTACGAATCATGGAATCCAGCATCTGAGTTGCCGTGATAACCGGCTTCTGTGCCTCATTACACTTCTGGATAATGGTCTTCTGGATATGCGGAACTTCCTCTGCTGGAATCTCAACACCCATGTCACCTCTTGCAACCATGATACCATCGGATGCCTGTAAGATCTCGTCGATGTTCTCGATACCCTCTGCACTCTCGATCTTTGCAATGATACGCATCTTGCTTCCGTGAATATTTAAGATGTCGCGGATTTCCTCGATACATGCTGCATTTCTTACGAAAGATGCAGCGATGAAATCAAATCCCTGGTCAATACCAAACAAAATGTCCTTCTTATCCTTCTCGGTGATTCCCGGAAGGTTAATCTTTACATTCGGTACGTTTACGCCCTTCTTGGAACCTAACTCACCACCGTTTACAACGGTACAATGAAGCACATTTTCTTCCTTCGAAACAACCTTCAACTCGATCAGACCGTCATCAATCAGGATGCGACATCCGATCTCAACATCTGCTACCAGACCCTCATAGGTAATGGATGCACTCTTTGTAGTGGTTTCTACGCTCTGGTCAGTTGTCAAATCAAAGTCCTGTCCCTCAACCAGAGTTACCTTCTTGTCACCCGGCACAAATCCGGTACGGATCTCTGGTCCCTTGGTATCAAGCATGGTAGCAACCGGGATATTAACAGCCTTTCTAGCCTCCTCGATCAGTGCCATACGGCCTGCATGCTCCTCATGGCTTCCATGAGAAAAGTTAAAACGGGCAACATTCATGCCACTCTTGATCATTTCCTTCAAAAGCTCGACATTCTCTGTCTTTGGACCCATGGTACAAACAATTTTTGTTTTCTTCATACTCGTTTTCTTCTCCATTCGATTATTTACAGCCATTCAAAATTCAAAATCAAAAATCCGAACACCTGCATGATTACTTTGCACATTTACTTACAAGCGGAGCGAATCACTGCTTATCATACGAATGCGCAACAATGTGCTTATGCGTATAAAGATGCTCGCTGCAATACTCGTAAGCGCCGTCACACTTGGAACAATAACGGAATTCCAGATCTGGAAAATCCTTGTCTGTTCGTCCGCAGACAGTGCACTTATGCATTGGCCTGCCGCTTTGTTCCCTCTCCCCCATTTTCTTGTGAAACTCTCTTCTTCGATGTACCTCCTTGGGATTGATCCGTTGAAGATCTCTTGTGCCGAGGAAATAAAGGATAAAATTTATAAGGGAAAATACAATCATGATCAACATTGCAAAGCCAAGCGGCATCCAGCCGGCATAGTTTACAACCTGCATCAGATCATAGAGGTACATCACTACACTCAAAAGCGCCATCCACTTTGCTTTGACCGGAATAATGAAAAACAGCAAAAACTGCACATCTGGGAAGGTCGCTGCCAGCGCTAAAAATAAGGAATTGCTCAGATAAGAGATGCTAACCTGTGTGCCCATCTCCACACCGAACAAAAAGTACACAAAAAATGCTGCCACAATTGTTCCAAGCAGCCCCGTAATGATGTACATATCCATACGGAAGGCTCCCCATACACGCTCAAGTGTCTGAGAAATCGAATAATACAAAAATGCAAAAATCAGGAAATTAACGGGGCTTGTCGTGTACGGCACCAGAATAAAGGAAACGATTCTCCAGATCTGCCCATGGAGAATGGCGTTTGTGGACCAACACAGATATGCCCTTGACTGCGGATACATAATGTTTAAGAACAGCCCTGCTGCATTCAGAATAATAATGTAAAGCATCAGATTCGGAATCGCATATCGTCCGAATTTACGTTCCAACTTGTTTAACAACTTCATAAATGACCGATTATCCTTTCTTGCCCGGCTTCCCCCGGCCGGATAGTCTTATTTCTTTTCTTTTCCACACATGCTTCTATTATAGTTTTCCCTCGTTTGTTTGTCAAACTAAATATAAAATAACTCTTACATTTTTATTAGTACCTTGCTTTTTCCCGCGAAAACCGCTATAATTCATCTGTATTTTGGGGTTTATCGCCTTATTTTCTATTTTACTATAGATTGACTATGGATTCATTGATTCTGAATTTGATTCTAAATTTATGAATTCATTTTCCACAGAATAGTTTATCATTTTTTCGCAATGAGTATTCACTAAGGAACTTAAGGAGGTTTGAATGGGTACATCAACAAAAACATATAACAGACTCGGCATTGATATCGGTTCCACGACAGTCAAGGTTGCCATCCTTGACAGCAAGAACAACCTTTTATTCTCCGATTATCAGCGCCATTTTGCCAATATTCAGGAAACGCTCGCTGAGCTTTTATCAAAGGCATACGACAAGTTAGGTCCGATGGATCTGGCTTCTTCGATCACCGGCTCTGGTGGTCTGACACTGGCAAAGCACTTAGACATCCCGTTTGTGCAGGAGGTTGTTGCCGTTGCGACAAGCTTAAAGGATTACGCACCGCAAACGGACGTTGCAATCGAGCTTGGCGGTGAGGATGCAAAGATTATCTACTTTACCGGCGGAGTCGACCAGCGTATGAACGGCATCTGTGCCGGTGGTACTGGTTCTTTCATCGACCAGATGGCTTCTCTTCTTCAGACTGACGCTTCTGGTTTAAATGAGCTTGCAAAAAATTATCACGAAATCTATCCGATCGCGGCGCGCTGCGGCGTATTCGCAAAGACGGATATTCAGCCGTTGATCAATGAGGGGGCCGCAAAGGAAGACCTTGCTGCCTCCATTTTCCAGGCAGTTGTCAACCAGACGATCTCCGGTCTTGCCTGTGGTAAGCCGATCCGTGGAAATGTTGCATTCCTCGGCGGCCCACTTCACTTCTTAGACCAGTTAAAGGAGGCATTTATTCGCACGCTTCACCTGACCGATGAGCATATCATCGCGCCGGAGCACTCTCATCTGTTTGCTGCGATCGGTGCTGCGATGAATGTAAAGGCAGACACCACGGTTACGCCGATCACTCAAATGATTGATCGCCTGACAAAGGGCATCAAGATGAATTTTGAGATCAAGCGTATGGATCCGCTGTTTGCTTCTGAAAAGGAATATGAAGCGTTCACCGAGCGTCACAAGCAGCACACCGTAAAGAAAGGCAATCTTCGCGATTACCATGGCAAGTGCTTCTTTGGTGTGGATGCCGGTTCCACCACGACAAAGGTTGCCCTTGTCGCTGAGGACGGTTCCCTTTTGTATTCCTTCTATAGTAATAACAACGGAAGTCCACTTTCTACCACAGTGCGCGCCATCCGTGAAATTTATGAGCAGATGCCAGAGGATGTCGAAATCGCTTACGGATGTTCTACCGGATACGGCGAGGCGCTGATTAAGGCCGCTTTGCAGCTTGATCTGGGCGAGGTTGAGACCGTTGCCCACTACTATGCGGCTGCCTTCTTCCAACCGGATGTCGATTGTATTCTTGATATCGGCGGACAGGATATGAAATGCATTAAGATCAAGAATCGCACCGTTGACAGCGTTCAGTTAAACGAGGCATGTTCTTCTGGCTGTGGTTCCTTCATCGAGACCTTCGCAAAATCCTTAAATTACACCGTTGTTGATTTTGCAAAGGCGGCGCTGTTTGCCAAAAATCCGACCGACCTTGGTACACGCTGTACCGTATTTATGAATTCAAACGTAAAGCAGGCTCAGAAGGAGGGCGCTACCGTTGCCGATATCTCCGCCGGACTTGCTTACTCTGTTATCAAAAACGCACTGTTTAAGGTTATCAAGATCAACGACGCTTCCGACCTTGGAAAGCATGTCGTTGTACAGGGTGGTACCTTCTACAATGACGCCGTTTTAAGAAGCTTTGAGAAGATCGCTGGCTGCGAGGCTGTCCGCCCGGATATCGCCGGAATCATGGGTGCCTTCGGTGCCGCTCTCGTTGCAAGAGAATATTATCAGACACACAAAAATCCAAAGACAACGATGCTCTCCATGAACGACATTCTGTCTTTGAAATATACGACACGTTTGACACGCTGTCAGGGCTGTACCAACCACTGTCTGCTGACAATCAACCGTTTCAGCAACGGCAGTCATTACATATTCGGAAACCGCTGTGAGCGTGGTCTGGGCAAGGAAAAGAATAAGGAAAACATTCCGAACCTGTTTGACTATAAGTATCACCGCATTTTCGACTATGAGCCACTTGAGGAAAAGGATGCAAAGCGCGGTACCGTCGGCATTGCGCGCGTCTTAAATATGTATGAGAACTTCCCGCTGTGGGCTGTCTTCTTTAAGAAGCTTGGCTATCGCGTGGTGCTCTCCCCAGACTCCAACCGTTCCATTTATGAGATGGGTATCGAGTCCATTCCAAGTGAGTCCGAGTGTTATCCTGCAAAGCTGGCACACGGTCATGTGACCTGGCTGCTTCGCAACAACGTACACTTTATCTTCTATCCATGTATCCCGTATGAGCGCGTGGAATTTGAGGATGCGCAGAACCACTACAACTGCCCAATCGTTACCTCCTATGCGGAGAACATCAAAAACAATGTAGAAGAGCTTCGAAACCCAGATGTTGTTTTCATGAATCCATTCCTCGCTCTCACCAATGAGGAAGTCATGACAAAGCGTCTCGTTGAGGAATTTGGAAAGATGGGTATCCCGGAGGATGAGATCCGCGACGCCGCTCACGCTGGCTGGGAAGAAATGCAAAACTGCCGCAAGGATATCCAGAAGAAGGGTGAGGAAACCCTGGAATACTTAAAGCAGACCGGAAAGCGCGGTATCGTATTAGCAGGTCGTCCGTATCACGTAGACCCAGAGATCAACCACGGTATTCCGGAATTGATTACCTCCTACGGCATCGCTGTTTTGACCGAGGATTCCATCTCCCATCTGGCAAAGATGGATGGTCGTCTGATCGTTCTCAATCAGTGGATGTACCACTCCAGACTGTATGCAGCCGCACAGTTTGTCCGCACACAGGACAATTTGGATCTGATTCAGTTAAACTCCTTCGGATGCGGTCTTGATGCTGTAACAACCGATCAGGTGAACGATATTTTAACTGGATCTGGCAAGATCTACACCGTCCTCAAGATTGATGAGGTCAACAACCTCGGTGCAGCCCGCATCCGTATCCGTTCCCTGCTCTCCGCGATCCGCGTTCGCGAGCAAAAGCATATCGAGCGTCATGTAGTTTCTTCTGCCTACAACCGCGTACTCTTCACAAAGGAAATGAAGAAGAATTACACGATTCTTTGTCCGCAGATGAGCCCGATTCACTTTGATCTGCTTGAGACCGCGATCAAGAGCTCCGGCTACAACGTTGAAGTTCTCAAGGAGAGCCGCACCGCTGTCGATGTCGGTCTGAAATATGTAAATAATGATGCCTGCTATCCGTCTCTGATCGTTGTCGGTCAGATCATGGATGCATTGCTGTCCGGCCGTTATGACCTTGACCATGTTGCAGTCTTTATGACACAGACTGGCGGTGGCTGCCGTGCAAGCAACTACGTTGGATTTATCCGCCGTGCGCTTGAGAAGGCAGGAATGGCACAGGTTCCTGTCATCTCCCTGAACCTAAGCAAGCTTGAATCAAACCCGGGTATGACTTACACACCTGCGCTTGCAATCCGCGCGGTACAGGCCGTTATCTACGGCGATATTTTCATGCGTACCGTTTACCGTATGCGCCCATATGAGAAGGTTCCGGGCTCCGTCAATGCAATGCATGAGAAATGGAAGCGCATCTGCAACAACGATTTGAAGCGTACCCCGAGCATGACACGATTCAACCGTATTATTAAGGATATGATTCGTGACTTCGATAACATTCCGATCTACGAGGATAAGGTCATTCCGAGAGTCGGAATCGTTGGCGAGATCTTGGTTAAGTTCCTTCCGCAGGCAAACAACCACCTCGTTGAACTGCTCGAACGCGAGGGCGCTGAGGCCGTTATGCCGGATATGCTTGATTTCTTCTTATATTGCTTCTACAACAGCAATTTCAAGGCAGAAAAGCTGGGTACCAGCAGCGCAACTGCAAGGATGTGCAA
>CAVFYJ010000083.1:0-15114 GCA_963626545.1 Acetatifactor sp. | reverse complement strand
GAACCCCTGTTACCGCCGTGAAAGGGCGGTGTCTTAACCGCTTGACCATGGAGCCGCGCTAGCTCCCCGAGTAGGGCTCGAACCTACAACAACTCGGTTAACAGCCGAGTGCTCTACCATTGAGCTATCGAGGATTACTGTTTGTTGGCTTCGTTTTGTTTTTCTTTTGTTCTCTCAACCAACATCCTTATTATAGCACATCCTGCGAATTTGTCAACACCTTTTTTTCAAAAAAATTCAAAAAATTTTAAATACTGCCCTAATTCACGATTTTGTGCCCTTTTTGGGCACTTTTGAGCAATTAGAGCAGCCCCATCATCCAATAAATCAATCCTAACACCCAGCTTGCAAGTACACCATAGAGAATAACAGGTCCCGCGATGGTAAAGATCTGCACGCCTTTTCCAAATACTTCGCCTTCCGGTGCGGATTCGACAGCTGACGATGCCACGCCATTTGCAAATCCTGTAATCGGAACAAGAACGCCAGCTCCCGCATATTTGGTCAAACGTCCAAACAAGTGCAAAGCAGTCAGCACAATCGCCGCCAACACAAGAACGATCAGTGTCCAGATGCCTGCCGCTTCCTTATCCAGTCCAAATTTTTCAAAGCATGCGCCCAACAGCTGACCAATCACACAGACCACACCACCCGTCCAAAATGCACGAAACATATTTCGCGGTGTGTTGTGAACGGGTGTGATCTCTTTGACGTAATCCTGATATTCTTTTTTCTGCTCTTCTGTTACCATACTAGTAATACTCCCTTCTATTTCAAAATCATTTAAAATCGTTTCTTGTATTTCGATTCTTTCTTATCAAAAGTTTTTGTTCATCGGACACATGCACGATAACATCAAAGATTCAAAAAATACAAACAAGAACCAAGTACCTTTCCTAGTCCGATGGATAACACCATCCATGGAATTTCGCCTTGGATGCGTGCGCGTCGAAGGAGAATCGGAAATACATCAAGAATCTCTGCAAGCGACATGACTAAACCGCCGACAAAAAGTCCGATAAATAGTCCGACTGCCGTTTCACCCACGACACCACCTGCTAACTTCGGCTGCAATAAAAAATAAAGGTTTCCCAGTGTTCCCCCGAAGATGATGCTCCACTCATACAGCCTCACGTGGCGCGCAGTACGGGTACGCCCTGCCCACCTTGGCAAGATTCCAATTACGGTAATCAGCGCAAACACACCGGCAGAGGCTGCACCTCCCGCCGAGATACCGACAAACACCTCAGCCGCTGCCTTCGCCACCTTCATCCCATTTATACTCATTGGTTTTCTCCCTGTGCGCCGACTCGCTTCTTTCGTGCCTGTGTGCGCTCATTCTGGTCGAGTATCGACTGATTGACCGTTCGCTCATATTCGCGCATCTCCATCTCTAGCGGTGTCGGATCCATGATGCGCTTTCTGCTGCGGAAATGATTGTAAAAGACAAGAATGCCCAGAAAAATCCCAGCCGTATATCCACCCTCCAGCCATGTAAAGGCGGTGCGTTCCTCTCCAGTAATGAGAAGATGCAAATCACCAAAGATCTGGTCCACGCTGACATCCGCATTAAATGTCATAATGGAAAACGCAGAGCCAAAAAAGATAATCAGGCAGACAAACGCAACCTTGCTCCACTCCCACACCGACTTTTTCTTATGCGCCTGTATATACTCAAGAATAAAATCGGTCTCACCGAGATTTTCCACCTGTATAGACGGATATTCCTGCTGAATCGTCTGTGTCACCGCTAAGATGTCTCCTATTGCGCGCTGCCCATGAATGGTCGTATAATGAAGTGCCTTGCAGCGCGCCTCCACCGATGCATTCGTACACCACAGATTGCCTAGCTCACCGATACTTACCGACGGCTGTGTGACTCGAATCTTTTGCCCTATTTTAATGTATACCGTATCTGACATGACACAATGTGCCTCCTGGCCGCTTGTTATTTCTCTAGCTTTGCGGCTGTACCAAGTATGTGCAGCTGTTACGTTGTTTATACAGTTCACGGTTCGTAACCCAAAATAGTGGTGAGACGAGTTGCCAATCGTCGAACCGCTTTCGTAACCTTTCCCCGAGAACTACCAAAATCACGCCTCCAGCATCTGCCGCATCTTCTTAAGCACCTTCTTCTCGATTCGGCTGACCTGTACCTGAGAAATTCCAAGGCACTGCGCGGTCTGCACCTGCGTCTGCCCAGAATAATAGCGCAACACAATAATTTTTTGTTCCTGATCCTGTAATTCCCGCATCACTTTTTTCAGGGCAAGGCGATTTACCAGCCTTTCCTGTTCGTTCTCCTTTGCTTCTAACCGATCTTCGAGTAAAATTGCATTGCCGTCACTCTGGTAAATCGTCTTTTGCAGGCTTTCCACCTCCTGCGCAGAGGACAATGCACTTGCCAGTTCTTCGGGCGCAATCTGCATCACCTCTGCCAGTTGGCCGATGCTCGGCTCTGTTCCATACTTTGCCTCGTACTGTGCCTGCAATTGTCTCGCACGCACCGCAGTCTCTTTTAAGGTTCGACTGACTTTAATCATGCCATCATCCCGCAGGAAGCGCCGAATCTCCCCGATGATCATCGGCACCGCATAGGTGGAAAAACGCACACCAAACGATTGGTCAAACCGGTCAATTGCCTTCATCAGCCCAATGCATCCAATCTGAAATAAATCTTCCTCCTCGTATCCTCTGCCGCGATATTTTTTCACCACACTCCACACAAGTCCGGTATTGGCAAGCACCAGCCGGTCTCTTGCCTGTGCATCCCCTACTCGCGCTTGTTCAAACAGCTCTGCCGAATACTCCAGAGAAAACACCTCTATTCCATTCTCTTGCCACCGCAGATTTTTTTCTTCATCTGTACCAACGTGCCGCTTCCAACGGATGAGGACACCTTTAAATCGTCCATAAATGCTTCCATAAAGCAAAAGCCCATCCCAGAGCGCTCTGTCCCACGTACCGACTGACTGTACATCGGCTCCATAGCCTTCTTGACATTCTCAATTCCTCTGCCCCAATCGCGTATCTGTACGGTAAGCGTATCATCCTCAATCGAGCAATCTAAACGAATTAATCCTTTCTCATACGGATACCCATGCACAATCGCATTCGTGACCGCCTCCGAAACCGCCGTTTTCACATCATCGGTCTCCGCTACTGTTGGATTCATACGCGTCATAAAGGAAGCCACGCACACTCTAGCAAAGCTCTCGTTTCTTGAATCACTTTCTAACGTAACTGTCATGCGCTGCACTCCCTCCTGCAGCCATTTGCCGTCCAATTCTTTTTGCTGTTCTTCCATCTCTCCTCCATCTGCAGCCTTTTGCTGCCACTCAAATCAATCTTGATCATTGACCGCCATCACAGCGTCCCTACAACCTGATACACGCCAGAGATACGAAGAAGTCTGCGAATCTTGGCATCCTCGCCTGTCACAAGTACCTCGCCGCCCATGTGATGCATCCGCTTATAGCGTCCCAGCAAGATTCCAATGCCTGAGCTGTCCATAAATCCCGTCTTTGAAAAATCAAAGATCAGCTTCTGCACCTTTCCCTCTGAGATGTAACGATCCGTCTCCTCACGGATGCCCTTGCACACATGATCGTCGACCTCCTCTGGCAGTCCAATAATCAGCACTGGGCCTGCCTGCATATATGTTACATTTTCCATTTTATTTTAACTCCTTTCTTTTCGATTCTCTTGATCTCTTTGCTTCTCTTTTTTCTTTTTAACTGTTCAATTTTTCCAGTTTCCTGTTGTGTTTTTGTTCTTTTCAAATTCATTTTTTTTGCACGAAAAAAGACACAGAACCCCATTTGTCTCTGTGTCTTATCTTTCGTATCGTTTGTCGTCCCTTCAGGGGAACGATTTTTCTTGTAATGCTTCAAAACCGTATTGTTAGTTTGCGACAGCGTTTGGCTCTTCTGCTGCATTTGGATCCTCGGCATTTGCGTCCGCAGTTGAATCAGCCGCTGCGTTCGCATCCGCATTGGCATCGGCATTCAGGTCTGCGGCTGCGTTTGGATCTTCTGCCTGGTTTGCTGCATCCGCTGGGTCTGCTGCCGGATTCGCATCGGCATTCGGAGCTGCTGCTGCATTCGGATCAGCCTCTTGCGCATCATTGTTCGGCACTTCCAGTGGTGCATCAAGTGACTGCAATACCTGTGGTGCAATCGCATTTAAGTTGACACGTACATCCTGAATCTGCGGTCCCACTGGGAAACGCTGTATGTACTGCGTATACATGTCAATCGCCAGCGCATTGTTATTCATTTCCTGTGCGCTGACTGCAATGTAAAAGTAAGCTGCATCGTAGGACGGATCCAGTTCAATGATCTTCTGGCACAGTTCAATCGCCGTCTCGCGGTCACCCTCATGCTCACGCTTCCAAATTGCAGTCTCGAAAATACGATCTATCAGATGATTTTCCATCTGCTCCTTGATCGACTGATACAGCTCATTATAAGTATCATCGTCTACTGCATTTGCATCCAACTCAGCATACAGATCAATCGCCTGTGCATAATCCTCATCAACAAATGGCTTTGCCACTGCTAAAAGGGACTGATATGCATTTACAAGCTGCTCCGTCTCGCTACTGCTGTTCTTGTAGCTTTCCGCGTCTTGATCCTTCTCATCTTGAAGCTTTTCAAGCTTATCCTCCAGCTCGGTAATATTAGCATTTAATGTAACATATTTATCCTCATACTGCTGAATCTTTGCCTGATTGTTCTCGTCAAGCTGTGCTTCCTTACCTGGCATGATCACATAATACAACACACCAAGCGCTAACAAAAAGCCAACCAATACATAAGCTGCGGCTGCCAAGTAGCTACCATAGTCGCGCATACGCACCGGAATGATAACTTCCTCCCTCTCAAGCTCGCCTGCTACGCCGACAGAATTCTTTTTCTTTGAAACCTTATAATTGGTTTCCAACTCTCTCTTATAGGAAAGTGCGCCCGGATTTCCGCGGTCAATCTCAAGACAGCGTTCAATAACATCGAGCGCCTGCTCATATTTCTGGTCTTCCATGTAGAGAAGCGCTAACAGCTGATACGCCTTGATCATTCTCGGATTCACGCTGATGACTTTCTTCAGCTGAATTACCGCCATATCACGCGCATCGGTCTTGGCATATTCAAGTGCCTGGTTAAACTTTCGTATGCTGTGATCTGCACTGTCTAATGACTGGCGATTGTCACGCATATCCTTAATGTACTCGTCCGCAATGTTTCCTCTGTGGCGAAGATTCTTGCTGATGACCCATTCCTTTAATGCCAGCGCCGCCTCGCCCATCTCATAATAGACAAGTCCGAGCAGGTTTCTGGCACTGATGTTTTTCTTATATAGCTGCAGACTGGTACGAAGACATTCCGCCGCCCCTGTCAGATCTCGTGCCTTGGCTCGCGCCAGACCCAAGTTGTAATACTGATTGGAAGCGTAGATAATCTTACGGTAAAGTCTGATGTCAGCTCCGCATTTTGGGCAGGTATCCCGATCAGGGGATAATCTGCAATTACAAGCATAGCACTTCATGCATTCCTCCGTGTGTTTACTTCTTAATCTCGTTCATCTCATTCATCAGCTCCTGAAGGATATCGGTGATGTCCACCATTTTATCGTTCAGGATGGCCTTTTCGGTTTCGTCTACTTCAAGACTTGGCTTAAACTTTGCCAACTCTTCCTCAAAATTTATCATACTTTTGCACCTTTCTGTGTGGGCAAATTTGGCCCTTGCATTATCATACCTATTTTCAGGCAAAAAATCAACCCTCAAACATCTTCAGAATCGCATCACGGTAAATTGATTTCGCAGTACGATACTGTTCCTCACCAGAAGAAGCAAAATGCTCCATCATGACACCAGCGTTGACTTCAAGTACCTTCCAACCCGCCTCAGTTTTAAGCATATCAATCGAGGCAAAACGGATGCTAAGCGCCTTGGCGGTTCTCTTTACTAAACTTACAAGCTCCTCCTCCAGATCTGGAATGGAAAGCGTGAGCGCACTGGCTCCCTGTCCGAGGTTGTGCTTCCAGTTTAACAGATAAGTCTCGCCTTTTGCCGGTACTTTCGATAACTCTGCTTCATTTGGCACCAAGAAGCTATGAATCTGTCCGTTTGCGATCGCCTCTGCTAACAGCTTGCCAACCGTTGACACGCCGTCACCCGTAAGTGACGGACGAATCTTTGAAAAGGCAAGACGAATCTCGCCGTCTAAGACAACCAGACGATACTCACTCTGAATCTTCTCATAGCTGCACACTGCCATTGCCTCAGAAGCAGCATACACATCTGCCGCAGCCTGCTCGAGCTGCGCCTGTGTCTCTACCTTAAAGACCAGATTACCTCCGGTTCCATAATTGTCCTTGCAGACAAGCGGTCCCTTCTCAAGCTCGGCTAAAAGTGCCTTCCAGCTGCCTTTTCCTCCTGTGTACTGTAACATGGACGGTGCCATGAAGCAGGCATGATAAACACTCGGAATGCCTTCCTCCTTCAGTACCTCACTTGCAATGTTTTTGTCATTGCAGACCTGCTGCACAGAGGATGGATTGAGGCCAAACTGATAGCCTAAAATAAAAGCTCGCTTTCCATCCTTTTTCAGGCAAAACGCCCAGTCATAGGAGTAGCTGCTAAGAGCAATCCCCTCCTCTGCACAAATTTCATTTATGATCTTTACGTAACTACTTTTACTGTTTTCCATCGTATTTAAACTTCCTCTTGATTTTGGAATACTTGTATTATAAGATTAAATCTGTGAAATAGCAAGAATAACTTTGCGCAAACATACACAGCAGATGTCGGGACATTCTGCAGAAAGAAGGTTTTTTATGTCCGATTTACACTCACTCTTTGCTGACAGCTTAAATAAAGAGCTGATAAGAGTCATTTTAAGCAATCCCTCGTCGAAGGATGGTGTCATCAAAATTTGCGCCCGTCCGGTATTAAAAAATGATGAATTGCTTTTTCAAATAGAAGAATACACCAAAACTCAGGTCTTCCACAAAAATTTAACTGCTGCGGATGCCTGCGTCTATCTGACAGCGAAATTGTCCATCAGCGATGCCTTAACAGATAACAGCAAAGCCATTATCCCATTTCGCAACGCTGTCGTAGAAACACAAAGCTTTACTGCAAACGTTCTCGTCAGCAAAAAAGGCGCCGCAACAATCAAAAAGAAAATGAATACTTCCTCTGCGAAAGCTCCAATGATCTCCCTTGAGCACAATCGCAAGAAAAAATATATTCTTGAGGAAGGCATTCCAGTTCCATTTCTGATTGACCTTGGTGTCATGACGCAGACTGGCGCAATTGTCCATTCTCACTATGATAAGTTTCGCCAGATCAACCGTTTCCTCGAATACATCGAAGATATTCTTCCAGCTCTTCCGACCGGACGCGAGCTTCGCATTCTGGATTTTGGCTGCGGAAAGTCCTATCTGACCTTCGCGATCTACTACTATCTGAAGGTCTTAAAGGGATACCCAGTGCGCATTACCGGACTTGACTTAAAGGAAGACGTCATTCGTCATTGTAATGAGTTCGCGGTACGCTACGGCTACGATAAGCTCGAATTCTTATGCGGCGACATCGCCTACTACGATGGCTGCAGTCAGGTCGATATGGTTGTTACGCTTCACGCCTGTGACACTGCAACCGACTATGCACTCGCAAAAGCAGTTGGCTGGGGTGCAAAGGTTATTCTCTCTGTTCCTTGCTGCCAACATGAATTAAACAAGCAGATGAAAAATGACCTGCTCTCTCCTGTTCTTCATTACGGCATCTTAAAAGAGCGCATGGCCGCCCTGATGACTGATGGTCTTCGCGCCCAGATTCTCGAATCGAAGGGCTACCGCACCCAGATTTTGGAATTCATTGACATGGCACATACCCCGAAGAATCTGTTGATTCGCGCGGTCTATAATGGGCGCTGTGCTGATAATAAGGCGGAAATCAGCGAACTTCTCTCTGCCTTCGATGTAAATCCAACGCTGTATCGTCTGTTATGTAAATAAAAATCACTTCCTGGTCACACAGCACACAAAAAGCCATTCCCCAAGGCAAAAGCCTCCGGGAACGGCTTTTTTTCAGTTTCCTGCGATTTTTACATTTCGCTTTACTTCTTTAAAATTTTACTTTATTTCTTTAAAGCAGCCAATCTCTCCTTAACCTGTTTCATGGTCGCCTCATACTTCTCCAGCTTTGCCTTCTCCTCGGCAATCTTCTCAGCCGGAGCCTTGTTTATGAAACGCTCATTGGACAGCATACCATGGGAACGCTTTAACTCGCCCTCAAGCTTCTTCTCTTCCTTCTCCAGACGCTCAATCTCCTTTGCGACATCAACCAGCTCTGCAAATGGCATATACATAGTTGCACGTGCCGTTACGGCAGATACCGCATCGTCAGCAATTTCGCTCTTATCGGACTGAATCAGAACCTCGTTTGCATAACCCAGGGTTGCGAAGAAAATCTTGTTATGCTCGAAGATCTCTCTTACCTTTGCATCCTCAGATACAACATAAACGGTAGCCTTCTTGCTCGGCGGAACGTTCATGGAAGTGCGCACGGTACGGATTGCACGAACGGCATCCTTCATCATCTCTACAGCTTCCTCTTCCTCTGCAAAGTTCCACTCGGACTTACTTACCGGCCATGCGGATACCATAATGCTCTCTTCCTCATCCTGCAGGTTGCAGAAGATCTCCTCTGTAACGAACGGAATGAACGGATGAAGCAGCTTCAGAGACTGAATCAGAACGGTCTTTAAGGTCCAGATTGCTGCGGCCTGAGACTTGTTTCCATCGTCCCACAGACGCGGCTTTACCATCTCAATGTACCAGTCACAGAACTCTTCCCAAACGAAATCGTATACCTTCTGAAGTGCGATACCCATCTCGTAACGATCCAGATTCTCGGTTACTTCCTGAATCAGGCTATTGCACTTGCTCAGAATCCACTTATCTGCCATAGTCAGATCTTCCAGAGAAACATTGTCAATAGATGCCTTTTCCATGTTCATCATGATGAAACGGGATGCGTTCCAGATCTTGTTTGCAAAGTTTCTGGATGCCTCAACACGCTCATAGTAGAAACGCATATCATTGCCCGGTGCATTTCCGGTCATCAGTGTCATACGAAGTGCATCCGCACCGTACTTATCGATAACCTCAAGCGGATCAATACCATTTCCAAGAGACTTGCTCATCTTACGACCCTGAGAATCTCTTACCAGACCATGGATTAAAACGGTGTTAAACGGTACTTTTCCGGTCTGCTCAATGCCAGAGAATACCATACGAATAACCCAGAAGAAAATGATATCATAACCAGTTACTAGAACGTCGGTCGGATAGAAATACTCGTACTCTGGTGTCTTCTTCGACCAGCCAAGTGTGGAGAATGGCCACAGTGCAGAGGAGAACCAGGTATCCAGTGTATCTGGGTCCTGTGTCAGATGGGTGCAGCCGCACTTCGGGCAAACGGTTGGCACTTCCTTGGATACGACCATCTCACCGCACTCATCACAGTAATAAGCCGGGATTCTGTGTCCCCACCAAAGCTGTCTGGAAATACACCAGTCACGGATGCCCTCCAGCCAGTGCAGGTATGTCTTTCCATAATTTTCTGGAACAAACTTAAGACTTCCATCCTTTAATGCAGCGATTGCTGGCTTTGCCATCTCATCCATCTTGACAAACCACTGCTGCTTTACAAGCGGCTCTACAGTTGTCTTACAACGGTCATGTGTACCAACAGCGTGAACATGCGGAACAACCTTTACTAACAGACCCATGCTGTCAAGCTCTGCTACGATTGCCTTTCTTGCCTCATAGCGATCCATTCCCTCAAACTTGCCACCATTTGCATTGATGGTTCCGTCGTCGTTCATGATATTGATCTCTGGCAAGTTGTGACGCTTTCCAACCTCGAAGTCGTTCGGGTCATGTGCAGGTGTAATTTTTACACATCCAGTTCCAAACTCCTTGTCAACATACGGATCGGCGATTACCGGAATCTCCTTGTTTACGATTGGAAGCAGAAGCATCTTGCCAACGATATCCTTATAACGCTCATCATCTGGATTTACGGCAACAGCGGTATCGCCAAGCATGGTCTCCGGACGGGTGGTTGCGATCTCAACGAAGCGACCTTCCTCACCTACGATCGGATACTTAATGTGCCAGAAATGACCTTCCTGCTCCACATGCTCAACCTCAGCATCGGAAATGGAAGTCTTGCAGACTGGACACCAGTTGATGATGCGGCTTCCCTTATAGATATAGCCTTTCTCGTACAGACGAAGAAAGACCTCCTGAACGGCCTCAGAGCAGCCTTCATCCATGGTGAAACGCTCTCTATCCCAGTCAGCGGAGGAACCGAGCTTCTTTAACTGACGTACGATACGTCCGCCGTACTCATCCTTCCACTCCCACGCATACTTTAAAAACTGATCTCTTGTCAGATCCTTCTTCTCAATACCCTTGCTCTTTAAGTTCTGGATAACCTTAACCTCAGTAGCGATTGCTGCATGGTCGGTTCCCGGCTGCCACAGTGCCTCATATCCCTGCATTCTCTTATAACGGATCAGAATATCCTGCATGGTATTGTCCAGCGCATGGCCCATGTGAAGCTTTCCGGTAATATTCGGCGGCGGCATCACGATGGTAAATGGCTTCTTATCACGGTTTACCTCTGCATGAAAATATTTCTTCTCCATCCACTTGTCATAGATCCGGCCCTCAATTTCGGACGGATTGTATGTTTTGTCCAGTTCTTTCATAAATCTCCTCACTTCTTTTTTTTTACTCGTCCATCACCATATGACAATAGGCGCGCTTACGCTGCGTCAGATAATCCTGTGAAATCTTCTGGTTGATCTCATTGTCCTCTCCGATGCTGCGCACGACCGTCTCCTGTTCGCTCTGCTCCTGAAGACGTGTCTCGACCTCCATATAATGAGCCTGCCATCTGGAGATCTGGCTGCTTGCCACGCACTCAAGCTCTTTGGCAAACGGCTTTCCGGTCTGAAGCGCCAGATAATACATCTGCTCCAAAATCTCCTCGCGCTTTAACTCTGCATAGGCCGCCTCTAAGCACTCCATCGCCTCATCGGCATAGCCCATGCGAAGATACGCAACGCCCATATGCTGCAAAATCTGACCGTAAAACTGCGGCTTCTGGCTGAGACCGCGCGGCATCTGAAGCGTCTGGCTGTAAATCTGCACAGCGCACTCAAAGCGCCCCTTGTCAAGTAACAGATCGCCCCGCTCCTTGCTTCGCTCTAAGAGACTCTGGCGGTTCATACGGTCTAAACGATCCTGAAACTGCTGAATCTGCGTCTCCTCATAATAGCTGATCTCACGCATGATCATTACCAAGACTGCTCCCATATCGGCACTTGACCCATAATATTTTACAATCTTGTCTGCCAGCTCTGGCATATGAAGCTCCAGTCGGAAGAAGTCGATGACCTCCTGACGGATGAAATCCTCGCCGAGCAGATAAGTATTGTTGAATATATAATAGCAGAATTCTTCCGCCGTGTAAATATGAATGCCCAGTTCCTTCACATAGAGCGGATTCTCGGCAATGTCACCGCACTGAATATATTGTTCCATTCCCGATGCCTCCTTAATCAATCTTGATTTCTTTTTTGACTACGATACCGGATGACGGGAAAAATTCGCCAAATCCCAGATCCTGCACGCGCACCATCGCAGCATGCTCTGACGTAAAGGTCAGAATCAGCCGCACTCTTGTCGTCTTGTTTGGGCGCTTCGGGAACGCATCCAGACTGATGTTTTCAAACATGGTCAATTTCTCGCCCGTCTTTTTGATCTTCAAGCGAATCGAGGATGCCTCATCGAGAATCAAATCGGCTGTCGTGCGGCAATCGTACCAGTTGCTGCCCTCTTTGGCAAGCATCAGCACCTTCTTGTTGCCGCGTACGCTCGTATCCATCCAGATCGAAGCGCCCACTCTGCCCTCACAGATGATCGTGTACGGGTAGGCATTTCGCCCATGAAGCTCATTGTTTCCAGTGATCACGGCTCCCTTGGCAAAAATGTTACTCTCATAATAGATGCCCTTTCGCACCTTGCCGCCAGAAGAAATGGCATTTAAAAAGCCTTTTCCCCATTCTCCACAGGTCTCCATCGCCTTGCCACTGACAAAGAAAGAGCTGACACCTCGGTGATCGACAATCTTTTCCAAATGTTCACGAATTGTCGAATCCACCACTCTGCGGTGTGTCTCATTGTTCATCATATCCTGTGACAGATTCGTCTCAAGTACCTGTCTGGTTGCCTTGATGACCGGCGGATTTACGCTGCGAATCAGATTCAGCTCGTAGCTGGTAAGCTGGGAGCCTGACCAGTCAAGAAGCAGCGCGCGGCTGTCAAAGTTTGTCTTTGGCTGGCGCAGTACAAAGTACAGATACGCCTCCGTGTGGTTGATGATGCTGACATTCTCTCTTGGAATGTCGAGGCGATCCATGCAATGAATGATGCTGTCCATCACAGCCGGGTCTGTCCTTTCTAAAGTGAAGACAAGTCTTGCAATGGTACGTGTCCCGCACTGCTCATAGACCGTCTCAAGAAGCGTGCCGATGTAGGTTCCAAGCAGCTCCTCCGGTGTGTAGCGACGATCGCCAACTGCCACACTGTCCTTCTTGGAAAGAAGTGTCAACAGCTTGTCTACCACAGCTCCGCCGCCCTCAAGCACGGCCTCATAGGCTTCCTTTCCGACAAGCCAGCCATCCTCACCTTTCTTTCGCCCAAGTGCCGTCTGAATTACCGTACGGTTATCCGCCTGGGGAAAGCTTATGTCGGCCGGGTTCATGTTGTCGGAACGGTACCGGCTTATTTTTGTCACATCATCGCATAAATCGAAGCCTAATATCAGTTTTTCCATAATCTTTCGTCCTTTTACAATAACACATACAGCTCTTTGGCTGCCTCGCGGTTTCGGATTGCTTTGACGCACTCCGCCTTCCACTGGTCATAATTTTCTTTTCGCTCGAGTTCAATGAGCTTTTGAATCTCGCCGTAGATGCTTCCCTCTCTGCAATAACAGGAGGTCGGATCAAGAAGCACTTCCTTGACCTCTTTTTCTTCGTCTCCATCGCCACAGCGCACGCTGATCTGAACCATCTCGTCTGGGAAGAGAAACACGCCTGCCGTGTAGATGCCTGGATAAATTTCCTGCATCTCGTATGTAACCTGCTTGCCCCTTGGAATCAGCTCGCCGCGCAGCCATACATGACGGCCCGGTGTGCCATTCCACTGAACAATGATGCGTCCTTCCATCTGGTGTGGCAGCTCAATCAGCCCCTTAAGGCCATGGAAGCATTTCATATAGATGCCCTTTGCGCAATATGCGTACAAAAGCTGCTCACAAAGACGTCGTCCCTGCGGACTAAGCGTGGTCTGTCTGCTATACTGCTGCAAGAGTGCCAGCGAGAAGACCTCTGGAAGACCTTGTGATTGCTCAAGAAGCAAGGTCTCAAGCGTATCCTGCATCTCCTGTGTGAGTGTACTTTCCTCCATCAGACTGTCATGGCAGCGCACAACAAGAACGGCTCTGGCTAACTTTTCGGACACGCAGTTCGTCTTCTTACAGATCTCATACGCCTCATCAAGATGCGCCGTCTCCCCTGTAAAGAGCATCTGGGTTACCACGCGGGCCGCCAAATCGCCGCTGTCTGCCTTCGCGTGATCTGCAGCGCAAAGAAGATTGTACAAATCCTGTGTCGGACCTGCGTAGTGCATACACAGATAGCGAAGAATTGTCTCGTGAACCTGCTGTGCCTGCAGCAGACGAATACACAAAATCAGCAGGCTCTCACTATACTCATACAAGTTTTCTGTGATGCGGCGCACCGTCATCTTTAATAAGAAATCTGGTCGCACACCTTCACTTCCATACGCACAGACGTACTCAAACGCCTCTTTGCTGTAGCCACGCAATACACACATTTCGATCAGGCGCACGCGCGTCTGTTTCTTTAGTGTACTCGGGTCAAGCGATACCAGCCATGCATCGAACTCTTTCGTCTCCTCGCCGTGGAAATAACAATAATCCACGATGCGTTCTGTCAGCACTCGCTTAAAGGTGCGTGTAATCTCCGACTTTTCAAGAAGCTGCTTGGCAAGTGTCAAACCCGCCTCATTTTCGATTGGCTTTGTATAGTAAAGGTCGGATTCCTGCACCATAAGCATCAGCTGTCCTGGCACCTTTTTCTTGCATACAGCTGCCAGTTCCTCACGGTACATGAGCGGAATCATCTTCATATTCGGGTCCGCATAACGGTTTCCATACGCATCCTCAAAGAGAATCGCCGCATCCTGCGCATAAATCGGAACACAGACTTCACCGTCTGTCACACGCGCGCTTTGCTCCGGGCGAAGCTGCGTATAATGAACAATCGCCTTCTTCGCATACGGAAGTGTACAGGTGATCTGTCTGGAAAACAAAAGGGAAGTCAGGACAGACCCTAGATGCTCGTCAATGAGCCCCGGGCTTAACCAGTTGTCGTAGAGCGGAACAAGCTGCGCATTGATGCGACCATCTAAGAGCTGACGAATTGCAAACTCGTCCATCTGCGGCTCATACGCCTGATACATGTCGGTTCCCTTCGGAAATCGCTCTAAAATGTAGGTATACAGATTCAAACGTGTGCGATTGTCCAGATCGTTTTTAAACGAATAATAGAGAAGAATACTGTTTGGCAGTTCTCTGTCTGGAATCTGATCACAAATCGACGTCATAAATGCATCGTTAAGTCCAGTCAGATTAATCTCCTGCGCAATGCCAAGCTCAAACCATGACGCATATGCTGGTGACGTCTTTCCCATGCGAATTAACGCCGAACAGAGAAGTGTCAGCACACGCTTATCCTTAAAGCCTGTGTACATGCGCTTCATGACCTGATAGAGCAGCTGTGAATTCTCCACTCCTGCAAGGGAGAGCGACAGATATTGCTCGGCAAGCTCTGGCGTCAGACAGGAATAACGAAGCATATAAGAAAGAAGCTGCATCCAGAATTCGCCCACGCGCTTGATTTCACTTGGCTCTTCTCGGCAAATCTTTGCCGCATAGGCATAGAT
>CAVFYJ010000082.1:0-15204 GCA_963626545.1 Acetatifactor sp. | reverse complement strand
GAAGAAGACATGCGTTATTCCATGTGTTTTTTCCCTTTTGTCGGTATTGTAATTGGTCTGCTTTCATGGGGCTGGTGGCTGTTTTGCTGTCACTTTGGCATTGGCAAAATGTGTTTTTCCTTCATTGGTTTGGCGATTATCCTTTTGGTAACAGGTGGCATTCATATGGATGGCTATATGGACACGATGGATGCCCTTCATTCCTACGGAAGCCGTGAGAAAAAGCTGGAAATTCTAAAGGATTCCCATATTGGCGCATTTGCTGTAATTATGACGGTACTATATGTGCTGATTACGGCGGGAGCCTATTCGGAAATCTCAAAGGCAAATGTGATGGCATCCTTCTGTGGTGCTTACTTTTTGTCCCGCATCTTTAGTGCCATTGCGGTCGTATCCTTCCCGTGTGCAAAAAAAGAAGGTACCTTGTATATGTTTGCAGATTCGGCACATGAGCGCATTGTAAAGACAAGTCTTTATGTGGAGTTAGTGATCTGCGTATGCTGGCAAATTTGGATGTCACCGAAAGCTGGCCTTATGCAGATTGTGTGTGCAACAGCCGTGTTTGGTTATTACTATTATAAAAGTAAAAAAGAGTTTGGCGGCATCACAGGAGATCTTGCTGGATATTTTGTTACATTGTGCGAAGGTGCGCTGATGGTGATGGCGGCAATCGCCTGTTTATAAAAGTAATTAAGCTTGATATAAAAACTTTATTTCGCCTTATTAGATGGTTTAGCGGGAAGATATAAAGGCAATATAGGACAATACAGGAAAGGATAGATACAATTCGATGGAACTATATATAGGTGGTTTTGCACAGGGAAAGCTTGAATATGTCCAGAACAAAAAGGCAGAGGAAACCATTTCAATTGCTATGGTAATTGATTGTGCACAGCCAAGCTATCAGAAAGCTTTGCAAAGCATTGATAACAAAACAAAAAACGAGAATTCAGATGTGAACAATATTGCTGATGCCAATGGTATCATAATTATCAATCATCTTCATCTGTGGGTAAAAGATCTGCTACATCAAGGAATGGAAGAAACAACCGTGCAGTCAATGATTCTCTCTTGGGTGGCGACACATCCAAACACAATTATGATCTGCGACGAGCTGGGAAATGGTATCGTGCCACTGGAAAAAATGGATCGCATCTGGCGTGAGCAGACAGGCCGACTGACAGTAGAGCTTGCAAAACAGGCAGAAAGGGTGGAACGTATCTTATGCGGACTGGGGCAACGACTGAAATGACGATCACACTTTATTTGATTCGCCATGGGGCAACCGCATCCAATAAGCGCCATGCCTATTTGGGGAAGACAAATGAGCCATTATCAAACGAAGGTGGCGCACAGATTCTTTCTTATAAAGATGCAGGTATTTATCCGGCTCCGTGCAATGACTTACTTATCTTTTCAAGTCCTCTGCTTCGTTGCCTTCAGACAAAAGATCTTCTTTATCCAGACAATCTTGCCATTTTAATACCAGAGTGGACGGAGATGGATTTTGGCCGATTTGAGGGAAAAAATTATCAGGAGTTGAATGGAGATCCTGATTATCAGCGATGGATTGACAGTGGTGGCACAATTGCATTTCCGGAAGGGGAGAGTCGTGAAAAGTTTATAGCGCGATCCATGGCAGGCTTTGAATGGTGCATAAAATGTATAACAGGAACAGTACAAACAAGCGCGGCATGTATTGTACATGGCGGTACGATTATGGCGATTTTAAGTAGCCTGACCGGTGGCGATTATTATGATTATCAGGTAAAAAATGGTCAGGGCTATAAGCTTGAACTGTCACTTGATAAGGATGATCATGTGCAAGTAACACGTATCACACCACTTATACAAGAAAAATGAACAAACAGTAAGAAATTAGAATCATAAAAAATAAGAAAATAGTAACTCATAATAATCATAAGTAAGGAAGAAAGTAAATGACAATATGGATACACATGCTGGCATTTGTCGGTGGATTTTTTCTGGACTGCCTGTTCGGTGATCCATACTGGATGCCGCATCCAGTACGCTTTATGGGAAATCTGATCAGCTTTCTTGATAAAAAGTTAATGGGAGAAAAGCATCAAGGCGAAGAAAAAAAGGCTGATGCCAAAAATATCATAAACACAGAAGATTCCACAACAATACAAAATGAACGCAGAAAGGGAATCTTTCTGGTAATTTGTGTGCTGATAGCAACAGTCTTTATATCAGGGGCAATCTTTTTTGCAGCTTACGTAATTCATCCCATCGTTGGTTTTATAATTGAAGCAATCATGACCTATCAGATTTTAGCGGCGCGATGCCTGCAAAAAGAAAGCACAAAGGTATATCGTGCCTTACAGAAAGAGGATCTGGCGAAAGCGCGCTATGCGGTTTCCATGATTGTAGGACGAGATACAAACGTCTTAGACGAGGTAGGCGTGGCACGCGCAGCAGTCGAGACGGTAGCGGAAAGTACATCAGACGGCGTGATTGCACCAATGTTGTATACCGCTCTTGGTGGTCCAGTGCTTGGAATGCTATATAAGGCAGTCAATACCATGGATTCAATGGTCGGCTACAAAAGCAGCCGTTATCTTTATTTTGGTCGTGCAGCAGCCAAACTTGATGATGTGGTCAACTGGATTCCTGCGCGAGTTAGCGCACTCCTTTTGATTTTAGGTTGTGCGTGCTTAAAACTTTTTCACTTTGGTAAGGAAACATCAATATACGATGCAAAACGTGCATATCGCATCTGGCGCAGAGATGCCCGCAAACATGCAAGCCCAAATGCCGGACATACCGAGTCGGCTTGCGCAGGTGCGCTTGGAATCCGTTTGGCAGGAGATACCATTTATGGCAATAAGGTAATCAAAAAGCCATACATCGGTGATGATACAAGACCAGTTCAGCCAGAAGATATTTGCCGATGTAATCATCTTATGTACGCGGCTGCGATTCTCGGAGAGGTGATTTGCGTAGTATTGATGGAACTTTTGTGGCTATTTACGTAAATAAAATTTACGGTTAAAGAGGATCAAAAATGGACAAGCATATAGAAAAAAACGCACACGGCGGCGATGTGTACCGCAACGAAGTTAACCTTGACTTCTCAGTAAACATCAACCCGTTTGGCATCCCCGCCGGAGTAAAGTGCGCCCTTATAGAAGCAATTGAGGTCTGCACGCAGTACCCCGACACGCACGTAGAAGCCCTTCGCACCGCCATGGCAGAAAAAGAAGCGGTGTCTTCCGACTGCTTATTATTTGGAAACGGCGCATCCGAGCTGTTTGTGGCCATTATTCATGCGAAAAAGCCAAAGACTGTGCTGATTCCAGTTCCCTCCTTTTCAGGATACCAGAGTGCTGCAGCTTGTGAAGACTGCCAAATCGACTATTATTATATGAAAAAAGAAAATGATTTCTTGCTCACCGATGATTTCATATATACACTGACAGCACAGATCGAAACTCACAACGCACCAGACTTGATTTTCTTAGCCAACCCAAACAATCCGACAGGAAGCTGCATTCAGTCAGCCATTCTTTTACAGCTCCTTTTGCTCTGTGAAACACATAATATTACACTTGTAATCGACGAATGCTTCCTCGAATTTACAACACACACAGACGAGAGCCTTATGGAAAGGGCAACGCAGTCAACGCACCTAATTGTTGTCCGCGCATTTACAAAGATTTACGGCATACCGGGTGTACGTCTTGGCTATCTTGCGGCCTCAAAGGAAAATGTTACGCAGCTAAAAAAGCAGCTTCCAGAGTGGAATGTATCACTATTGGCACAATATGCAGGTGTGGCAGCGCTAAAAGAAAACGAGTTTGTACAGAACACAGTAGTCTATGTAAAAAAGCAGCGCGAGTATTTGACCAGACAGCTTCGGGCACTTGGTTTTACGGTATGGGCAGGTGAGGCAGATTATTTGCTGTTCCAGTCTGATCGGGATTTGCATCCTGATTTGTATCATGCATTACTGCAAAAGAAAATCCTGATTCGCGATTGCAGCAATTACGAAGGGTTGGAACAAGGGTATTATCGAATTGCTGTAAAGACAGAAGAAGCCAATAAAAGACTGATACAGGCATTAAAAGAGTGTCTGGCAATTATAGGAAACAAAGTGCCAATAACTACTGACTGAAGTCACGAGCTTTTTTGCACGATTTTCAGTAAAAAAAATAATGAATTTCCTGTTTGGCATAATTGCCTCTGTACTGTCAACTCTTCTCAGACTGGACACATGCATTTGAGAAAAAAGCAGCAAAATAAAAATGGGGCATGCACATTCGCATGCCCTTTTATTGACTCAATTTTGACGTTCGTCTTTCCTCATCATTGATTCATTTTACTGTATTGTATCAATATCATACGGTGTACTTTGGTACACATAGAAATTCAACCAGTTGGAATACAGAAGCTGGCCGGTTGAGCGCCAGGTAACAACAGGTGATTTTGTAGGGTCATCATTCGGAAAATAATTGATCGGAAGATCAACACTTGTGAGACCTCTTTCCATATCGCGGGCATATTCGAGCGCCAGCGTATTCGCATCATATTCTGCGTGGCAGGTGACAAAGAATTGCCTGCTGTCTGTTGTCTTTGCAATCGCAAGGCTGCCATCGGTTGTCAGTGCCATTACTTCTAGTTCTGGTACGGCTTCCACGTCGGAAACATGTACATCCGTTGCACGAGAGTGTGGCGCAAGAAACTGATCATTAAAACCGCGAAACAGTGGGGACGTCTTCTTTAAAATCTGATGTGGGAAGATGCCAAACAGCTTCTTATCCAGATCAAACTTTTTGATGCCGTAATGATAATACAGTCCGGCATAGGCACCCCAACACAAATGAAACGTGCAGTGAACGTGTGTCTTTGTCCATTCCATGATTTTGCAGACCTCATCCCAGTAGACGGTTTCCTCATATGGCACATAGTCAAGCGGTGCGCCGGTGATGATCATGCCATCATAGCGGCGGTCTTTGATCTGGTCAAAAGTATAGTAAAACTGCTTCAAATGCTCTGGATCGGTATGAGTTGAGGTATAGCTGGCTGTCTGTAAGAAATCCACGCAGACTTGAAGCGGTGTATTGGATAGCTTGCGAAGCAGCTGTGTTTCCGTGACAACCTTTGTCGGCATCAGGTTTAAGATCAGAACATTTAACGGACGGATATCCTGGTGCATGGCGCGATGCTCCGTCATAACAAATATATTTTCAGCCTCTAATATGGCATGGGCCGGAAGTGAGTCTGGTATTCGGATTGGCATAGTAATTCATTCTCCTCTCAATGTCAATATGTTGATAGTAGCGCAGTTTGAAAGAAAAGTCAATGATGGGAGGGAGTTTTCAGTTCTGACGAGTAAGTTTGTTTTCTCACTTCTATTATCGCTCAAAATTCCAAAAAGTGGGAGGTTTTTTTATATTATTTTTTACTCGTCAGAGCTGGGGAGTTTTGGTTCTACTATCGACAACCGGCTGAGTTGCTGGTATAATGATTGAAAAAGAATTTCTAATGAAAAGTTCTAAGAAAAATTCTAAGAAAAATTCTAAGAAAAATTCTAGAAGACCAAAAACGATTCATAACAGAAATGGTTGACGAAAGAAAGGATATCCAATGAAACTAAAATTTACGCTGCAATATTCAAACCCCCATATCATAAGACAAGTTGCAATACCAGACAAATTCACCTTGCAACAGCTGTACCGCGTAATTTGTGTCTGCGTGAATCGAGAGACGCTGGGTACAGATGTAAAATTTTTTAAAGATGGTGTGGAATTGGAAAAAACACAGCAGATAACACAAGAACTGTTTTCTTCTGAGGCACGAGTAATTTGTTCCTGTAATGATAAAACAAATAATTGGGAGTGGCGCATTGAGCCTGTTTTAGAATCAAATCAACCTTCAAAGGATCCGAATGGAACTGTTCCTCAGTTAATGCGTTTCCAAGGAATTCATATAGGAGACAAAGCGAAAAATGTGGTTGAATTTAATAGCTATGCGAATCGGTGGTACGAAATGGAAGATCAAATTGTGCTGCAGAGCTTAGTAAACGTAAAACTGAGATTGGTTTTTGCAGAAGCAAAATCAAATCAGTCAGACAATACAATTAAATTTGCAATGTTGAATAGCTGTTCATCTGCATTTTCAACAATGAAAGTGGAGGACATGAAAGAAATCGAAAAGAAGCTGGCTATGAAACATCCGGCAAGTGCTTCTAAAAGTAGAAGAGCACAGTTGATTGTAAATGATTATATGGAAGATCCAACTGTGATAAGAGTGGTGCTTGAAAAGCTGACAGTAGTAGAGTTTGATGACTTTTTAAAACTATATGCTTCAGATGGGGAACTGAGAATGAAACAATCTGAGTATGGAAATTATGGAACATTGTTAACATATGGGCTGGTGTTTGTGAGACCAGTCGATTATGGCAGAGCCGTAAAGGTTTGCATGAGCCTTGAACTTGCAATGGGTGCAAGACATTTCATGAACAAATCAGATAAGGATGAGATTCGAAGAAGAATACTTGCGAGATCGGTGATTGATGCGTGTATCAGTTTATATGGTTTTGCCAACTATTGGCATTATAATAAGCTAATTGAATCCTGCTATAATAAATTTTTTTCTTCAGAGCGGGAACAGGAATGTTGGGATGTGATCGTTGCGATGCAGCAAAAAGGACAGGAAAGATATGCTTTCTCAAGTACGTTAAAAGCGTTTTGCAAAACGATGGCAGACCAAATGTGGATTATTCGACAGCTTGATCAGGGACTCGAGACGTTGCCGTACTATGTACCAAACACAGATACTATAAAACAGATCCAAGAATACGGTGCATCCTATCCGATTGTTGAATATGAATCTTTTGTGGAAGTAGTAAGACAAAACTGCGCATATTATGAAGATCCGAGAAGATTGGCGGCTCAAATGCTGCAGGCGTGCATAGAAGATGAGAGTCCAAGACAGGTGGCAGAAAGCTATAAGCAATTATTTCCAAAACGTACGGTCGGTGTAAAAAGTGTGGGAGATGCATTGGCAAAGCTGAATGCAAATATCAGACGCCCTAAATATTATGGGCACACAAAAAATGAGTACAGTAAGCTTACAGGAGGAAAGATAAAGTGAGTTACAGCATGAAAAATGCACTTGCCGATTTTGAAAAAGAAGAGTTGGCAGATGGAATGATCGCAGTGTTGAAAGACCAAGCAAAAACACTGGAAAGAAAAAATGAAAATGGTGTAACAAGCCTGAAATTGATAACACAGGGAACAATTGATTCACATCCGGCGGAAGTTTGCTTGGATGAACAACACGGCGAATTAGTTCAGACAAGCTGCCGATGCAGGCAATTTCAAAAACAATATTTTAGCTGTGAACATGTAACAACTGTTCTGATGCAGTATATTGTTGAAACACAGGGACAAGATGCTGTCAAACAATCTGAAATTTTTCCTTTAATGCTTCAGAAAACGCAGGTAGAAGATCCATTTATTCCGGGAATTTTAAAAAGCACCGATGTAGAAATGATGGCGATTTTAAGGGATAACTTTAGCAGGAAACCTATTTTGCCAGTTTGCGATTCGAAGACAAAAATACCGTTTTCTCTGCAGGCAAAATGTTGCATTGGTGAATGCAAAGAAGGACTTTTATTGGAGCTTCGCATCGGTGAGTCAAGGATGTATGTAATACGAGATTTAAACGATTTCTTTTATAAGTGGACAAAGAAAAAGACAATTGAGTTGGGCAAATATATGAAATTCATGCCAGATGAATCCCTATTAGATGAGAGCGGACGTCAGGTACTTCGTTTCTTTCTGGAAGAATATCTGGGTGATAGAATAGCGGGAGGGAGCAGTTATTCCTATTACGGGTATTCCGGCCAGCAGTCCAGATCAGTATCGATTTATGGAAGCCGCATTGATACATTTATGAAGATGATTGCAGTGCATGGCGTATGTCTGCTTTCCAATGAAAAGGAGACCGTTTTTTATCGTGATGAAATGTATAGCCCTCAGATCCAAGTGACAAAACTTGCCTATGGAGCAAATTTGAATGTTGAAAAGTATACTGTTCTTTGCGAAAGCTTTGATTATAGTTACGTTTTGTCAGGTGATACCATCTATCGTATGAAAAAGCCAGAGCCAGCCGTACAGAAGGTGCTTGATTTGTGCCAGAGTAAGCGAGAACTTTTTGTATCGGACAAGGATCTTCCGGCTGTCACAAGAGATGTGCTTGCAAATCTTCAGGACACAGCGGTAATTTCGTACACTGGCATGGATCCGGCAAAGTATCTGCCGCCAAAGCCAACACTTGCGCTGTATCTCGATTATCCGCAGGAAAACATGATTACCTGTGATCCGGCAGCCGTGTATAGTGGGAAACGATATCATATTTATGGAAAAGAGCGATATAACCAGAAACGAAATTTTACAGAGGAGCATAGACTTGCAGAAACGATTCAGTCCTATTTTAATGCATTCGATCAGGAAAAAGGACTTCTTGTTTATTCGGGTGATGAGTCCGATATTTTTACATTTCTTTCTCAGGTGCTTCCAAGACTGCGAGAGAATGGTGAGATCTATGTGACAGACGCGATGAAAAAGCTTCGCATCGTTCGCTCCAGTGGCTTTCAGGTCGGTGTGTCCGTTTCCGATGGACTTCTTGAGATGTCGATGGTATCGAATCAGTTTAATAAGGAAGAACTGGCTGAAATTTTCTCGTCCTATGACCGAAAAAAGAAGTATCACCGTCTAAAAAATGGTGAGTTTATCACCTTCAATGAAGAACAGGAACAGGTGATGTCCGTTTTTTCTGACGTGATAAAGAATTATGCCGATAAGAAAAATCCGGATACGATCAAGATGCCGCTTTTCCGGGCACTTTATCTGGATGAGATGTTAGCGGAAAAAGAGTCGGTTGAGCTTAAGAAAAACCGCGAATATCGAAGACTCGTCGGAAGGATGAGAAGCTATGAGAATGGCGATTGTGAGGTACCGCAGTCACTCGATACGATACTTCGTGAGTACCAGCGTGACGGATTTTACTGGATCAAGACATTAAAGGAAAATGGCTTCGGTGGCATCTTAGCAGATGATATGGGTCTTGGAAAGACGCTTCAAGTATTGACATTCTTGCTATCAGAAAAGGAACAGGGAAAGACAGGCGATGCGCTTCGCACGTTGATCGTCGCCCCGGCGTCCCTTGTCTATAACTGGAAAAAGGAAATTGAGCGTTTTACGCCACAGCTGTCTGTTTGCATGGTGGCAGGTACCGCACATGAACGAAAAGAGTTGATTCAAAGTCAGCAACCAGTTCAGCAGACTCAGCAGACAAAACAACCACAACAGACTCAACAAGATCAACAAAATCAGCAGATGCAGCAAACCAAGCAATCTCAACCAACCAGCGCGGATGTATGGATTACGTCGTATGACTTGCTAAAACGCGATATTGAGCTGTATCAGAACATCGTATTTGCCAATCAGATCATCGACGAGGCACAGTACATCAAGAATCAGACGACACATGCGGCAAAGTCCGTGCGCCTTGTAAACAGCAGCTTTCGCATGGCACTCACTGGAACGCCGATGGAAAACCGTTTAAGTGAGCTGTGGAGTATCTTCGATTATCTGATGCCGGGCTTTTTGTATGGCTATACGCGCTTTCGCAGTGAGCTTGAGACACCGATCGTCTCTGACAAGGACGAGGATACGATGGCGCGTCTTCGTGCGATGATTCATCCATTTATCCTGCGCCGCTTGAAAAAAGACGTGTTAAAAGAGCTTCCGGAAAAGCAGGAGGAGATTGTCCCCGTTGCGCTTTCGGGTGAGCAAAAGAAACTCTATCAGGCACATGCGCAGCGCTTAAAGATGTTTTTAGAGGATCAAAACGACGAGGACTTTGCACAAAATAAGCTTCAGGTGCTCGCTGAACTGACAAAGCTTCGGCAGCTTTGCTGTGGACCGGAACTTATTTTAGAAAAGTATAAGGGAGAAAATGCAAAGCTGGAGGCTTGCATTGAGCTTGTCACCCGCGCGATTGAGGGAGGTCATAAGATCCTTTTGTTCTCTCAGTTTACGTCGATGCTAGATCGCATTGGTGAGGAATTGAAGAAGGCGAAGATTGAGTATTACCGAATTGATGGCAGCGTGAAAAAAGAAGATCGTATGGAGATGGTGGAGCAGTTTCAGGATCCACAAAATCAGGTGACGGTATTCTGCATTTCGTTAAAGGCCGGCGGCACCGGACTGAATCTGACGGCCGCGGATATTGTTATTCACTACGATCCGTGGTGGAATAAGGCGGCGCAGAATCAGGCGACTGACCGTGCACATCGAATTGGCCAGAAACGTGCGATTAATGTCTATCAGCTGATTGCAGAGGACACAATTGAGCAGAAGATCTGTGAACTTCAGCAGGCAAAGTATGATTTAGCAGAGGAAGTTCTTTCCGGTGATGGCATCAGTAGTATTCAGTTTAATAAAGATGAAATTATGAACTTGTTAGGAAAATAAAAAGTTTATTCAGACAGTTCACTACAAAAGAGGCTCATTTGAATCATTGTGAGGCTCTTTTGGCAGTTGTGCTATATACACAAGATGTATTTTTGTATGAATTTACATACATGGGCGAAAAAGACTTGCACAAAGGACGCTTTTTTGCTATGATAATTATCAAGTATGGAGTCGAAAGACCGGTCAAAAACAGGGGGATCCGATGGACATCCGATGCAAACGGTGCCTGCTTCGAGAAATGGCAGATGAAGATATGTATCACAGGATACAGCGGACGATTGATGCGATCCCCCAGGCACTTCGGTGTCCACAGGATGAGTATGATGTGCGCCTTGCAGCATGTAAGGAGTGCGAAAAGCTGATTGGCGGCATGTGCCGCGTATGTGGCTGTTTCGTTGAAGTCAGAGCCGCAAAGAAAAGCGAACATTGTCCGGGGATACCACGCCGCTGGGATGGGCTGTGATCTGAGATTCAATATCTAACTTGCTGCGTTGCAGCAGAAACGGAGGAAATGCAATGAAAGAAACAATAATGCAGTTTGGTGAGGGCGGATTTTTACGCGGTTTCGTTGATTATTTTTTCAAGAAGCTGAATGATGCCGGTGTATACGAAGGAAAGGTTGTTGTAATCCAGCCAATCGACAAGGGTATGGTAAAGATGCTCAACGATCAGAACTGTGAGTACAACCTGTACTTAAGAGGTATCCAGAATGGTGAGGAAGTGGTTGAGCATACTCACGTTGATGTTATTTCCAGAGGTATCAATCCATATGAGGATTTTGACGCATACATGGCACTGGCTGAGAACCCGGATCTTCGCGTAATCGTATCCAACACCACCGAGGCAGGCATCGAGTACCTTGGAACCGAGAAGTTAGACGACAGACCGGCTAAGTCCTATCCGGCAAAGCTGACCCAGTTCTTATACAAGAGATTCCAGGCTGGCTTAAAGGGATTCATCCTTCTGCCATGTGAGTTAATCGACCACAACGCAGATACCTTAAAGGAGTGCGTATTAAAGTATGCAGATCTGTGGGAGTTAGGCGACGAGTTCAAGAACTGGCTGCTGTCTGAGAATGATTTCTGCAACACCTTAGTAGACCGTATCGTAACCGGATATCCGAGAGGAGAGGCAGAGGATATCTGCAAGGAGTTAGGTTACACCGATAACCTGATCGATACCGCTGAGATCTTCCATCTGTGGGTAATTCAGGGACATCACGAGGATGAGCTGCCATTCAACAAGGCTGGCTACAATATCGTATGGACCGATGACGTTGCGCCGTACAAGAAGAGAAAGGTTCGTATCTTAAACGGCGGACATACCTCCATGGTACTGGGCGCTTATCTGTATGGTCTTGAGACTGTTGGCGAGTGCTTAAAGGATGAGACTGTAAGCAGCTACTTAAAGCACTGCATCTTCGAGGAGATCGTTCCGACTCTTGGAAATACACAGACCGACATCGACTTTGGTAAGGCTGTTCTGGAGCGTTTTGCAAATCCGTTCATTCGCCATATGCTGCTGTCTATCGCATTGAACTCTGTAAGCAAGTTCCAGGTTCGTGTACTTCCGACCATCCTTGAGTATAAGGAAAAGTTCGGCACCTATCCGGAAGGTCTTGTAATGTCTATGGCAGCCCTGATCGCATTCTATCGTACCGATAAGGCAAACGATGGCGCTGAGATCATGGAGTTCATGAAGACTGCAAGCGTAGAGGATATCATGAAGAGAGAGGACTACTGGCATGCAGATCTGACCGAGATGATCCCGATGGTACAGAAGTACTACGATGTCATCGAGAAGGACGGCATGAAGGCAGCTTACGATTTGGTATTAAATAAATAATCGTTTCCCTATCATATAGACAAAGACAGCCGGACCAAATGACAGGTTCGGCTGTATGCCGTAAACGGCGTAAAATAGCATAGTGCAGTAGGATACAGAAAACACTGAGATGTGCAACGGCCGTTTATGGAAAAATGCTAACAGAAAGGCATATTGATTTTATGAAGACTTACATTCAGATTAATCCGCAGGATAATGTCTGTGTTGCATTGGCCCCGATTCCGGCTGGTACACAGATTAACGCAGGCACGACCGTGACCACGCTCGAGGATATTCCACAGGGACACAAGATTGCCCTTGCTGATATCAAGGAAGGCGAAAAGGTCATCAAGTACGGTTTTCCGATCGGTGTCGCAAAGCAGGACATCAAGGCTGGTGCCTGGGTGCATGTTCACAACGTAAAGACCGGTCTGGGCGATGTGCTGGATTATGAGTATCATCCGTCTGGAAAAGAGCTAGAGCCAACCGAGAAGGCACACTTCATGGGTTATCGCCGTGAGGATGGCCACGTTGGTGTTCGTAACGAGATCTGGATTATTCCGACCGTTGGCTGTGTAAACTCCATCGCATCCGCACTGGAGAAGCAGGCAAAGAGTCTGGCTGTTGGTACCGTAGAGGATGTTGTGGCATTTCCACATCCGTATGGCTGCTCCCAGATGGGCGGCGATCAGGAGAACACCAGAAAGGCACTTGCCGATCTGATTCATCATCCGAACGCAGGTGGCGTACTGGTACTTGGACTTGGCTGTGAGAACAGCAACATTCCAGTACTCATGGACTATATCGGCGAGTACGACAAGAACCGTGTAAAGTTCTTACAGTGTCAGGATGTTGAGGATGAGCAGGAGGCAGCTATGGAGCTGTTAAAGGAGTTAGCAGCATATGCAGGTACCTTTAAGCGTGAGCCAATCGACGCATCTGAGCTGATCATCGGTATGAAGTGCGGTGGTTCCGACGGACTGTCCGGTATCACCGCAAACCCGACCGTTGGCGCATTCTCTGATCTTTTGATCTCCAAGGGCGGTACTACCATCCTGACTGAGGTCCCAGAGATGTTCGGAGCTGAGACACTGTTAATGAACCGCTGTGCAAACGAAGAATTGTTCCATAAGACAGTTGATCTGATCAACAACTTCAAGAACTACTTCACCAGCCACAATCAGACTATCTACGAGAATCCGTCTCCGGGAAATAAGAAGGGCGGTATCTCTACACTTGAGGACAAGTCCTTAGGCTGTACCCAGAAGTCTGGAAGCGCACTCGTTAAGGGCGTACTTGAGTACACTGAGCCGGTTCATACCAAGGGTCTGAACTTGTTAAGCGCACCGGGCAACGATCTGGTTGCAGCAACTGCACTGGCACTTTCTGGCGCACATATCGTTTTATTTACAACCGGAAGAGGAACGCCGTTTGCTTCTCCAGTTCCGACCGTAAAGATTTCCAGTAACTCCAGACTGGCTGGCCACAAGGACAACTGGATCGACTTTAACGCAGGTCGTCTGGTAGAGGATATGCCGATGGAAATGCTTTCCAAGGAACTGTTCGAGTATGTACTCGCAGTTGCTTCCGGAAAGAAGGTAAAGGCCGAGGAGGCTGGCTTCCACGATATGGCAATCTTCAAGCAGGGTGTAACACTGTAATACAATATTGAATGATGCAGGTGCGATAAGTGCCTGTTCATCAGATAGAAAAGTAAAGTTCATATAAAAAATATTCACTCATCTAGGAAAGGATAGGATATTATTATGAAAACATTTATGGGAAAGAATTTCCTTCTGACAACTGACACAGCAAAAGAGCTGTTCCATGATTACGCAGAGAATATGCCGATCATCGACTATCACTGCCACATCAACCCGAAGGAAATCTATGAGGACCGTAAGTTCGAGAACATCACTCAGGTATGGCTGGGCGGCGATCATTACAAGTGGCGTCAGATGCGTTCCAACGGTATCGACGAGAAGTACATCACCGGAGATGCTACCGATAGAGAGAAGTTCCAGAAGTGGGCAGAGACTCTTGAGAAGGCAATCGGCAACCCGCTGTATCATTGGAGTCATTTAGAGTTACAGAGATACTTCGGTTATCACGGCGTATTAAACGGTGACACCGCAGAGGAAGTTTGGAACCTGTGCAACGCAAAGCTTGCTGAGGATTCCATGACCGTTCGTAACATCATCCGTCAGTCCAACGTAAAGGTAATCTGCACCACCGATGATCCGATCGACAGCCTTGAGTGGCACAAGAAGATCGCAGCAGATGAGACCGTAGACTTCAAGGTATATCCGGCATGGAGACCTGACAAGGCTATGAATATCGAGAAGCCAGATTTCTTAGAGTACGTACAGAAGTTAGCTGACGTATCTGGAATCAAGGTTGACAGCGTAAAGAGTCTGTTAGCAGCAATCGACAATCGTATGGAATTCTTCGATTCCATGAAATGCTGCGTATCGGATCACGGTCTGAACTACGTTGTATATCAGCCGGCAAGCGAGGAAGCAATCGAGGCCATCTTCCAGAAGAAGGTTCACGGTGAAAAGCTGACTCAGCTTGAGATCGACCAGTACAAGACAGCATTCATGATTCACGTAGGCAGAGAGTATCATCGCCGTGGATGGGTTATGCAGCTGCACTATGGCTGCAAGCGCGATAACAATACCTTCCGTTACAACCAGTTAGGACCGGATACCGGATACGATTCCATTAACAACGATGCAACCGCAGCACAGTTAGCTGATTTCTTAAATGCACTCAGCACCACAAACGAGCTGCCGAAGACCATCCTGTACTCCTTAAATCCGGCTGACAACGAGATCATCGGAACCATAATGGGCTGCTTCCAGGACAGTGA
>CAVFYJ010000081.1:0-15554 GCA_963626545.1 Acetatifactor sp. | reverse complement strand
CATTCATCCCCGCCCGACTACGTCGGACGAGGTTTTCTGCGGAAAAATGGATAAACCTGTTTCCTCTCTTGTGCAATCTTCGTTGCATTTCATAGTTGTTTCTTAGTCTTTTTAGCTTTTACTGCTGGTAGGTTGCTAAGAAGTCACGCAGATTGTTGAGAGATTCCTCAAGTACTTCGATACGAGGCAGATAAACGATACGGAAGTGATCTGGCTGCTTCCAGTTAAAGCCACCACCATGTACGATCAGTACTTTCTTTTCCTTTAAGAAATCAAGCGCAAACTTCTCATCATTGGTGATATTGAAGCGCTTCGTATCAATCTTCGGGAATGCGTAGAATGCAGCCTTTGGCTTTACTACACTGATACCCGGAATGTCGTTTAAGGTCTTGTAGATAAACTCTCTCTGCTCATAAATACGACCACCCGGAACGATGTAGTTGTTGACACTCTGATAGCCTCCAAGTGCGGTCTGTACGATGGACTGTGCTGGAACATTGGAGCAAAGACGCATGTTGGAAAGCATATTTAAGCCCTCAATGTAGTCCTTTGCCATCTCCTTCTTTCCACTTAAGATCATCCAGCCGATACGGAAACCTGCGATCATGTGAGACTTAGACAAGCCACTGAAGGTAACACAAAACAGGTCTGGTGCCAAGGACGCGATGGAGATATGCTCCTCGCCATCCATAACAAGACGGTCATAAATCTCATCGGAGAAGATGATTAACTGATGCTCTCTTGCGATCTTTACGATCTCCATCAACACTTCCTTCGGATACAGCGCTCCGGTCGGGTTATTCGGATTGATCAAAACGATTGCCTTTGTACGGTCTGTGATCTTCTTTCGGATATCGTCCATATCCGGGTACCACTCTGCCTGCTCATCACAGATATAGTGAACGACCTTTCCTCCTGCAAGTGTAGCGGTTGCGGTCCACAGCGGATAATCTGGGGATGGGATCAGGATTTCATCACCCTCATCGAGAAGCGCCTGCATGGACAAATTGATCAGCTCGCTGACACCATTTCCCGTGTAAATATCGTTAATCGTAACATTCGGAAGATTCTTTAACTGTGCATACTGCATGATGGCCTTTCTTGCAGAGAACAGACCCTTAGAATCGGAATAGCCCTCGCACTCGGTCAGCTGCTGACGCATATCGAAGATAACCTCTTCTGGTGTGCGGAATCCAAATGGAGCCGGATTTCCGATATTCAATTTCAAGACATGCATACCTGCATCTTCCATTCGCTTTGCCTCTTCGACAACCGGTCCTCTTACGTCATACAATACATTATCCAGCTTTGATGATTTACTAAATGTTCTCATGCCATCTTCTCCTATACTCCATGATTTTTTGCCCGTGTCTGGGACTTTTGTCTGATGATCTGTCTGACTGTTACTAGTCGGACTGCCATCACGTTGACTCGTATCGCTTTGGCTAGTATTTTTTTGACTATTGTCTTTTTGACTAGTATCGTTGTTATTGTTTGGCTGCGCTGCTCGGATACCGGATACCATCGGCACATCCTCACCCTCAAGCCACATCAAATCAACGCCAAGTGTCTGCGCCAGAACCTTTAAGATATCCCGTCTCGGCTCAGTCTTTCCGCTTACATACTGACTCATATGGCTCTTGCCAATCCGAATGCCAGACGGTTCTCCAACGGGTTCCGCCAGTCGGATCACATCCGCCTGCTTCAGCCCCTTTAATTCCATGGCTTTTTTCAATCGCTCTGCAAATGATGCCATAATGCCACTTATCTCCTTACTTTTAGTTCAATTTCTCATAGGGACACTATAACACGGTTGCTCAAATAGTTCAAGTTTTATTTTGAAAAGTTTTTAGAAAAGCCTTTTAAGTTCAATATTTTGAACTTTTGTTTTCTTACTGATCATTTTTCCTCATCTATTCATCATCTATTTATTTTCGATCGTTGGCTTCAAAATCCCATATTCTTTCCCGTTTTTGACAAGTTCTGACTATTTTTTGCTTGTTTTTTTGGCCTTTTCGTGCATAGTACAAAAACATTTTTTGTTTTATAATAATGCTACTGGTATTTTATACTTTTATTATTTTTACATTATTATTTTTTAAGGAGATGTGCTACAATGACTCTTAAAATGAGACATGATTCTTCTGGTTATCTGACATGCGAGCATGTAAGTGTTTTTTATCTTTTGATGCTTACATCCGGCATAATGGGCGCATATACATATGTGGTGCGCGGCGGTGTTTTCTGTAATGCCCAGACAGCAAACTTTTTGATGATGGGTATCGCGTTAGGAGACGGACAATGGCATCACGCACTTTACTACTTTATTCCAATATCGGCCTATTTCCTCGGCGCGATTGTCTCTGAGATTCTTCCAACCCCGATCAAGCACTATGGACTGTTTCGTTGGGATACCTGGTTAGTTGGCTTTGAAGCACTTACTCTTTTCATTATTGGATTTATTCCAAAGTCGGTTCCGGATCAGGTCGTTCAGGTAGCCGTCAACTTTATCGCTTCCATGCAGTATAATACCTTCCGTCAGGCTGAGGGTGTTCCGATGGCAACTACCTTCTGTACCAACCACATCCGTCAGGTCGGTATCGGTTTTGCAAAGCTGTTTCGTAAGCATGACCACAAGGGCTTTAAGCGTGGTCTGGAGCATCTGGGCATGATTATTTGTTTCTGCACTGGAGCAATGCTTCTTGCAGTCTTCTGTCACTTTATGAATGAAAAATCAATCTGGATCGCACTTATCCCGCTTGTCACTTTATTTGTCAGACTTGCACATGCGGATTTGACTTGGGAACACGATCTGTTAAATAAGAAACCGGCTGGCCATTAAGGCCTGCCGGCTTTTTTATGCACGGGGGCAGACCTATACGTCTGACTCCGGTTTTGAACTCTTTAATTATTGTCTTTCCCGTACCAGCTTCTCAGTCAGGCGGCAAATTGCCTCGCCACTGTCTGGACGCACAAATTTCTTTTGTGCTAACTTCATCGTTTCCTGAAGCTGTCTGCTTTGAAGGCGCTTAATGGCGCGAATCAGTTCTCTGTGTGATTTTCGCACGCCAATACTCATCCCACACGACTCAAAGAAATCCAGATTTTGTGTTTCACAGCCTGGAATTGCCATTGCATGGATAAATGGCACGTTAGCTACTGCAGCTTCGGTGCTTGACAGACCGCCTGGCTTGGTGATACATACGTCACTTGCCTTCATATAAAGCGCCATCTGATCGGTAAAGCCAGTTATGATTACATGCTCGTTTGTTCCAAAAATCTTATCAAGTGCGTCGTACAAAACTTTGTTGTTTCCACAGATGATAATTAATTTCGTCTGATGTTGATTTGCATATTTATCTTCTTTGCGTTTCCTTTTTTCCAGTTTTTTATTCTGCTTGTTGCACCAACGATACAAAACCTTGATTGTCTTTAAAATGCCTCCTGCTCCCATACTGCCCGCACAGACAAGTGTGTAGAAAGTATCCGGCTCCAGACCAAGTTGTTCTCTGGCTTTTTCTTTTGAAATTTTCTGCGCAAAAGCCTGACGTACAGGAATACCAAGCGATTTCAGCTTTTCTTCTGGAATTCCACGCCTTACGAAGTCCTGACGCACATGACGCGATGGGATCACGTAGGCGTCGCAATCTGTCTCTTCTGTAAACGGAATACACACGTAATCAGTAGCGACGAAAATCGTGGATGGTAACGCAATCCCTTTATTTTTCATCTGTGTGATGATCTCTGCCGGAAACAGGTGTGGCATCACGATCGCGTCATAATGATTTTCCTTTAAATATTGCTCCATAACAGGAACCATTTCTGCATTTGCAAAGTACACTGGAGAACGCCATGGCAGTCTGCGGTAGGTATCACCGATTTTATAGGCAAAACCAAAAAGTGTCGGAGAAATTTGCACCAGACGGACATATAAGGTGTCTATGATGTTTGCCAGTTTGTTTGTCTTTAATGTATATGGATTTAATACGTCTGCTTGATGACCGCGCATTTCAAAGGCTTCTTTCATCGCATTCGCCGCTGCATTGTGGCCGCCGCCTGTGCCGCAAGATAAAATTAATACTCTCATGTGGTCTGCCTTTCTTTTTGTTCTTTCATTTTTCGTTTTTCATTGTTGCCTTTTTTATTTTCGTTTTTTATTTTTTGCTGATTTCTATGCTACCATATCTGAATAAAAATGTCTAGGTGGTAGTGTTGTTCCCGAAAATTTGCGCTTGCCATTCCAAGTAAAGCATGCTATAACGAAAGAAACGCAGCCTGGCTGCAACTCTTACGGAAAGGCATGGTAACTATACTATGAAAGCAATTCGTTTTTCAATCTGGGAAGACGGCGAATATACCTGGCCACAAAGCTATGGTTTCGTCCCATTTCTGACCGGATATCTTCATGAAGACAAAAAAAAGCGTCCCTGTGTGCTCGTTGTTCCAGGAGGGGCCTATTATGTTGCATCTCCTACCGAGGCTGGTATTGTTGCTCTTGATTTCTATCACAAGGGCTATCAGACTTTTGTTCTGACCTACACCACTAATCTGCTCGGCACGATTCCTCTTAAGGATCAGCCGATGCGCGACCTTGCCCGTGCAGTCCGCATCATCAGAAGTCGAAGTGAGGAATACGACATTAAGCCTGATTGCATCGCAACGTGTGGCTTTTCAGCAGGTGGTCATCTTGTTGCCAGTGAAGGTGTTCACTATGAGGATATCAAGGAATCCAAGCCTGAATATTGTGACGTTTCGGCAAGACCGGATGCAATGCTTTTATGCTATCCAGTTATTACCTCTGTCCCATTTACACATGAAGGCTCTATGCAAAACCTACTCGGTGCCAATCCTACCGCCGATGAGTTGACATATATGTCTCTTGAGACACAGGTAACACCGCAGACACCACCTAGCTTTTTATGGCAGACCGTAACAGATGAATGTGTTCCAGTAGAAAACAGCTATTTATTTGCCGATGCCTGCAAGAAAAATGGTGTTCCATTTGCTCATCATGTTTTCTCACAGGGTCCTCACGGATTGTCTCTTGCAACCGCATCTTGGGCACAGGGCATCTTTGGTGAGCTTTATACATTAGAGCCATTCACACATACGATTAACGCAATTAAAGCGGGTACTGCTGGCGTTGAAGTATCAAAACAGAAGCTGGCAGACTTAGAAAAAGAAATTCCAAATCATATGCCTGGCAATCCGTATACCCGTGAGCCAAATGCAGAGGTTTCGATCTGGCCAGTTCTTGCGGATGCATGGCTTCGCACGCAGTGGTCACTTTAATACCAGTTTATCCGTTATCCGACTTGGTCTTATTGGATGATAAATTTGTTTGTCTTGCCATCAAATAATAGCAGTTGTGACTGCATCCCTTGGAAAACAATTCGTGACGCATTTGATTTTTAAAATCGTCTTTGCAAGATGTTTCTTCTAAAATAATAATTGCACGTTTTAAGCGGCGGATATCTTCTATGGTATCCGCCGTATAATTTCCCCGGCTTACCAACTTTACATGCGTGATGCCTGCTGCACGCAGCTGCCAGAGTGCGCATAATCCACAGCCACTTCGGCCCAGAAGATATTCGTCGTCACTTTCATCGAATGCTTCCCTTTCTTGTTCTTTTTGATTTTCTATGCTATAAGGAGCAGACGCATCATTTCCTATTTTGATCAAACGATACGGCAAGCGACAGGCTGGTGCCAGCTCATCACAGTGAAGGCTGCTGCAAAACGCTCCAGTAAAATGGCACATTTCATTTAAAGCAAAGGCTTCATATTCAAGTGGATGGTTCGGATATTTTTCTTTCTGGTAATCAATACAGTCTTTCATTTCCTGTGGTGTCACCTTACGATGAAAAATAATCCGTTTCGCGCCAAGAAGTCGCATCTCATCTATCATAATATGATTCGTCTCGGAAAGCTCGCCACTTATATGAAGTTCAACGGGTTCCGTTATCGTTTGCTTTAGATAAATAAGAAGTGCCATATCCCCTACGATAAAGGAAGTAAATCCCATCTGAAACAGGCGATGAATTAGCGATTTAATCATCGGATATTGATGTGGTGCATAGAATAGACCGTTTAATGTGATGGTGACAGGCTTTTTCTTTTGCCGAACAAGTTCTGCAAGAATCTCCATCTCACTTTCCGACCCAATCTGCACATTGTAATAAAGGACTTCACGGCGATTTAACGGATAATTCAGTCCGCCATGTGTCATCCACTCATATGGCACATAACCGCAGAAAAACTCATCCGCTCCTGCTTCCACATATGGAATGTAATCATCGATTGAGCCTAGTCCTGCTGTGATTTTCATTTGCTCATTTCCTTTCCCGGGTGTTTTGTTTTTATGCCTATTTTCTATTTATTTTTTGGTATATTTTCATCTGTATTTGCATCCAGAGCCGTGTTTCTACCTGTATTTCGATTTTTTATCGGAGTATTTAAAAATCCAGCTACAAGGCGAATTCCCTCTGCGTGTGGCAATTCGTTTATAATCGAATTATCATACCCAAATATGCTATTATATCGCCCAATCATATGAAGGAAGTCTGGATATTCAAATGCATAATTTATGCACGGGCAATTACAGGAATCTACTACAGTCTGCCTTGCACGATCCCCTTGTTTCAGGGTTGCCAAAAGTGGACACCATCCAGACGTATTCATCTGAAAGAATGGAAAATGGAGCGTCACGCCGATGCCACTATCAGATAAACTACTATTGAATAATGAAAGCATTTGCTGGTACCCGCAGCTTTGAAGCGACACGCGCGTGATATGAAACTGCTCGCGCAGATACTTCTGGTAAAATGGTGTCTGGAGTGGACCCTGACCAAACAGCTCACTTTCTTTGCTTGAATTTCGATTTATATAATTAATTCGTGTGTCACGGCGCTGCTTTGACAGCAGACAGCCAAGCGTCAAAGAAAACTGATCTGGATATTTGTTACGCAGTATTCCAGCCATTCCCCAATCGTTTAACACAAGCTCGATTTTGATTTTGTTTCTGGTGCACCAAATAGCCAACTGATCTATTATCTTTTCTATTTTCAGAATATCCTTTTCTTCGACTGGTGCAAATACAAGAACCGGGCAAAGATGCTCCTTCAATGTCTTTTCAAGCAATCCATACAACTGATCTTCTTTGGGGAACAGATGTGGACAATACGCATTTCCAATATACAGAAATTGAGGCTTTTGAATACGAAGTAGAGAATCAGTAGGAATGTTGCTGCTATCCCAATAGAGCGTGAGAAATTCATCCAAAGAATAGATCAAATATGCCTGATACCAAGCTGGATTGTCAAGTTCGATGCCAAGAGAAAGTGATAATGGAAAGTGTTCGTCTTGTATGTGATCTCTTTCATCCATATGATCCCATACCGCTCTCTGTTTTGTCAAATTTTCAGAATAAATTTGCTCTTTTTCTGCTGGATAACCCGTTAGTGCCTCAGACAGCTCGGCATCCGTCCCTTCAAGCTTTAAATACACATAATTCATATAGTCACGATTTAGTTGCTCGGCACAGTCAGTGTACTCTTTGTTCTTGTCCGTTATCGTAACACGAACCTCAAGAAAAAGATCCGTCGCTTCATCTCCAAGCACTTCTATTTTCTGAACATCAGTTTCACAGTCAAGTATCAATTCATGATAGCATTTTTCTTTCAGTTGAAAAAAGGACAGCTCGATGGTGCCTTGCTGTCCTGCTTCTGTGAGCGATTGTACATACTGCTTTGCCTGTTTTGCTAACAGACGAAATGTAAAATATTTTGGTGACAATTCCAATATGCGAATTTCCTTTTCGCCTGCCTTCGTCCGAAGTTTACCTGCTAAAATTGCAAATGGTATCATTGTATGCCTCTGCCCCACTTTTTCTATTTTTACGTTTTCTTCATTTCTATTTGTTTGTTTTCTTTATTTGCGCTTGCCGAATTTATCTTTTATGTGCTCCCAGACAAGATACCCGGCAATTCCAAGCGCTAAAATATAGCCAAAGAAGCCAAGTGCAGGTATGCCAAACATACGCGGCTGCATCTGCGTCGTGCAAAGAATACTCGATGCCAGAAGAAGCGCCGCAATGACAAGACCAAGCACAATTCTTGCAACAAGCTTTTCAAGCATCTGTGACAAGTCCTCGGTTGCGTGAAGATCGAGCTTGATGCGCGTCTCGTTGTTTCGATAGCTCTGTAACAAATCGGCCATCAGCACGGGAATGTCCATTGCTCTGTTTATGGATCGATACAGCAAGCTGCCCTCATTTTTGAGTTCTTCCTTCCAGTTTACATTTTCCCAGAAGGATGCGGAGATGCGCCCGGATGCCACCTCAACAATATTGACCTGTGGGCTGAGATCTGCGATCACACCCTCGATCGTGGTCATACCTCGTGCGAGAAGCGTCAACTGTGCTGGCATAGCAAGCTCATTTGCACTCATAATCTCGATCAGCTCTGTCAGAAGTGCTGCAATGTCGATACTTCCCATATCCATCGTGCCATAGCGCACCATAAGACCTTCAATATCGGCATACAGGCGAATACGATCTGGCTTACCATGGAATATTCCAAGTGCAAGAATGACATCGACAAGCTCGGAATTATTGCCTCTGGCAATGGCTTTTACTGCCTTTGCGATTAAGCTCTTATCTCTTGGAGTGAGGCGTCCCATCATTCCCATATCCATCCAGACAATCTTACCGCCGCGGATACGCAGATTGCCCGGATGCGGATCTGCATGGAAAAATCCATCCTGCATAATCTGGCGCACATAGTTATCGGCAAGCTTCTCTCCAATCTCGGTTCGATCATACCCTTCCTTTTCGAGTGTCTTTGGATCAGAAATGCTGTAGCCGTCAATGTACTCCATGACAAGCACCTGTGCTGTTGTCAAATCACGATACAGCTTTGGTGAAGTCACAAACGCGACATCCTTGTTGTTCTTTGCAAAAATCTCCATATTGGTGGCTTCACGAAGAAAATCCATCTCTTCTTGCGCAGAAGCCCAGAATTCCTTGATCACGCGATCCAGATCAACCAAGTTTTTGAGCGCTGGCGGCACAAAGCGAAGCATTCGCTGCATCATGGCGACATCCTTTGCCATCGTGTCATAAATGCCGCGGCGCTGCACCTTCAGTACAACATGATCGCCATTCTTTAGTGTCGCTTCGTGAACCTGCGCAATCGAAGCAGACCCGATAGGCGCCTTCACAATTGATGCAAAGACATCCTCCGGGTCTTTTTTATAGGCTTCACGAAGAACAAGGCGAACCTCTTCATATGACATTGGGCTGACCTGTGAGCGAAGCTTTTGCAGTTCATCACAATATGCTGGTGAAATTAGATCAGTTCGTATCGAAAGAATCTGTCCGAGCTTCACATAGGTTGGCCCAAGTTCCTCTAAAATTTCACGCACCTTTGTGGGCGTTATCCCTTTGGTGATGTGATAACGCCGCAATACCTGCATGATTTCAGAAAGTCTTGATCTGTCTTCTCTTTCACTCATCCTCATTCTCTTTCGGCTGTGCTTCATCCTCTGTAGTCGGTGCTTCCTCTGCTGCCTTTGGTTCTGCCTCTGCCTTCGGCGCTTCCTCAGACGCCTCCGCCTTAGCTTCTTCCTGTGGCTTTGCGGCCTTATTTAACAGTTCCTTAAGTGCTTCAATCTGATCCGGTGTCATTGCAGACAGCAGCTCCTCAACAGAAGAATCCTTCTTTTTCTTATTGTCAAAGGTTTCTTTGATGTTGTGCTTAAGCTCCTCATTTAAAACCTTTCCCTGCTCTACGGTCAGGCTTCCCTTCTTTACGAGTTCATCTGCAACATCCTTTGCTTTCTCGGTAGTGACAGCTGCTGCACCGATTCCTGCTAATACAACATTCTTTACAAGATCTGTTACCTTAAATTCCATAATTGTTACCTGCCTTTCTGCTTGTGTGAATTTCTATCTTTTATAATCCAAACAGCACAGCCAACTTCGGGAAGAAAATCAATCCCCCCACAATGGCCGCTGTAATGGCTGCAACTAAAACAGCTCCCGCTGCGGTATCCTTTGCCAGACGCGCCAGCTCCTTGTGTTCCTCTGTTACCAGATCGACAACGGCCTCAATGGCGGTATTGACCTGCTCAAGTGCAATGACCATTCCACATAAAACGAGACAAATGCCCCACTCGGTGACGGTCAGCTTTAACGTAATGCCAAAGACCACGACCAGCACAACTGCGGAATAATGAATCATCATGTTGCGCTCATTTTTGATGCCGTCAAAGATTCCTCGGAATGCGTAGGCAAAGCTTAATACCAGCTCATGCTTGACATCCAGATGATGATGCGCGGCATCCAATGCCTCTGCCGCAAAATAATGGCTAATAACCTCGGTATACAAAATTAGATAGATGACGGAAACACAAAAACCGCCGATCACGTCGGTTGCATAATGTACACCCAGATAAATACGGCTGCATCCAACTAAAAGTACAATCAGTGCATAGAGAATGGCAAATCCCCATTTTTGACCTTTTTTCAAATCGGCCTGCTTGAGCATATATACGAGAAATCCATAAAAGGATGCCGCCACCATGGCATGTCCACTCGGAAAGCTATAGCCACTCTCCATGATCAAGCGCATTTCTTCCGGCGGACGCACCCTCATGAAGCTTCCCTTAATTGCCAGATTCAAAAGAACGGTTAAAATCAGATTTCCAAGCAGTGCAACGAGATATTTGCGCTGTTTGAGAATATGAATCATCGAAAGACTGATTACCAAAAGTACAACTGGATGAACCATGTTCGTCATCAGCTTGAAAAATCCCGTTGCCGCATTACTCTGAAATGTCCTTAATATATGATAGGCAGCGACATCAATCGGAGCCGTCACATACGCTCCTCTAATATCAGCCACCAACAGTCCAAACAACACTGCACATACGACAATCGTTGGGATTTTCCACAGTTTGTCTTTTTTTAATTTCACCGCCATCACCTGCCTGTCTTTGCTTCTGTCGTCATTATAGTACAGAAAACTGAAAATAGCAAGCGCCATGTAATTATGGCAAAAAAGTGGTGTGTTTTTCAGCATTTCCCATATAGAAAAGTGTATTTTATCATGCTATACTAACGATGTTTCTGCACTTTTTACACTACTATTGATTTGGGGGAAATTTCGATTCTATGAAACAAAAGAAATTTGACTGGGGCTACTTTTTAAAGCACATTGCGATTATCGCAATTCCGGTAGCTCTTCAGAACCTTCTCACCACAACAGGCAGTATGGTAGACACGATCATGCTGGCCTCGATTGGTGAAAAAGCAGTGGGCGCTGTCGGTCTGTGCGCTCAGTTTTCGAGTCTGATGTTCTCCGGCTATTGGGGCTTTATCGGCGGCGGTATGCTGTTTTTTGCTCAATACTGGGGTGCCAAAGACCATGACGGTATCACACGTTCCTACGGAATGACACTTCTTTTTATGATGACCGTCGCACTCGTTTTTGCTGGACTTGCAATTGGCGCACCTGCCTTTATTATGGGTGTTTACACAGACAAGCCTGAAATTCAAGCGATTGGCATTTCTTACCTTCGCATTGTCGGATTTGCTTATCCGCTTCAGGTTTTGTCTATGGCCATAAGCGCACTGCTTCGCTCCATTGAGCGTGTGAAAATTCCGCTTTATGGCGGTATCGCTTCTGTTGTGGCCAACTGTTTTTTCAATTATCTTTTTATTTTTGGAAAATTTGGACTGCCGGAAATGGGTGCCGCTGGCGCTGCCGTCGGAACGGTTCTCGCGGGAATTGTAAATCTGATCATTCTGATTGGCTTTGTTCTTTATCAGAAAATTCCATTTGTCTTGGAATTTTCAAAGCATTTCCGTTGGACAAAGGCATCCGTACAGCATTATCTTATGAAATGCTTTCCGATCATCTGCAATGAGGTACTGATCGGTGTCGGAAATATGCTGATCAATGTGGTATTGGGCCGTCAGAGCGAACAGGCCATCGCCGCTGTTGCCGTCTTTCGTACCATGGAGGGTCTGGTCATTGCCTTCTTCAGTGGCTTCTCCAACGCAGCCTCGATTTTGGTTGGAAAGGAAGTGGGTGCTGGCAATCACGAGCTGGCCTTTCAGCGTGCCAAACGACTGGTTTATCTGTGCAGCGGCATCATCAGCATTGCCTGTCTGACACTTTTACTCGTTCACAACCCGCTCCTTCACACGCTTGGACTCTCCGGTGAATCCTATGAAATTGGTACCGGCATGCTGATTGTGTACAGCATCGCTGCGATCATTCGTATGGGCAACTGGGCACAAAACGACACCTACCGTTCTGCCGGAGATGCCGCTTTTGGTTCCATTATGGAAATCACCTTCATGTATCTGATGGTACTTCCATTTGTGTATCTTTCTAATTTTTATTTTCATGCACCATTTCTTCTTGTGTTTGCGTTCTGCTACATTGATGAACCGATTCGTTACATCATCATGCAGCGTCATCTCTACTCTGGAAAATGGATCCGTCCAGTATCGGATGCTGGCCTTGCCACCATTGATGAATTCCGGACGCAGCACCACATTCAAGTGAAAAAGCAGAAATAATCATTCTAGTTTATTGGGATTCGTTGTCATTACGCTTTTTCAGGCGCTGGTTCAGTTTTTGTGCCTCCCGATTTCCCTTCGTCCACGAATACAGGGAAATAATGAAAAAGATAATGGCAACGGATAACGCCATCATAACAACCTGCAGCGGCTCATGAATATCAAACCAGCCAAACAGACTGCCGCCGCCAAGCACAATCCCATTCATGATTAAGTAATGAATTGCAATGCGAATCACAAACTCTTTACGACATGTTCCTTATTTGTCATGCAAGCATCCATTCGTCCCTGAAACATTGGACTAAAATGATCTACCTTAGACAAATTCAGGATAACCGATTTGGAAACCCGAAAAAAGTCGGCACTGCCATATTGCTGCTCGATTTCGTATAGTTTTGACCGTACCTCAAATACTTCGCGATCCATGCAGGCAAAAACGCGATTATCGACTGCTTCAAAATAGCAAACATCGCGCAATTTTACCTGATGCATCTTCTCTCCATCAAACACCGTCAGCTTTTCCTGATCGGTCTGAAGTGCTTTTAGAAGGCGGCTGATCCGCTCGTCAATTCCACGGCAGCGGATAATAATTTCCTCCTCTTCCTCATGGGAACACTCCTGTATGGTTACTTTCATTGAATTCCCCCTTTAGATAGGGCCAGATCGATACGTCTGACCCCGATTCTCATCCAACTTCTATTCTTCCATCTTATCGATCTTTTAGCTTTCTTTTCTTTGCAAAGGCGGCAGACACGGCAATGGCTGCGACAGCCCACGCGATCAGCATTAAAATATGACCTACGACACTGATATTTTCTGTACCATTTTTCAGGACAACACCCATCTCCTCAAAGAAGACTTTCTGTACATCTTCTGACATGCCAGCAAATACCGTTTTTGCAGCCTCCTGCATACAGATCCGGCGCATCAAGGCAGTTCCATGGATAACCGGAAGAAACTTTACGGCACCCTGCAGCCAGTCCGACATTGACGCCACCGGAATGTACGTGCCGCCCACAAAACCAACCAATGTACCCACTACGGTAAGCAGACCGCTCCACGCGCTTCCTGTGCGCACAAACAGCGCAATGAGATAGCCAATCGCGGAAAACGTAAAGACATTGAGTGCAATCACGCCGACAAGCGCTGCGATATCACTTGCCCGAAGCAGTGGATGACCTTTCAATGCAAAGTAGCCCTCGCCCGCCGCAAGTGTAATAAGACAGATCACCATGCCGCTACACCATGCGGACAAAGTGTAGCCAAGGGTCAGATTGAGGCGGCTTGCAGGTGTCACATAGAAGGCTCGAAGTCGTCCCTGCTCCTCATCCTGTACCATCGCACTGATCGCTGTCATGGAGACGGTTACGCTGTTAATTCCAAGAATGCCTCCCATAATCCACAGCTGCACCATCCAAGAAGCGTTTTTTGCATTTTCCTCTGCCGTGCCGCTTCCATATTGATTCAATGCGTCAAGCAGACCGCTCGAGGACGATTCTCCAAGAAACATTACCATGATCGCCAGCACAATAAGCGCAGACAACACCGAGAAAAAGACGGTACCCTTGTCTCGAAAATAGATTAGCAGATTTCGTTTTGTCATTGCTCTAATTTGACTCATAGTGCGCCTCCCTTCAGACTCTTTCCAGTAACGGCAAAAAACACATCATCCATGGTTCCCTGCTGCAGCTCAAAGCCCTCCAATTCATCTGCCAGACGATTCAAAACGGGAAGTGCCTCCATACTATTGTCAAATGTTTTTATCTGCGGTGCCTTTTCTTTATAATACAACGTAAGCGTATCTTTTGCATAGCGCATTTTTAATTCCTGCGGTGTTCCAGACTCACAGATCTTTCCCTTGTCGATGATAGCGATATGACCGGCCGCTGCTGCCTCCTCCATGTAATGAGTAGTCAAAAATACTGTTACCTGATCCTCACGCTGAAGCGACTCCACACTGTTCCAGACCTGCTTTCTCGTAGCTGGATCAAGGCCGGTCGTTGGTTCATCCAAAAACAATACCTCGGGATCGTTTAGCAACGCTGCGGCAATCTCGCATCGGCGCTTTTGACCACCGGAGAGTTTCGCATAGCGCCTTGTGTAGATATCTTCCAGATGAAGTTTTTCGCAAACCGTCTGAATGCGATCTTTTTGCCATGCATGTGTTGTCTGATACATTGCAGCGCGCACCTGCAAATTTTCCTTTACCGTAAGTCGATCATCCAACACGTTTTCCTGCCAGACTACACCAATTTTCTGGCGAATCTCTTCATCCTGTATTCCAGCCTGCTGTCCGCCAATCCAGATCTCTCCATCTGTCGGAGAAAACAGCGTGCACATCATGCGGATTGTTGTCGATTTTCCGGCACCATTCACACCTAAAAAACCAAACAACTCGCCCTTTTGCACTTCAAAACTGATATCATCTACCGCTTTGACTTCTTTGAAATATTTCTTGAGGTTTTTCACTCGAATTTCAATTTCCTGCATCGAACTTGTTTGCATAAAATCTTCCTGCATCATAAGCCACTCCTCTCTATCAATCTCTCTGATAGAAGAATAGCGCAAGATACTAGTCTGCGGCAAGCAAATCGGGGTAAGATGCTTTTTTTGACTGGTGAAATGCACGTAGCGAAGTCAAACAAACGCAATCGAAAGTAAATTTATCTTTTTATTGAAAATTTGTGCAAGAAAACTCGTGACTTTAGTCAGGAGATGAATTGCACCAATCTTTCTTTTTTCTAGCCTACATACACAAGTCCCTCATTTTGACATAGAATGCGTATTTGCTTTGCTGGGAAGTTCTTCTTTCCCTGTCCATAAGCTCGATAATACGCTCCACCTGTCAGCTGGCCTGTTAGTACATATCGACCACCATCGTATGAAAAGATCGTTCCCGGCAGTAACCGTTCTTTGCTGTTATAGTATCGTGTACTTTTCTGTACCGTCAGCCTTGAACGAAGAA
>CAVFYJ010000080.1:0-15830 GCA_963626545.1 Acetatifactor sp. | reverse complement strand
ATACAAACTTCTGATATGGCCTCGTGTCATATCATACCTATCGGGTAACGGGACCCTTAGCAAGCCCCGATCCCTTTAGGGACGGGAGTAATTGACAGGTCTTATTGACTTTAAACAATGTGAATGATATAATCGTAACGAAAAAAATCTAAATCTACAGGTGATCCAGAAAGGATATAATACCTATGCAGGGACGTACACACAATTGTGACCAGTTAAGACTGGCAAATGTCGGCGAGGAAGTAAAGCTTGTCGGCTGGTATGAAAATCTCCGTAAGGTCAGCAAGAATCTTGGTTTCTTGATTCTGAGAGACTTTTACGGAACTACTCAGATCGTAGTAGAGACCGAGGACATCATGGAGCAGCTGTCTTCTATCAATTATGAGTCTACGATTGAGATCGTTGGAACCGTCAGAGAGCGTAGTTCCAAGAACCCGAATCTTCCAACAGGTGAGATCGAGGTTGTTCCAAGCAAGCTTACCGTTCTCGGAAAGTGCCGTTACAACGAGCTTCCGTTCCAGATCAATCATTCTAAGGATGCAGATGAGAATGTGCGTCTGAAGTACCGTTATCTGGACCTGAGAAATCCAGAAGTAAAGTCGAAGATCGTTTTAAGAAGCAAGGTTGTTGCTGATCTTCGTGCTTCTATGATCGGCCATGATTTCATGGAAATCACCACTCCGATCTTAACCTGCTCTTCCCCAGAAGGTGCAAGAGATTATCTGGTTCCAGCCAGAAATCATCCGGGCAAGTTCTATGCGCTGCCGCAGGCACCTCAGCAGTTCAAGCAGTTGTTAATGACTTCCGGTTTTGACCGTTATTTCCAGATCGCTCCGTGCTTCCGTGATGAAGATGCAAGAGCAGACCGTTCTCCGGGTGAGTTCTATCAGCTGGATATGGAGATGGCATTTGCCGATCAGGAAGACGTATTTGAGATTCTTGAGGATGTGCTTCCGCCAATTTTTGCAAAGTACGGCATTTATCACGAGGCGTCCAAGCCGCCGTTTAAGAGAATTCCGTATCTTGAAGCAATGGACAAGTACGGCTCTGATAAGCCGGATCTTCGTATCAGCCTGATCGTTCAGGATGCTACTGATGTATTGGCAGATTGTGGATTTGGTCCATTTGCAGGAAATAAGGTAAAGGCAGTTGTTGCTGAAAACTTCAAGGGCACCAGAAAGCAGATTGATAAGATGTGCGCTGATGTTGAGGTTGTAAGCGGCCAGAAGGCTTACTGGTTCCGTCTGGATGACAAGGGCGAGCTGACTGGAGGAATTTCTAAGTTTGTTGTTGATCACAAGGATGCAGTTGTAAGTGCACTTGGCTTAAAGGCTGGTGATTTTGTTGCTCTGTCCGCAGGTGACTTAAAGACTGCTCAGAAGACAGCAGGTGTAATCCGCAAGACAATCGGTGCTTCCTTCGATGGCTATATGAAGAAGGATTGCTATGAGTTCTGCTGGGTTGTTGACTTCCCGATGTATGAGATCGGTGAGGAGTCTGGCGAGTTAGAGTTCTGCCATAACCCATTCTCTATGCCGCAGGGTGGCTTACAGGCACTTGAGACCATGAATCCGCTTGATATTCTTGCATATCAGTACGATTTGGTTTGCAACGGCGTTGAGCTTTCTTCTGGTGCTGTTCGTAACCACGATCCGGAGATCATGGTTAAGGCATTCGAGTTAGTTGGTCTGGGCGAGGATGACGTTAAGGCAAAGTTCCCGGCTATGTACAACGCATTCTGCTATGGTGCTCCGCCACACGCTGGTATCGCACCTGGTGTTGACCGTATGGTTATGCTGATCGCAGGCGAGGACAGCATCCGTGAGATCATTCCGTTCCCAATGAACAAGAATGCACAGGATGTTATGATGGGCGCACCGGCTACCGTAAGTGAGAAGCAGCTGGCAGATGTTCACATCAAGATCGTTGAGGACAAGAAGGACGAGTAAATTTGTTTTCTTGCATGTATAAGAAGCAGGAGAAAATCGTCTCGATTTTCTCCTGCTTCTTTGTGTGTGCAAACGACTTAGTTTTTCTTTCCTCTCAATTGAGTAATCCATAGGATCGTTTCGTCCAAAATCGAAAGATCAAGTTCGTAATAAATAAAGTTCTTTTCACGAGTCTCGTAGATCAAGTCTGCTTTTTTTAATTTTGCCAGATGATAGGAGAGTGCCTGTGGTGTCATGCCAAGAGCAATCGCCAGATCACCTGAGCTGATTTTTCCCTCCTTCAATTTCAATAAGATATTACGCCGGTTCTTATCTGCGAGTGCATCTAATACTTCTGGAACGGCCAATCTCATCACCTCAAATTTATTTAAAAATTATTTTAAATAGATTCTATACCACAAATAAGCAAAAGTCAAGTATAATAAGGGTGCATTACAAAGTAAGGAGGAACTAACCATGGTTAAAATTGATTTGATAACAGGCTTTCTTGGTTCAGGAAAGACCACTTTTATAAAGAAATACGCAAAATATTTAATCGACAGCGGTTATAATATTGGAATTTTGGAAAATGATTACGGTGCTGTCAATGTCGATATGATGCTTTTGCAGGATTTGATGGGCGATCATTGTGAACTTGAAATGGTATCTGGCGGCTGTGATAAAGATTGCCATCGAAGACGTTTTAAGACAAAGCTGATCGCAATGGGAATGTGTGGCTATGATCGTGTAATTGTAGAGCCATCCGGTATTTTTGATGTCGATGAGTTTTTTGATGCACTCAGAGAAGACCCGCTTGATAATTGGTATGAGATTGGAAATGTCATCGCAATTGCCGACGCAGGATTGCCAGAGCAGGTGTCAAAAGATGCCGAGTACCTTCTTGCATCGGAAGCTGCTGATGCGGGCATTATTTTTTTGAGTAAACTTGATGAGGCATCGGACGAACAGGCCAATTCGATTCTTCCGCATATCAACCGCGCAATGGAAGCGATTTCTTGTACCAGAAAAGTAGCACCATCTGATATCATGAAAAAGAAGTGGGATGAGCTTACCGATGAGGATTGGAAGCGCATTTTAACCTGCGGTTATCATACAGAAAGCTGGCAAAAGCGCGATGTTGAGGATGATAAGGCATTTTCCTCACTTTCTTTTATGAATTTGCCATTAACAAAGGAACAAACATTACAAGCAGCGACTAAGATTCTGGGTGATCCATCCTGCGGACATGTACATCGTATCAAAGGCTTTCTTGAGACACCAGATGGTTGGCTTGAATTAAATGCAACCGCTTCACAGCGTCAGTTGAGTCCAATCGCAAATGGTCAGCAGATCATTATCGTGATTGGAGAGGGACTTAATAAAGAAAAAATAGAAGAATACCTGAAGGCGTAAACCTCCCGGGAAACCACACCTGTAAAATAAAATTTACTCAAAACAAAACGAAAACTCTCGAATACTACTGGATTTTCTGCGAAAGATATATTATAATGATGATGAAGACGTGTGTTTAGCACGCAAAACCGTAGATAAAAAGCTGCCGTGAGCAGCAGATTGAGGTAAAAATGGAGATTAGAATTGAGAATCTGACGAAGGCGTATGGAGACTTCAAGGCTGTTGACAACATGAACCTGAATATTGCAGACGGTGAGCTGGTTGGTCTGCTCGGACCATCCGGTTGTGGAAAATCCACCACACTGTTCATGCTTGCCGGTCTGAATGACCCGACTTCCGGACACATCTACTTCGGAGACAGAGATGTAACAAAGGTTGCACCGGAGGACCGCGAGATCGGCCTTGTATTCCAGAACTATGCATTGTACCCGCATATGACCGTTGCGGACAACATCATGTTCCCGTTAATTAACCGTAAGGTTCCCAAGGCAGAGGCAAGAGAGCGCGCCCAGGAAATGGCAAAGCTCGTACAGCTTGATCATCTGATGGACAGAAAGCCAAAGGCTCTTTCCGGTGGTCAGCAGCAGCGTGTTGCAATTGCCAGAGCACTTGTAAAGAAGCCAGAGGTATTGCTCTTAGACGAGCCACTGTCAAACTTGGATGCAAAGCTTCGTGTTGAGACACGTGAAGAGATTCGTCGTATCCAGCAGGAGGTTGGTATCACCACCATTTTCGTAACTCATGACCAGGAAGAGGCGATGAGTATTTCTGACCGCATCGCAGTTATGGAGAAGGGTGTTGTACAGCAGTTCGAGGTTCCGCAGAAGATGTACTTAAATCCAGGCAACATGTTCGTTGCACAGTTCTTAGGTACTCCGCAGATTAATGTTTTTGACGTAACCGTTAAGGGCGGCAAGATCATGTGCGGCGATGTCGTTCTTCGTGAGGGCTGCAAGGCAGCTGATGGCGCTTATAAGGCTGGTGTCCGTCCAGAGTCCTTCAATGTGTCTGCAAACGGAATTCCGGTTAAGGCCACTCATGTGCGCATGACAGGAAGAGAGTTACAGCTTCGCGTGGCACTTGCTGGCGAGGAGCTTCGCGTACTGGTTCACTCTGATATGCAGATCGGTGTTGGTACTGCATTCAACGTAACCATTCGTGACAACCAGATCCTTTTGTTTGACCAGGCAGGAAAGACAGTAGGAAAATATTGATAAGGAGAACCCGATGGAAAAGAAAAGCATGAAGGGCTATCTTTATCTGATGCCCGCATTAATTGTCATTCTTGTATTTACGATTTATCCGCTGTTTCGTGCGTTTGTCATGAGCTTCATGGAAGATTACAACATGATTAGCGGTACGTACTCATCAATCGGTTTCAGCAACTATACGAGTATTTTCAAGGATAAGTACTTCATCAAGGCGCTGACCAACACCGGAATCTATGTTGTATTCGTAGTTCCATGTTCCATTGTTTTATCCCTTCTGATCGCCGTTTTATTAAACAGCAAGATTAAGTTCCAGGGATTTTTCCAGACTTTGTACTTTCTGCCATACGTTACCAGCGTTATTGCAATCGGTATCGTTTGGAGATGGATCTTCAATGAGAACTACGGTCTGTTAAACCAGATTCTTTCCTGGTTTGGCATCAAGGCAATTCCGTGGCTGAACAAGAAACAGTATGCGCTTCCGGCACTGATTATCTTCAGTATCTGGAAGAGCATGGCATTCGATATTTTGATCTTCCTTGCAGGTTTACAGACCATTTCTCCTGATCTGTACAATGCGGCAAAGGTAGACTCCACCCCAAGATGGAGAGTTTTCACAAAGATCACACTTCCGGGCATTATGCCGATGGTATCCTATGCGCTCATCATGGGTATGATCAGTGCATTCAAGGTTTACAACGAAGTATATTCCCTGTTTGCATCAAAGGCAGGTCCGGCAAACAGCGCAATCACCGTTGTTTACTATTTGTACGATAAGTTCTACAATCAGTACGAATACGGCGAAGCATCTGCATCCGCAGTTGTTCTGTTCGGAATTATCCTCGTCCTTACCTTCGTTCAGAGGAAGCTGACAGGAAGAAAGGATGGATAAGAGAAAAGATGAATAAAAGAAAAGTTATAAATGTTGTTGCAGAGGTGCTGAAATATGCAATTCTGATTGCGGGCGCGATCTTTACGCTGCTTCCATTCTTATGGATGATTCTTTCTGCACTGAAGACACCAAGCGAGATCACCGCAATTCCGCCGACCTTCTTCCCGAAGGTACCGCAGTTTTCCAACTTCGTTGAGGCATGGAATGCAGCTCCGTTCCCGCGCTATATCTTAAATACCCTGATCGTTACGATCATTTCAACCGCAGGTGTGCTGGTGACCACCGTGTTAGCAGCTTATGCATTTGCACGTCTGAACTTCCCGGGAAAGAAGATCATGCTTTCCTTGATGCTTGCAACTCTGATGATTCCTGGCGAGATGTTAATCATCACCAACTTCATCACCATCACCAAGTTAAAGTGGATCAATACCTATCAGGCAATGATCGTTCCGTATTTAGCGAGCGTATTCTACATTTACCTGTTGACTCAGTTCTTCTCACAGGTACCGGATGCGCTGTATTTGGCGGCAAAGGTTGATAAGTGTAACGACTTTAAGTATCTGATCAAGATCATGATTCCGATCAACAAGAGTCCGATCACCACAGTTTGTATCTTAAATGCGATCAGCTGTTGGAACTCCTTCATGTGGCCATTACTTGTTACAAACAGCAAGGAGATGCGTGTCCTTTCCTACGGACTTATGCAGTTCCAGACGGAGAACGGTTCGTCGTATGAATTGATTATGGCGGCGTCTTGCATCTTGGTACTTCCAATCGTTGTCGTTTACTTACTTCTTCGTAAGTATGTCATCGAGGGCGTTACCCAGAGTGGTATCAAGGGTTAAACCTGTTACCGGCTCGACTATCCGTTATTGCTAATTGATGTTAATTCGTGTTAATTAGCGCCATTTCATTATTTGTAGTAGTAACGGATTCATCATTATGTTAGAAACCGGAAATCCGGATTCTATAGAGAGTACAATGTTACAGATTGAACGTTGTGTCTATCACGCCCGAAGTGGGCGGAAAAAAGAGAGGAGAAAACTCATGAAATTAAGAAAAGTAAGTGCAGTTTTAATGTCAATGTCCATGGCAGCAGCAATGGCTGTACCAGCATTCGCAGACGAGGCAAAGACCATCGAGCCATGTGAAATCACATTCTGGCATGCAATGAACGGTCAGCAGGAGGAAGCGCTGACAGCTCTTACCGATAAGTTCAATGAGGAGAATGAGTATGGCATCACCGTTACACTGGTAAATCAGGGTAACTACAGTGACCTGAGCACAAAGCTGACTGCAAACGCAGCTGCTGATACTCTGCCGGATCTGTCTCAGGGTTACAACAACTGGGTAACTGCTTATACCGATAAGATCGTTCCGCTGGATGATTTTGTTACCGATGAGGATTTCGATTATGATGACCTGATCGACAGCTACAAGGATGAGTGTGAAGTATACGGATTTGTTGCTTGCGTACCATTCAACAAGAGTACCTATGTTTACTTCTACAACAAGACCCTGTTTGATGAACTTGGACTTGAGGCTCCGACTACTTGGGAAGAGATGGCTGAGGTTGGTGCAAAGTTAAAGGAAGAGAAGGACATCGAGGTTCTTGGTGTTGACGATTTGTCTGGATTCTTAGAGGCATCCCTGCATCAGAACGATTGTGATTATGTAAGCGAGGACGGCGCTCTGTTTGATAATGAGGCTGGTCTTGAGACTGTTACCTACATCATGGATCTGTACAACAACGGTTATGCTCGTCTGGTAGGTGAGGACAGCTACTTCTCCAACGTTCTTTCCAACCAGATGATCGGTGGATACATTGGTTCTTGTACCGGTATCTCCTACATTACTCATGAGGATTGGGAACTGGCTGTAGCTCCACTGCCGGGCAACAAGAGCAATGCTGCTAACCAGGCTGGTACCAACGTATACATGTTCAGCACCGATGAGAACAAGCAGAACGCAGCTTGGGAATACATGAAGTTCTTAACTTCTGTTGATTCTACTGTAGAGTGGTCTGAGAAGACCGGATATCTGCCGGTAAGAAAGTCTGCATACGAGACCGATGAGTTCCAGAAGTTCATGGAAGAGGATGAGACCAACAACTACAAGTCTGCATATGAGCAGTCTCCATACTTCTTCGCTCAGCCGGTATTCGATGGCAGCTATGATGTAATGAACACTGTAAGCACCGTTCTGGAAGATTCCATCCTGGACGAGCTTGAGCCAGAGGAAGTTCTTGAGAACCTTGTAACCGAGATCAACGACAAGTTAGGCGTTGACGGTGTTGTTACCGAAGAGGAGTCTTCTTCTGTAGCTGAATAAGTAAAGCGTAAGTCGTCTGCTGTAACAGACGAATACACAGGGGGCTGTCAGATAATGGCAGCTCCTTTTTCATCTTTTTAAGTAGTTTCATTCTTTTTAGGAAAGGATAGTTTATGACAACAATAACATTTTATAATGGATTAAAAGAAATCGGCGGCACATTTGTGGTGGTAGAAACCGAAGAAGCAAGATGCATGTTTGATTTCGGCTTTGCCGTAATGGATCGCATGGATGATAAGATTGCCGTGCGCTACAACGAGTGCGCAGCAGACTATGCGCGTCTTGGCGTGCTGGCATCACACGATGGTCTCTACGACAATGAGACCGCCAAGAAGCTTGGCCTTGTCAGCTTCGAGAAGGATACCAAGAAAAATTTCTTCGTGATCTCTCATATGCACATCGACCACATGGGTGGTCTTGGCATGCTTGATCAGAATCTTCCAGTTTACATGAGTGAGGATTCCTTAAAGCTGTACCGCAGACTCGAGGCTTGCGGTGACATTCAGGTAAAGGGTCACAAAAACTGCACCGGCATCCCATACGGCGAGAGCTTTACCGTAGGCGATATCAAGGTTGAGGTCGAGGCGATTGACCATGACGTCATCGGTGCGTGTGGCTATCGCATCACAACACCGGGCGGAGTTATCTGCTATACTGGCGATTATCGTTTCCACGGCTTCCATCCAAAGGTAACAAAGGCATTTGGCCAGAAGATGAAGGGCGCGGATGTGCTGATCACCGAGGGCGTTACCGTAAGCTTTGACGATGTGGATATGCTTTCTCTTACCGAGCCAGAGGAGCCGGGAAGAAGCGAGGAATGGTTACAGGAAGAGATGCACAGAGAGTCCACAGAGCAGAAGGGACTGATCATTGTCAATCCATACAATCGAAACGTAGAGCGTCTTCATCGCTTGATTTTGACCGCGCAAAAGACAGGCAGAAAGCTTGTCATGGACGGCGTACAGGCCGATTATGTACAGACCTTCTATCCAGAGGATGAGATTTTGATGTATGAAAACAGCGTTGGCGCCGATAAGGATAAGGCGGCAGAGTGCGGCTGGACCATCATCACTAGAGCAGAGCTTCTTGCCAACCCGTCCAAGTATATCTTGCAGCAGGACTATGCAAATTTCTATGAGCTGATGGATTTAAGCTCCGTGATCACCCTGTATGTCCATATGGACGGCGCACCGCTTGGCGATTACGATCCTTCCTTTGGAAAGATGCATCGCATCTTAGAGCATATGAACATCCCATACGTGCATATGGGAATCGGCGGCCACTCCAGACCGTACTATTTACGCACCATGCTAGACACCATCGCACCTCACATCCTTGTTCCGCTTCACAGTTTCCGTCCGGAGCAGGTCAACACCGCGCACGCAGACAAGCGCATCCTGCCAGAGTACGGCGAAAGCTTCCTCTTTGAAAATGGCGAGATGATCTCCCGGAAGAAGGATTGAAACGATTTGAAAAGAAAGTAATAAAAGAGGATCATAGATGAGAATTTTAATTGTAAATGACGATGGTATAAAGGCACCGGGCATTCGCAAGCTGGCAGAGCTTTCCGTGTCGCTTGGCGAGGTGTGGGTTGTCGCACCGAAGAGTCAGTGCAGCGCCATGTCTCAGCGTATCACCTTATTTGAGGACATCGAGGTGACACCAGAAAACTATGACGTAGAGGGCGTACGTGCCTACAGTGTGGGCGGTACTCCGGCAGACTGTGTAAAGGTGGCGCTCGAGTATTTGATGTCAGAAAAGCCGGACGTTGTATTTTCCGGCATCAACAGCGGCTACAATACCGGAATTGATATCCTGTATTCCGGGACAGTCGGCGCGGCAATGGAAGCACTTACAAATGGCATTCGCTCCTTCGCGTTCTCCAATCGAAATGATACAAACTGGGAGACTGCGGATGAGTATCTGATTCCGCTTGTAAAGGAACTTCTTGCCAAGAATCTTTCGATGGATCGCATCTGGAATGTGAATTTCCCGGGCTGCGCACTTTCCGAGTGCAAGGGCATTTTGCGTGACCGCATTCCGGCAAAGCACCAGTTTTATCAGGACGACTATGTGCGCACCGACCATGAAGATGGCAGTTTTACGCTTCGCTCAAAGGGCGTTATGATCGAGACCGCAGAGGCTGGTACTGATATCGGTGCGCTGCTCGACAACTTCATCTCCGTGGGCAGTGTGCGCTGTGCGGCACTCGGCTATTAAAAAAGGTTAGGTGAAACAATGGAAAAGAAAAAAGTAAAAATTTATTATACATCGGACGTACACGGATATTTCTATCCGACGACATACGGCGACCGCGAGGTAAAGCCGATGGGTCTGTTTGCGTGCGCATCCGAATACAAAAAAGATGATGACACACTCGTGTTAGATGGCGGCGATATGCTTCAGGGCTCCGCATATGCCTACTACAGCAAAAATATTTTAGGCACCTGCGAGTATATTGCGCAGATGGTAAATGACTGCGGATACGACTTCTATGCATTAGGAAACCACGATTTTAACTATGGTCAGGCATATCAGGCGATTTATCGCAAGAACCACAAAGGTACCTGCGTTTGCGAGAATGTTCTTGACAGCGAGGGAAATATTCTCTATCCGCACGTAATTCACACAATGAAAAACGGCGTGAAAGTCGGACTGGTCGGCATCGTAACCGATTATATCAATGTGTGGGAGAAGAAGGAAAATCTGGTCGGCATTCAGGTTGTTGATCCATTTGAGGCTGCAAAAAAGGCACTCGAGGATTTACAGGGTAAGGTTGATCTGACGATCTGTATCTATCACGGCGGCTTCGAGAGCGATGTCGAGACGGGAAAGCGCCTGTCCGACACAACCGAGAATATCGGCTACAAGATCTGCACTGAGCTTGGATTTGATGTATTATTGACTGGTCATCAGCACATGCCGGTGGCAGGAAGAATGATTCATGGCACCTACACCCTTCAGCCGCTCGCAAACGGCAGAGAGTACGCCTATGTTGAGCTTGATCTCGAAAAGGAGTCATTTGCTCCGAAGCAGGCAGAGGCTTCTGGAAACGCAGCGTACCCGGCAACAATCACCTCCATCACTTCAAAGAAGGTTCAGCCAAATCCGGACAATGCAAAGGCACTGTGCGAGAAGTACAGCTTTGTCGAGAACAAAGTTCAGAAGTGGCTTGACGAGCCGATGGGGCATTTAAGCAGACCGCTTTACCCAGAGGATAAGGTAAAGATGGCACTCGAGGGAAGCGGCATCGCCGATCTGATTAACCGTATCCAGCTCGATATCTCCGGCGCACAGCTGTCTATCGTTGGTCTAGCAAACGAGATTGCAGGCTTTAACGCTTGTGTCACAACAAGAGACATCATTGCCACCTATCCATTCCCGAATACTCTTGTCGTATGCCGCATCACCGGCGAAAAGCTCAAGGCTGCCATGGAGCGCACCGCAGAGTATTTCGAGATCGACAAGAATGGCAAGGTAGTTGTCGCAAAGAGCTTCCTCTATCCGAAGGTTGAGCATTACAATTATGACTATTTTGCAGGTGTCACATGGGAAATTCACCCAGAGGCACCGATGGGCAGCCGCATCCAGAATTTGTGCTATCAGGGAAAGCCAGTGCAGGCCGATGATGAGTTTACACTGTGCATGAATAACTATCGTTACAGTGGCGCAGGCGGCTATCCAATGTATCCAACCTGCCCAGTTGTAAAGGAAATCAATACCGAGATGGTAGAGATTATTATGGATTATTTCCGAACACATGACATAATTACAATCTGATTTAAGAAAAATTAAATCGGAATGTATAATAACTGGCAATAGGGAAAGAATATAGGTACAGTCAATTGTTCAATATGGCGACTGTACCGAATTTCTTTCTTAAATGTTTTGTAAAAGTTAATGAATATGTAAAGAAAACGTAATAAATTGTCATTTTTGCTTGACTTTTATCGAGAATTGTATTATACTAAGCACATGTTGATGAGAACAACATAATAAATGAAAAGCACGCGCTTCTAGCTCAGTTGGTAGAGCACCTGACTCTTAATCAGGGTGTCCAGGGTTCGAGCCCCTGGAGGCGCACTAAGTACCGGTTTTGGAGACATAAGAGCTCTGGGGTCGGTGCTTTTTTGTTTTCCAGCTCACTCGTCCGTACATGTCTGGAAGAATCCCGTGCTTGCGCTGCGTTCAGACAACTACCAATTTGAGTAGTGCCGCCTGCTGTCAGAAGCGCGAAAGAGTCTTCGCGAAAGCCCCAAGGATCTGATTCTTCTTGATGTTAATTTGCCTGATGGAAACGGAATTGATTTCTTGCGGGAAATCAGGCAGACCAGTCAGGTTCCGATCATCTTAATTACTGTGAATAACATGGAACTTGGTATTGTGACTGGATTAGAGGCGGGTGCAAACGATTATATCACAAAACCATTTAGCTTGATGGTGCTTCGCGCACGAGTGGGAGTCTGGCCTCGCAATTTGCCGCAGTGATCTGGCGTATTTAAACAGGGCATTTATAAAGTTTCTGGATTTTTTGCTTGACAAAATCCTTTGAAAATAGAATAATTCTTATTAGGAATAAATCCCAATAAGGAGGAATTGAGAATGGACAAGAAAGCAATGTATAAGCTTAGCTACGGTCTGTTTGTCCTGACCACAAAAGAGGACAGCAAAGACAATGGCTGTATCATCAACACCGCGATTCAGGCAGCATCCGAACCGAATCAGTTAAGCATCTGTGTGAACAAGTTAAATTACACACATGATATGATTCAGAGAACCGGTGCTTTTACCGTATCTGTAATCAGTCAGAATGCAGCATTTGACCTGTTTAAGCAGTTTGGATTCCAGACAGGCAGCGAGGTGGACAAGTTTGCAGACTTCTCATCATGTGCGCGCGGTGCAAATGGAATCTATTATATCACAGAGGGCACCAATGCTTACATTTCCGTAAAGGTTACAAAGAGCGAGGATCTTGGTTCTCACACAATGTTTGTCGGTGAGATCACAGATATGGAAGTATTAAGCGAAGTACCATCCGTAACCTATGAGTATTATCTGAATAACATTAAGCCGAAGCCACAGGCTGTTGGTGTAACCGAGGAAGGTCAGACCGTATGGCGCTGCACCATCTGCGGCTATGAGTATGTCGGTGAGGAATTGCCAGAGGATTTCGTCTGTCCATTGTGTAAGCATCCGGCATCTGATTTTGAAAAAATCGTAAAGAAAGTTGAGAAACCAGCAAATCCAGAAACTGTAGAAAAGAAAACGGAGGGAACAACAATGGCAGCAAACAAATACGCAGGAACACAGACCGAGAAGAACTTACAGGAAGCATTCGCAGGTGAGTCACAGGCTCGCAATAAGTACACCTATTTTGCATCGGTAGCAAAGAAGGAAGGCTATGAGCAGATGTCCGCACTGTTCTTAAAGACCGCGGATAACGAGAAAGAACATGCAAAGATGTGGTTCAAGGAGCTTGCTGGAATCGGAGATACAAAGGCAAATCTGGCGGCAGCAGCAGAGGGCGAAAACTACGAGTGGACTGATATGTATGAGGGCTTTGCAAAGACAGCAGAGGAAGAAGGCTTCCCAGAATTAGCAGCAAAGTTCCGCGCAGTTGGCGAGATCGAGAAGCATCATGAGGAGCGCTATCGTGCACTTCTTAAGAACATCGAGACTGCACAGGTATTTGAAAAGAGTGAAGTAAAGGTATGGGAGTGCCGCAACTGTGGACATATTGTTGTCGGAACAAAGGCACCGGAGGTTTGCCCGGTATGTGCTCATCCGCAGAGTTACTTTGAAGTTCATGAGGAAAATTATTAAATTAAATAAGAAGTAAATAAGAAGAATTAAATAATAGACATGATTAAACAATAAGAGTAATGAAATAATAAGTAGAATCAAATAAGGCCGATACTGTAGTTGTGTGCAGTATCGGCCTTGTTTTCTTTCTTTTTACTGGAAAAACTTTGGCAACTCATCTGCAGTTGCCTTTAAAACATCATAGGAAATCTGAATTTCCTCATCGGTAACGGTGCGATCAGAATCGAGAATCGGCCAAGGATTGCAGCCACCAGAGGCAATGCCGACCTGATCAATCGTAAAGGAATTTCCACAGTTTTGGCATACCAGATACTCGCCATCCTGTCGATAATATCCTCTGCCAGAGCTGTAGCAAACCTGGCAGGCATTAAATGCGGTGCGCAAGTTTCCCTTGGAGTCCTTTAATGCGACAAGTTCAACCTCAGTTCCATCAAGATCTACCTTGAAAAAGGAAGCTGCCTGTGATAGATCCGCAATTGGAATCGCAAGATAGCCGTCTTTTTTGATGCTGGTAACACTCTCGGCAGAATCACCCGCTGTGGCAGTCATGCCCTCTGCGGTTGTATTTTCAGAAGTAGTTACCTGCGGATTAGCAGATGTAGATGTACTCTTTGCAGAGTGGGTGGTGTTGTTACTGTTGCATCCAGAAATCAAAATCGCCATTACACCTGTCAGTAAGCTAATCAAAACAGTAGTTGTCATTTTTCTCATAATCATCATTACTCACTTTCTACATAAATTTTTCCTGTAATCATACCCATCCAGCAACTATAGGTATAGACACCTTCTTTTTGAGGCGTGAATTCAATGAGATTATCACCTTCCTCAAAAACACATTCGGTATCAAAATCTGGCAGCAAAATCTTATAATTGCAGCCGTTAATGCTACTTTTCTCTGCGTGAATCGTCCATTCAACAGGAGTTCCTGCCTTAACGGTAATATCTGGATAATGGCCGGATTCCAGAGTGCTAGAGACATATTGGATACCGTTCTTTTCGACTGCTGTATTTGAATCGGATTCTTCCATGGCAGTTTGATTATTAGCTGAAAAAAATGTATTCAATTTGCTGTTCATTCCCGACAGGGCAGTACCCTGTGACATCATCGAAAGTCCCATGACGACAACGAGAATGGCACCACACTTTAATACTTGCTTTGTGAAGCGTTTGCCAAGACCAGCGACAATCGAGCCAAATCCAAGCATAAGCGGAATGGTACCAAGCGAAAAGAAAAACATCGAAAGTGCGCCAGTAAATGGACTAGCAGAGGCTAATGCAACGATCTGCATCGACTGCAAAGGACCACATGGCATCAAGCCATTAAACAAGCCGATGATAAAAGGTGTTCTGCGCTTGTGAGAAGCATTTCTTTCTCTTCTTTCTTTTGAATTTTCCTTTTTCCTTCCTTTTTGAAAAAGTGGCAGGGGAATCCGTGGATGAAAGCGGCGAAGTCCCGGAAAAAGACCGAGCATGTTAATTCCCATCACAACCATCAAGGCACCGGCAAGCAGCTTTAAAAGCCCCTGAAAAAACGACGAAGTTTGCAGCGTCCCAGCCATTCCAGTAAGCGCACCGATACCTCCAAGTACTCCGCCGATTACCGTGTAGGAGATGACTCGTCCGGCATTATAGACAGCTGCATTTTGAAACATCGCGCGAGATACACTCGATACGTTTGCAGATGGTTCAGAGCCTTTTTTCAACGTTTGGGATAGATTGATGCCGCCACACATCGCAATGCAGTGAACCGAGGTAATCAAACCAATGACAAATAGCATGCCATAGCCCATCTGTGCATCCGCTAACGAAACTGGTGCCAGATAATTTAAAATGCCAAAATACTGCAAAAGAAAATAGAGAAGCACAATGATGCCAAGCTCGCGAAAAATCCGAAAGAATGTTGTTGTGCGTGACGCTTTTTGAGTCGAAGAACTGTACCCAAGCTCATCAATTAAACTTTGAATTTGTTCGAGTGAGATCATAGAAGGATCATAGGAAACATCTGCCGTTCCAGTCTCATAGCTGACAGTAGCCTGTGTAATTCCGGGCTGCTTTTTCAGGGCATTTTGAATTCGGTTTTGGCAGTTGATACAGGTCATTCCACTGATGTATAATTTTGTGTGTTCCACTGTTTTGTCCTTTCCTGTAGTGCAAAATAAAATTAACTGTCAACAACTCGGTCATTGAATGGCCGAGCATGCAAAGTTTCCCTTGAATGCCGGACATTCCATTTCC
>CAVFYJ010000079.1:0-16151 GCA_963626545.1 Acetatifactor sp. | reverse complement strand
TCGCTGAACAGTGACGCCGACAAACACTTCGCCGAGTCGTCCTTCGTAGAACTCTCGGGGTGCACCCACACATTTCACTCCAAATTACCCTTCCGGGTTACCACCCACACACTTCCCTTTGAATCAACCTTCCGGGTTGCAATGGCTGCACTCCCCATGTCCGGTACACTTATCTTCTTTCAGCATCTCCTCCATGGTATGCCATCCGAGTACCGCGCACTTTACACGAGCCGGCATATGCGCAATATCCTCGAGCGCAGATGCTTCCTCAAGGCTCTCGATTTCTTCCTCGGTAGCAGTTCCCTTGATCATCTTTAAGAAGCTGTCGGCAAGCTCCTGTGCCTTCTCGACCTTCTGTCCGATAATCAGATCGAGCATCATATCAGCAGATGCTTGAGAAACGGCACATCCCTCGCCTACGAAGGAGCCATCCACGATCACGCCATCCTCAACCTTGAGCTTCAGCCAGATGTGATCGCCACAGGTTGGGTTTAAGCCTTCCATCACCATATTTGCATCGTCTAAATCATGCTTGTGGCCCGGATGCATGTTGTGATCGATTAAAATTTCATTGTAAAAGGTTTTGTTCGTGTTAGTCAACGTAACCCATCCTCCTTCTTACCTGAGCGAGGCTCTCTGCCAGCGCATCAACTTCTTCCATTGTATTATAAAATGCAAAGCTTGCTCGTGTAGTTGCGGAAGCCTGTAAATGCTGCAATAGCGGCTGTGCACAGTGATGACCAGCACGCACAGCGATGTGATCCATATCGAGAATAGATGCGACATCATGCGGATGCACATTGTCAACAAGGAAGGTCACGATGCTGTGATGCTCCTTCGGCTCCTGTGAACCAAAGATATGAACACCCGGAATTGCCTTTAAACGCTCCACCGCATACTCGGTAAGCTTGGCCTCACGTCTCTCGATTGTATCAAATCCAATCTCCTGTAAGTAGCGGATCGCTGCCATCAGTCCAACTGCACCTGCTGCATTGACGGTGCCAGCCTCAAACTTGTGCGGAACCGGTGCATACACAGCGCCTTCTCTTGTTACGGTTTCAATCATATCTCCTCCGTGTAAGAATGGCGGCATTGCCTCTAACAGCTCTTTCTTTCCATACAGCGCACCAATTCCCATCGGTGCCATCATCTTATGGCCAGAGAACACAAGGAAATCAGCATCGAGTGCCTTAACGTCCACCTCGATATGAGGAACGCTCTGTGCGCCATCTGCTACGATCAGACAGCCCTTTCTATGACAGACCTCTGCAAATGCTTTGATGTCATTCTTCCATCCAAGGACGTTTGAAATCTGTGTCACAGCAAAGATCTTTGTCTTATCGGTGATCGCAGCTTCTACCATCTCTGTGGTAATCTTTCCATCCTGTGTGCAATCCAAATAGCGAAGAGTCGCACCAGTGCGCTTTGCCGCCTGCTGCCATACAAGAAGGTTGCTGTGATGCTCCATAATGCTGACAAGAACCTCATCACCCGGGCGAAGTACCAGACTTCCCAGACTGTAGGCAATCAGGTTTAAGCTCTCCGTTGCATTTCTGGTGAAAACAATCTCATCTGCATTTGCATGAAGAAGCTCGGCAACAGCAGCTCTTGCCTCCTCATAATGCTCGGTCGCTGCCTCTGCAAGCTCATAAACACCACGGAACGGATTTGCATTGTATTTTTCGTAAAACTCAGCCTCTGCCTGAATCACGCAGGACGGCTTCTGTGTCGTCGCTGCGTTGTCCAGATAGATCAGCTCAGAATTTTGTGCAAATAACGGGTACGCTGCACGAAAGCGTGCGTCTTCTGCCTTTCTTTCTTCTGCTGTCATGTTACTGCTCCTCTCCCTCAGACTCGTCACCATCTAACATCTCTTCTAACTCTTCGCGAAGACCGTCAACCGGAATCTTCTTGCATACAGCCTTCAGTCTAGCCTTTGCCATTAGCTCATAAGCGGCTTCCTCACTGATTCCTCTGGACTCCAGATAGAAAATCAGCTCATCATCCAGGCTTCCGATGGATGCGCCGTGGTTTCCTTCTACATCCTCCTCGGCACACAGAATTAACGGAATGGTCTGATTCTGAACGCCGTCATCAAGAAGAAGCACATCCTCTAACTCATCGCCCTTTGCACCTGCTGCGCCCTTCTTAAAGTCAATAGTACCACGAAACAGCTTCTTTGCGCGGTCGCGAAGCACACCATTTGCGGTCATGTTGCTTGTTGTCTTCTTGCCCTCATGAACGGCATTGTAATTCAGATCCAGACGATTGTCTCCTGTCACCTGATAGCCGATTGCAGCCGTAAAATCGGCTTCCTTTCCAGCAAGTGTAGTCTCTGCGCCCATCCAGACATTCTTTCCGCCAATCACAAGCTGTACTAACTCAACGCCAGCGCCATCTGCACAGTATGCGCCGATGTCATTCATGCAGTCAAAGCCAGCGCCAAGACGCTCGATCTGGATCAGCTTTAACTTTGCATTCTTCTCTGCGTGAATCTTTGTCTGAATCGCTGCGGTACCAGTACCCTCGTTGCTGTGATAATCCATAACAACGGTCATCTCGCTGTTTTCCTTCAGATAAAGATCAACGATGTTGCCCTTGCGGTCGCCATCCTGATAACCAAAGGAAAGCGTTACCGGTGTACTCTCCTTTACGCCAGCCTCAGCGGTAAAAAGAACCGCCTCTGTACCGGATTCGTTTAACAGGCGGGTCATATCCTCGCCCATACCAGTTGTAATCTTCTCAAATGTATTCTCTGCTGCCTTTGTCTGTGCAAGGGATGCCGGACACTGAACCTGTACCAGGCACTGTGCCAGATTAGCTTCCTGCTCAATGCGGGTATCGTTCATGTGCAGCCATCTCCATGTTCCGGACGGCAGTTTATTGATCTTCATTTCCAAAACGTGTTCACCTCTCTCCATTATCCGATGCTGCCTTTCATCTCCAGACGGATCAGATTATTCATCTCCATTGCATACTCAAGCGGCAGCTCCTTTGATACCTCATCTGCAAAGCCGCTTACGATCATCGCTCTTGCATCCTCTTCTGAAATACCTCTTGACATCAGGTAGAATACCGCCTCATCGCTGATTCGGCCGATTCTTGCCTCGTGACCGATATTGGCATCCTTTGTGCGGATATCCATAGCCGGGATGGTATCAGAACGAGAAATGTCGTCGAGCATCAGAGACTGACAGGAGACAGCGGACTTGCTGTGCTTTGCCTTGCTGTTTACAACGACAGCACTTCTGAAGGTGCTCACACCGCCGTCCTTGGAAATGGACTTGGTGTTGACATAAGATGACGTATTTGGTGCATTGTGAACGACCTTTGTACCGGTATCCAGGTCCTGACCCTTTCCAGCAAAGGTGATTCCGGTGAACTCTGCACTTGCGCCCTCACCGTTTAAGATGCTCATCGGGTACAGGTAGGATACATGGGAACCGAAGGAACCAGATACCCACTCGATCTTTCCACCTTCCTCGACTCTTGCACGCTTTGTATTTAAATTGTACATGTTCTTGGACCAGTTCTCGATTGTGGAATAGCGAAGAGTCGCATTCTTTCCGACAAACAGCTCAACACAGCCTGCGTGAAGGTTGGCTACGTTGTACTTTGGTGCAGAACATCCCTCGATAAAGTGCAAATAAGCGCCCTCATCGACAATGATCAGGGTGTGCTCAAACTGACCTGCGCCCGGCGCATTCAGTCTGAAGTAAGACTGTAACGGAATAGTAACGGATACACCCTTTGGAACATAGACGAAGGAACCGCCAGACCATACAGCACCGTGCAGTGCAGCAAACTTGTGATCGGTCGGCGGAACAAGCTTCATGAAATGCTTGCGCACCATATCGGCATACTCACCGTTTAATGCGCTCTCCATATCGGTATAGACAACGCCCTGTGCGGCTACCTCTTCCTTTACGTTGTGGTAAACAAGCTCGGAGTCGTACTGAGCGCCGACACCAGCCAGAGACTCACGCTCTGCCTTCGGGATACCGAGCTTTTCAAATGTATCCTTGATCTCCTCCGGAACCTCGGACCACTTTGCTGCCATATGGGTGTTTGGACGGACATAAGTTACGATGTTATCCATATCCAGTCCCTCGATGGATGGACCCCACTCATCTGGCATTTTTGTCTCGTTAAAGATCTGAAGGGATTCCAGACGAAACAGCTTCATCCATTCCGGATCATGCTTCTCGCGTGAGATCTGCTCTACGATTGCAGGATTCAGACCTTCCTTTACTTTATACGCATCTTTGTCTTCGTTTCGGAAGTCATACATGCTTCTATCGACATCTTCTACATAAGTCTTTTCTTTCATAATCGCGCTGCGTCTCCTTCTATCCTATTACAGAAAACGCTCAAAACCGTTTTCATTGATCTCATCTACTAAAGATGCATCTCCAGATGCCACAATGCGGCCATCTACAAGAACGTGAGTCGCATCTACATGAAGAGACTCTAAGATTCTGGTGCTGTGTGTGATGATTAAGAGTCCACCGTGGATGCTCTTCTGATACTCCTCTACACCGCTGGATACCGTTCTTACTGCGTCAACGTCCAGACCAGAGTCGGTCTCATCAAGAATAGCAAAGGATGGCTTGAGCATTAACATCTGTAAGATCTCTGCCTTCTTCTTCTCACCACCGGAAAAGCCTACATTTAAATCTCTCTCTGCGTAGGACGGATCCATCTGCAGAACCTTCATCATTTCCTCAAGCTCCTTCTTGTATGCGAAGAAACGAATTCTCTTTCCGGTACGCTGCTCTACGCCGCTGCGGATAAAATTGCTTAAGGATACGCCTGGAATCTCGATTGGATTCTGGAAGGATAAGAACATGCCGTCCTTTGCTCTCTTGTCCGATGTCTCCTCGGAAATATCCTTACCCTCAAAAAGAATCTTTCCGCCAGTTACCTGGTACTTCGGATTTCCCATCAGTGCATAACCAAGTGTGGACTTTCCTGCTCCATTTGGTCCCATCAAAACGTGGGTCTCTCCCTTTTTAATCTGAAGATCGATTCCGTGCAGAATCTCTTTGTCCTCTACGCGAACGGATAATCCTTCTATCTGTAATAATGGTGCTGACATCGCTATGCCTCCTCATAAATAAAAAATAATAATAAATGAAATAAATAATAAATAGAAATATAGGAATGAATACCAGCAAAAATAAAGAAAAATAAATCTGGTAAATCAACAGGTGAATCAACAAAAGAAAAAGGCGTGTCAGGCAAAAAACCTTTCCAAACCTATTTCCTACAGTTTTTATAGGTTGATACGCGCCTATTATACAGCATTGTTAAAAAAAAGGCAAGCAAAAGAAGTGCTTACCTTTTTGTTTTTTGCTTATTTTTTCCTTATTTTGCGCTATTTTCCCGGTTTTATCCTTCGTTTTGCAGGTTCGTTTCCACTAACCCGTGTGTTTCCAGACGATAAACCTTCTCACATACCTCCCCGATGTATTTTCGGTCATGGGAAATGCTGATGATGGCTCCCGGAAAAGCGGCGAGCATCTGACGGATGACAGGACCGGACAATGGAGAAAAATTTCTCGTTGGCTCATCAAGGATTAGGACGTTTGCGCTTGACAGACTCATCTTTAAAAGAAGAACCTTTGCCTTCTGTCCGCCGGACAATTCCCGGATCGGATGATCCATCTCGTCTGCCGTATATTTGAGCGCGCCAAGATACGTGCGAATCCGCGTTGTCTCTTCCTTGTCGCCTGTTTTACTTAAAAATTCAACTGGCGTAAGCGACAGATCTAACTGGTCTTCGTAATTTTGCGGCATATACTCGGCGCGAATGTCCGAGCGTTCCATAAGATCTTTTGCAATCTTTTTTAGAAGTGTTGTCTTTCCGGCTCCGTTCTTTCCAATGATGCAGATTTTCTCGCTGCCGCGGATGCGAAGTGCAATATGCTCTGCCAACACGCGGCTGCCATCGGGCGAGGTCAGCTGGTCAAGAGAATAGTCCAACACCGTCTTTCCCGCCGGAATCTGCGAATCTTTCGTGCCAAGCTCAAAGTAGATCGCAGTCTCCTCCTCTGGCATGGCAGTCATGTTTTCGTCCTCCCGCTCGAAGCGGCGCCCCATTGACTTGACGGCGTGCATCTTTTTCTTCAGGAGACGTCCACCGGACGGATCTTGACGCGAGATCACCGCTTGGGCATGTTCGACGCTCTGATAAATCCGTTGAAATTTCTCATCGCGAATCTGCTTCTGGCGGCGCTCATCTGCTGCCTGCCGCGCCTGATTTTCCATCTGGCTGCTGCGATTTTTGAGATATTCTGCATAGCTTGTGTTTGCGATGCAAAAGCGGCTCTTTGTTTTGCGGCGAATCTGCTCGATGTGAATAATTTTGTTCGCCGTGCGCTCGATTAAAGTCTCGTCATGCGAAATGTAGATGACGATTTTGTCCCACGATAAAATCAACTCCTCGAGTGTTTCCAATGTCTCAATGTCGATGTCATTTGATGGTTCGTCGAGCAGCAGGACGGTTGGCTCTGCAAACAGGATTCTCATTAGCTGTGCCTTTACCTTTTCACCACCGGAGAGTGTGTTCATTTGCTGCTCCCGGTAAAAGAAGTCTGAGGCGATGTGGAATTTTGCCGCAGTCTGGTTCAATTCCTTTGGTGTCTGATTCCAGAAGCTTTCTTGTTCCGAGAAGAATTCATAGACACTTTTTTGCTGATCTTCTTTTGGCAGCTCTTGCGCAAGATACCCGAGCACTTCGCCTGATACAAGGCGCTCCCCCTCTGCCTCACAGTATTCCTCGACTAGTGACGGATCATACAGCCACTTTAAAAGAGTTGATTTTCCGTTTCCCTCTTCGCCAATGATTACGGCTTTATCGCCGTTGTTAAATACGCAGGAAAAGTTACTTAAAATTTCACGTAAATCCTTTTTGTGTGTCAGTGTTAAATTTTTTATTTGCAGCATATACGTTGTACCTGTGCCTTTCTTGCACACCGAAACAGTCGTGAATCTTTCGTGAATCTTCTCCAAAGCCATGGTGTCAGGTACGGTGGCGCTTCAGGGTCACTGTACCTGACTCCGTGGCTTTTTGGGCATAAAAATAGAGAGAATGATTCCCGATAAACCGATTCGGCGCACACAAACAAGACCTTTACGGTCTTCCCATTTTGTTACTCCAAATCAACTTATCGAATAATCATTCCCTCACCGTACATGCATTTCCTATTTCAGGGTACTACATGCCTTTCTTTTTTCTGTTTTTCAGTATAGCAGACTTTTCAGGATTGTCAACCTAAAAAATTGTGCAGCCCGGAAGTTCAACGAACGCATAACATGCAAATAATTAGAAGCACTCCGACTCCGAGAAAACACCACCCGATTCCTACCGCAGTTAGTGCTGCCGATGCAAATAATGCCAATATCTCAATGATGCTGACGCCCATATTCAAAACGGATAACGCCGCTGCACGCTGTTCTTTCACGCCAAGCAAATCTACCAGCACATTTTCCTGCTCCATGACAAAATATTCAGGCAGCTTTAAGAGAAGCGGAAGTATAAGCATTAAAAGCAATATGAGGATACGCTTTGAGACAAACCCAAATGCCAGAAAACCTACACCACAGAGAATACCAAAACGACGCGCCCATCTTTTTGAAAAGGATGTTCCCAGTTTTCGGATGATCGGCTCTGCAAGCATCTCCACTGCGGAGTAGCCTAAAATTACAGCAGACATCCACTCTGGTGAGATCCCGCATTCTCCCAATTTCTCAACATAAAAGAAATTGATCAACAGCCATGATACCTGAAAGATGGAAAGGGCTGACGCAAACAAAAGTGCTCTTGGATGTTTCATGACGGAAAGCAGCTTTCTGATTGAATGATCTTCCTGCTTTTCTGTTTCGTTTTCTTTTGCATAGTAGGTCTGTTTATTTTTTGATGGCTCTGGTTTTAGTTTTATGGAAAAGATTGCCGCTGCTGTACCTGCTGCCATCGTAGAGAGGAGAAGCCCTTCTATGCCACATAGATGATAGATAATTACATAGCTGAGTGTACTGATCAAAAAGCCTGCGGTGCCGCAATTAGACGCATGTGCTGTTTTGGAAAGATACGCTTCGTTACCATACACTTCATATAAGTAGGCACTGTCTGTACCAGAAGAAAAGCAATATGATAGTCCTTCGACAGCTGCCTCTATTGCAAACAGCACGGGGCTTTTGCAAAGAAAGCTGACAAATAAGAGGCTTCGTGCCAGAAGGAGCAAACTTTGCGAAAGCACAAGGGAGCGCTTATACCCGATTCGATCTGTTAAAAAGCCGGTTGGAATCTCTCCAAGAAATGTGATCGCTGAGAGAAGCGCCTGCAACAAAAAGAACATGCTCTGTGATACACCTGCCTGTGTGCGCACCAGAAGGGACACCGGTGCAAAAAAGACAAGTCCATTGAAAAACGATACCGCATCGTAACTGTCCATTAAGCTTAACATATGAATGCCGCACTTAATACGCTTAATACTCTTAATTTTTTTTATTTTATTCAATTTTGATTTTTTCATTCTGATTTTAATTCTCCTGTTATCGAACGTATTGTACATTTGAAATCATTTTTTTGTACACAAAAAAGCGCCACGATAAACCCAGAGCGTTTGCCCTAGGTTTATGACGCTTTTATTCAGTTGCCGTTTGATAACAGTTAATGCGGCATGATTCTTCTCCTTGTTTTTTCATTTAGTGTTTGAAAACCATGGGGGACAGATATAGTGCCACTGTACCCGTCCCCATGGCTTTAATTCAATCCTCGGAAGCCTTTTCCGATGATCTCACTTGAATTAACGATTGTAATAAATGCACCTGGCTGATAGCGTCTTACAAAGTTTCTTAACTGTACGGCCTGTCCACGTTTCATGACAGACATGACAATCATTTTCTGATTGTGCGTAAATGCGCCATGTGCCTTGTAAACAGTTGCGCTGCGATTTAAATCCTTATAGATAAACTCACAGATCGGCTCCGGGTCATCACAGACAATCATAAATACCTTACACAGATTGATGCTCTCAATTACATTGTCGATGACAAGTGATTTTGCTAACAGTCCTGTCAGTGAAAAAAGTCCTGTCTGAATGTCAAATACAAAGCAGGATGCCACAACAATCAAGCAATCAACAATAAAAAGTGCAGTACCAATCGGAACACTGGTGTACTTTTTCAATATCATTGCAATAATATCCGTACCACCACCGGATGCGCCAATATTAAATAAAATGGCTGCGCTGAGCGCCGGAAGAAAGATTGCAAAAATCAATTCCAACACAGGCTCGGTTGTTAATGGTGCGCTCATTGGGAACCATTTTTCCAGCGCCGACAAGCCAACGGATGTCAAAACACTGACGTAAACGGTTTTCGCACCGAAGCTTTTTCCTAAGAATAAAAAGCCTAACACCAGAAGCGCCATATTGATGATAAAGGTATAGGAACTCGCTGATGTTTTGCTGACTGCGGAGAGCACGACCGCAATACCTGTTACGCCTCCAAATGAAAAATTATTTGGAAATTTGAAAAAATATACACCGACTACTAAAAGCAGTGTCGCTACCGTGATCACGCCATATTCAAATGTCGTTCTCGCAAGCTTCGCCCTCATTTGAAAGTCCTCTACTCTCTTCTTTTATCGTACTCATCCCCTGACAATTACTCCCTTTGCTATGCGATTTTACTTTTTTGCATAAGAAAAGGTCAGGTTACTCATTCACCTGACCCTTATTATAGCATATGACTTGCGATTGTCAAATAAAATACGAGATACTCTCAACTCCATTTGGCCGTTGGATTGTGATACGAGCTAGTCGTGACTGTGCATCTGAAAGAAAAATCTTTTGCGTCTCACCCGGCTTAAGTGGTGCCAATGTAACATAGCTTATTAAGCAACCCGCGCGATCAAAGCTTGCCAAATGATATCCATCTGCCTCATAACATGGAAGCGCATTTCTGTTTGCAATCACAATTTCAACGCCGGACTGAGATTGATTCGTTTTTTCAGCGTTACTATCGTTCTTATTTCTATCATCAGCTGTATTTACTGCTGTAATCGACGAAATATACAATGGGGCACACTCACGCTTTACCGTCTCGTAGGATGGCTTTGGATTTCCATAAAGATCTGTAGAGCCGTGAACTCTGCGACGAAAACGGCCTTCACCTTCCTCACCCATCTGTGTGCGATAATCATTTAAGCAAAACCAAATGATTCCATTGATACCAAGCTCACGATAAATCTTCATTTTCTCCAGAAAAATCTGCTCACGTCTCGGATCACCACCTGCGAAGGCTGGCTCACAAAGACCAAACTCCGAAATTACCATTGGCATGTTTTTATGTGCGTCCCAGAAACGTGTGATTTCTGCCCTTGCATCTTTGTTTCCATGCCATGTGCCAATATAATCATTTGCCATGATCATATCGCCGAGTGCAGTCGCATCCTGTGGTGTTTTCCAAAGGGTATTGGAAACATAGGACATCAAGCGATTCGGATCCTGTTTCAAGATGTACGCTTTCATATTCTTTACATATTGTGCGGTGATTGCACTCTGGCCATCCAGTTCATTTCCCACACCCCACGAAATGATGGAAGGATGATTAAAATGAGCCTCCAGCATTTCATCAATCTGTGCTTTTGCAAGAATCTCTTCGTGTGTGACAGGCTCTTTTGGCTGTCCCCACAGTGGAACTTCTTCTTGAACAAGCATACCATTTCGATTACACCAGTCAAAGAAGGAATCATCCTGCTGCCAATGTACTCTGGTGAAAATGCAATTGCAGCCTTTTAAGATTGTCAGCCAGCGCGCAATGTCTTCTTTTGTCTCTGCATTTCCGATGCGAGGATCGGAGCCCGGCATCCACTCGGTACCGACAAGCTGTACAGTTTCTCCATTTAATACAAACTGACCATCTTGTGCGATTAGGCTGCGAAAGCCTACCGTGCTTTCTATATAGTCCAGTTCTTGTCCATCTGCAATTCTTATCTGATGAATACACAATGTATATAGCTGCGGATGATCAAAATGCCAAAGCGTTGCTTTCTGAACGGTAAAAGAGAGTTTTGAATCGAACGGTGCTTCTCCAGTGCAGACTAAGTTTCCTCTGCGCTCTGGTGTGCCCTCATACAATTCATATTTCCATATAGATGGTGCAGTGGTTTCTGCTTTATCTGAATCAAACTGCGCGCCTGACTTCTTTACTTCATCTGATTCGTCTGACTTATCGGCCTTATCGAACTCATTCGCATTCTTCCAATGGAATATCTCTGCCTCAATCTGGACTGGTGCCTTAGAAATGCGTTCGTTTTTCGTCTGATCCAACATCACATTCTGATGAATTCGAACAGCCCGAATTCCATTCCTTTCGCACACATTTAAGTATACAGGGCGGAAAATTCCACCATCATCTGCCCAGTCAAATTGACGATCCCACGGAAGTGCATGAGGCGAATACTCATTTGTTCCACGAATGATCAGCCTGTTTGTGCCACACTTTATAAAATCTGTGACATCGAGTTTAAAACTGGTAAATCCTGCGCCATTATGTGATCCGGCAGGCTGCCCGTTTACCCAAAATTGCGCATCACGGTAAATTCCATGAAAGTCAAACCAGACACGCTTATTTGCCCACTCGACAGGAATCACAAATGGATACTCGTACCAGTATGCCCCTCGATATTCCTCGCTCTCGCTGTCTACTTGAAACGTATGCGGAAGCATAACGTTTTTTGCAGTTCTATTTCCTGTAATTCTATTTTCTGTTATGCTTCCTGTTCTATTTTGACTTTGTTCCAGACCTGCTATCTGCCAGCTCTGTCGGATCCCGATATTCTCAGGATCCAGACAGAACTTCCATCCTTCATTTACTGGAATGCATTCTCTTAACATGATTTTTCCTCCTGTTATTTATCTTTAATAATTTTACCTTATCATATCTTTGAGGAAAAATCATTGTCATGCCTTGCCATGTTATTATGAAAAATTGCGCAGTTTGGTGAACAGTTCCATTATAGTTTCATTATACTTCCTCTGAGCTTTCCACTTCTTCCGATGCAGTTGCTACGCTGATACGTGAGAAGTTGTTGGAGATACCAGAGATGGTAAATACGGTGCCACCTTCCTCATCGCCATCCTGTGCCATGTCTGGTGCCTGACCGCCTGGCTGCTGACCGTTCTGTCCATCCGGTGCTTCTCCTTCTGGCTTAGACGGTGCCTCTCCGTTCTGGCCGTTCGGTTCCTGTCCGTCTGGCTGCTGACCGTTCTGTCCATCTGGTGCTTCTCCTTCTGGTCTGGACGGCATCTCTCCGTCTGGCATAGATGGTGCTTCTCCTTCTGGCATAGACGGCATCTCTCCATCTGGCATGGATGGTGCTTCACCGTCCTGCATATCCGGACGCTGTCCATCCATCGGTGCGCCGCCCATTCCGCCGAAGCCGCCTGCGTTCTTGGAACCATACTGTAACTGAGTCTCATCCTCAATAGAAGTTACCTCTGTGTAAAGACCACTTACTTCAGTACCCTCTGCGGAAGAAATCTCATATAATGTGTAATCTCCATCGGTCAGCTCACTGCTGCTGTATACAAGTGTCTGGAAATCATTTGCTGCGGAGAATGCGGTTACTACCTCTCCGTCTGCATTCTTCAGTGCAAACATCTGACCAGCCTCAACGCTGTCTGCAAAGTTCAAAACTACAAATGCCTGCTCTGAATCATCAGATACCTCATCATACATATTGCCGCTGGCAAGTACAGTTCCACCGTTGATGTAAATGCCATTATCGGAATCTACACCACTGTCTGGGCTGGTTGCATTGGCTGCGGTAACGACAAATCCATCATTGATAATAATCCATCCATTTGAATCAATGCCATCACCTTCCTGTCCAGCACCCGCGTTGACAGTCAGAACACCGCCGTTGATTGTGATAACAGATACACCGTCCTCATTTGCATTGAGGCCATCATCAGAAGAATTTATTGTAATATTGCCGCCGTTTACAGTCAGATGAAGGTAGGTCTCAATTCCCTCGTTATCGGAATTTACGGTAAGAGAACCAGTTCCTTCTTCCTCTGCATCAAATACGATGGAAACAAGAGATTCAATTGCAGCGTCAAACTTCCACTGCTTCTTTGCATTTCCGGCATCAACGTCTTCCTGTGTGGTTCCTTCCTTATAAATCTTTGCTACATGGGAACCGGTCACAGTATTCTCACTATCGTCTGCCAGAATGATATGAACACCTGCGTTTGTGGTATCAACATCCTTTGTAGCGGTCTCAGTATCATCACTTCCACACTCATATGCATTGTAGACAACGATTGCAGAAGAAACGGTGCAAGTGATATCAGCGTTATCCAAAATCAGATTTACGACTGCACTTTCGTCATCTCTGGAATCCTCGCCCAGATCAATGGCGATCTGTCCCTTTGAAAGTGTTCCGCTTATGCGATAGGTTCCTGCTTTTGTGATTGTGATAACAGTATGCTCAGCTGCCTCTTCCTCAGAGTGACCGTCATCCTCATCGCCTGCGCCGTAGGTGCTATCCTGTCCTTCCTTATAATAAACAATGTCTGCTCCTGCATACACCGCATCCTCTGGATTTTCAGAAATTGCCTCGCCATCGACTACGATGCCATCATCGGAAAGCTCAATCTTGCATTCCTCGGTCTGTGTCTCAGAGGTGTTGGACGCCTCATCGCTATCTGCGCTCTGCGGCTCTGCCGTCTCATTTTCGGTATTCTTTGCATCCTCTGTGCTGTTATTTTCTGTATTGTCTTCTGTATTGTCTTTTGTATTATCTTCTGCATTACCCTCGGTCTGGCTTTCCTGTGTGGTCTGCTCGGTATTGGAAGCCCATACTGCTGCTCCCATAGATACTGTCATCATTGCTGAAAGCGATACCGCTGTTGTTTTCCATAAAGAACTTTTTCTTCTCATAATCATGCCTCTTTTCTGCACTGCCTGACCGATTGCCTTGAGCAAATCAAAAACTGCTTAATTGAAGCTGCTTGATTCTTTTGCATGCTCTACATGAGTTTGTTTGCTCTGCATCGGGGTTGTTTGCTGTGCTCTTTCTTTGTTATGACTAGAGTATAAAAAAGCAAGGTGTTCGCTGTTTGTTAGCTTCGTTAAGAATTTGTGTCCTTTTTGTTTAAGATGTGTGTTCACCAGCGTTATAAAGTTTCTTATCTGCCTATTTACACTGAGTTCTTCTGACTTTTTCGATTTTGCTGATAAACGCGAATGGTCCCATTCTCGATCACAAGTGCACTGAGCTTCTGACCATAAACACAGCCCGTATCCATGTTGATACAGCCCTTCTTTGGCAATTCATAGACTTCACCTGGGATCAACTGAAGCTTCGTGCCATCTGGGCTGCGATACGTTACTTCCTCTGTCTCGGTATGTCCGAAAATGACAAGCTTTCCATCATACGGACGACCATACGCCATCTCTCGATCCCAAATCAGATCATGCAATGAATTTTCCTCTGGATTTTCATGTACCAGTCCAGCATGGACAAAAACAGCATCCTCATTCTCATAATAAGGACTCATCTCATGGAACCAACGAAGTTGCTTTTCCAGATCGCAGTGATGCTCCTCAAAGGAATCGAGTGTTGTCTGACCCTGATTTCGCATCCATCTTGCATAAACCACCGGATCATAAAAGGAATTCATCATCATGTCATCGTGATTGCCCAAAATCATGATGCAGCGCTCTCCCATCTTTCGCTTTAAGCTGCGAAAACGATCAAATACACCAAAGCTGTACGGGCCACGATCCATCAGATCGCCCAGACAAATCAACTGATCTGTCTCTGGGTTAAATCCTGCCTGTGCCCATACGCTCTCAAGCTCCTCCAAGCATCCATGAATATCAGTTACAACAATTGTCCTCATTGTTTTTTGCTGCGGCAAGCCGCTCCTCCTTTACGAATTCTGCCTTATAAAATTGCTAAGAGCCAGACAAAGCTTTCGTCCATCGGACTCTTGTCTGGCTCTGAATAATTATTTATTTTACCATGTTTTGTGTAACTCGTCTATTACTTTGTTACTTCTTCTCGTCAAGTAGAATGACACCCTCTGCCGGATTGTGATCGATTGCGCCGACAACGCGATGCGGCACATATGATTCTTCCAACCATGCCACTTCTTCATCTGTGAGCTTTATGGACAAAGCTTCTGCCGCATCCTCAAGATAACGCGCCTTTGTCGCACCTACAATTGGGGATGCAACACCTTTTGCCCAATGCCATGCAAGTGCAATCTGCTGCATCTTTACGCCGTAGCGCTCTGCTAACTCATGCACGCGTCCGACAATCACCATATCCTGCTCCTCGGTGCGGTCGTATTTGCCCATTGCTACACGGTCTGTCTTGCTGCGAAGCGTATCGGTATTCCAAGTTGGACGAGTCAAATGACCGGCGGCCAGCGGACTATATGGCATTAAAGATACACCCATCTGACGGCAAATTGGAATTAACTCACGCTCGTCTTCGCGATAAAGTAGGTTGTAATGATTCTCCATTGCCTGAAATGGTGCCCAACCATGATCGCGTGCCGCTAACTGCATGTTATAAAACTGGTAGCCATACATAGCAGATGCACCAATTGCACGCACCTTTCCTGCCTTTATCAGATCATTTAACGCTTCCATCGTCTCCTCGATTGGAGTGTTATAATCGAAGCGATGAATAATATAAAGGTCCAGATAGTCGGTGCCAAGGCGCTGCAGGGTACCATCAATCTCACGATGGATCGCCTCTCTTGAAAGTCTGCCCGGATTAAAATAAACCTTTGAGGCAATGACAACCTTCTCGCGGGTAATGTTTTTCTTTATTGCTTTGCCCAAATATTCCTCGCTGGTTCCAGCGGAATAGCCGTTTGCCGTATCAAAGAAGTTGATTCCAAGATCAAGCGCATGGCGAACGACAGCCTCGGTATCGGTCTCGTTTAAAGTCCAGTCATGCATCGTGCCGGCCTCGCCAAAGCTCATGCAGCCTACGCAGACCTTTGAAATTTCAATGTCAGTTGTTCCAAGTTTTGTGTACTCCATATCAGTCCATCCTTTCTTTGTCAATAACTCGGTCATAGAATGGCCGAGCATGCAAAGTTTTCCTTGAATGCCGG
>CAVFYJ010000078.1:0-16211 GCA_963626545.1 Acetatifactor sp. | reverse complement strand
GCTTTCATCTCGGTCATTGAATGGCCGAGGATTCCCGCGCCAGATTCCTAAAATATATTCTTAAAGGTTCCCAGATTCTTCTTTTATTTTATAGCGTCATCTTCCTTATTTTGCGGGGAGCGCTGGTGTTGGTTCAATATTTTCAGCAGCTAAAGATGGAGCAAGTGCGGCAAATTCAAATCATGCAGTCAGGGGGCAATGCAGACATGGCGCAGATTGTTGTGGAGAATAATGGCGGAGGGATGGCTTTGGCAATTAGTCTTGGAGTGGCAGCCTTCTTGTTGGCGCTTGACGTGTGGAGTATTCTGGAATATTGGATTAGACAGAAAAGGGAAGAGTGGAACGTCAGACGATTGTACGGGGCATCGGAATTGCAAATTTATTTTCAGATGGAAAAATACTTCCTATTTTTGCTGCTGATTGCATTCGGAATCAGTTGGATTCCATTTCGCATGATGCATGGTATTCTGGTATGGATGCAATTTCCGGCTACTCTTTCTGTGAAAGAGGAGTTGCTGCTGTATTTGGGAGTTGCAGCAATCGGAAGTTTGATGAACCGAATCGAGCTAAAACGAATAAAGCCGAATCAGACAGCAAAAAGGAGGCAGCAATGAATCATAAAATTAGAAAACAGCTGCTGTTTGCAGTTAGAGATATATCCGGTCATATAGGAAGATATCTTATCTTTCTGATTCAGGCAATTGCGATTGTTTTGCTGATTGGCTATAGTTCTATGGTTGCGGTACCACAGTATAAATTCTGGCAGAAAACAAATAGTTTGCACGATAAGTTGGAAAACAGCTGGTTTTTGACAGGTTCGGATGTAATGGCGGAGCTAGTTGGCGGACGAGCATTGGAGGAAGAAATTCGACTTTTGACGCAGGATCAATGTTTTTCTTTTTCGAAAAGTGGAATTTCATTAAACGAGCTTCCAGTTGTAAATGAAGCAGCGCTGGAACGAGCTGAAAATGGTACTGTGTTTTATCCAGTTCTTTACATCACGGAGTATTTGCAGACTTATTTTGAATGGAACTGTGAAAGCGGTCGCTTTTTGACAAAGGATGAAGTATTTAATTCTGCACATACAAAAGATGGGTATATCCCGATGCTTCTTGGCGCAGCCTATGCAGGAAAAATGAATCTGGGCGATGTGGTTGATGGCAAGTATCAGGTAGTCGGGATTTTAAAAAGTGATTGCTTCTGGATGAACCCGAAATGGGAGGGAACGGTATATTGGCTGAATGATCAGGTAATCCTGCCGATGTCAGAAGAATGCGTGCCAATGTCAGATGCTTTTTTGAATCAACTATATTGTGTAGGAACTCAAGAAATGGCAGATCGTGTACAGGAAGCATACCGGAGATTTAATTCGACCGGTTATTTTCGCAGCATGAGCGATCAAATTGAGACGATTATGAGAGACTGCGTGCGTCTGGTCGGCATCTGTGCGTGGTTATCAGGACTGCTGTTTTTGCTTGCGTTAGTCAGCATGGCTGCAATGACAGCGCAGATGATTCAAAATCGGAAGCAAGAGCTGACGATACATCTTCTATATGGGGCAGGTACATGGCTGTTTCAGATTCGATTTTTTGTCCCATTTTCGGTGATTTTCTTGGTGTCATGGGCAACAGCGGCGACGATTTTTCCAGATATTCTGACGTTTTGGCCTGTGCTTGTTGGGATTTTATTGCTGCTGTATGGGATGATATCGGTACAATTAAGAATCGTAAAGGAATCTTGTTTGGCCCAGCTTATGCTTGAAAATGTAGCGGATTAAGCGAATTACATGTTTCTATTATCAATATGAACAATGAGGAAAGAATAATGGTAGAATTAAGACAGATCTGTCATAGCTATACAGGAAAGTCAGCGACGCAGTCAGTATTAAATGGTGTGGATCTGACAGTAGAAGAGGGCGAATTTTTGGCGATTATGGGACCGTCAGGCTCGGGAAAAAGCACGCTACTGCATATTATGGGTGGAATCTTGCGGCCAACATCGGGAACCTATCAATTTCAGGGAGAGGATGTTTTTGCAATTCCGGCAAAACAAATGGGTGCCTTTCGGAATCGGTCATTTGGATATATTATGCAGGATTTTGCATTGGTTTCGGATTACACGGTTTTTCAAAATGTCGAAATTCCATTACTGTATGGGACTTCAATGAGAGCAGCTGCCCGAAAACGTAAGATTTTGGAAGCGCTAGAGCGAGTTGGGTTGCAGCATAAGCAAAAAGCATATGTATCAACGCTTTCAGGAGGAGAAAAGCAGCGAACAGCATTAGCAAGAGCATTGGTAAATGCGCCAAAGCTACTGCTCGCCGATGAGCCAACTGGTGCACTCGATCAGAAAAATGGACAGATGGTCATGAACTTACTTCTGGGATTGCAGAAAGAAGGTCGGACGATTGTGATGGTAACGCACAATCCTCAACTGGCAGAGCAGTGTAGCCGCACCGTTTTTGTGAAGGATGGAATTTTAACGACGGAATAGTAACAGATTTGTCGATTGATTTTGTTAAGTAAAGTGGCTAGGATTGCTGCTAATAGTTATCATATCCGAAATGTGCTGAAGAAAGCGATTTTCGCGAATGATAACAGTATGTAAACGGTCCCCGAGGTGAATGTGCTTTACTGAGACAATCGTCTGCTATGCAGACGGGACGTTGTAGCGGGCCCGTTGTCAAAATACACTTACGTTGAGAACGTGTAGTGGGGTCCCGCGGAGTTGGACCCGTCGACAAAGTCACTTCACCGAGTGGGCCTTCGTAACCTATCGGGATCGCATTTTTCATAACTTATCGGTTTTCATAATCTACCGGGAATGCATTTCTTAACTTACCGGTTTCCATAGCCTACCGGGCTGCATTCGCACTTTGGTACCGCTTCCGATACGCTCCCGGTGTCATCCCATACTCCCTGCGAAACAGATTAATAAAGTGATTCGTACTCTCAAATCCAACCGAAGCACTGATCTCCCCAATGCGATCATCGCCGCACATTAACAGCTCGCACGCCTTTTTCAGGCGAAGCCCATTCAAATACGCAATCGGCGACTGCCCAAACGCGGCCGTAAATTCATGCGCGATGCGAAAACGGCTGATCGCGTATCTTGTCTCCAACATTGTCAGCGAAAATGGGCGAGAAAAATCTTTATGAAAAGAATTTCGGATGGATATTAAATAGGAAGGAATCATATACGGAAGGCTCGACTGCGCATGGCAGCGGGCCTCTTTTACTGCGAGGCACAATAAATTTGTGAGCTGCTCACAGCTCCACAACGGATCCTGTCGACAGTCCATAAAAGACTCATTTAGATGCGTAAGCTCCACTGGAAACATGGATGAGCCAGGAAGCACAAACGCTTCCTTTGCAAAGCCTGAAAATAACTTATAATAATAGGAAACGGAATCACCTGAAAGAAAAAGCAGGTTTAATTTCCAAGGATTATTTCCATTTTCCATGCAGAGGCGAAAACGTCCAGAGAGTGGAAAAAAGAAAAGAGCGTGATTCTTTAAAGCCAGCTGCTGAGGATTGCCATCCGCACATCCCTCCTCATTCGCTTCCACCTCCAAAAATCCATGCCCGTTCTCCACGAAAATAAGGGTATATCCTTCCATTGGTTCAAAAGCAGCATCAAAAAGCCGATTGTCGGACAACGAGAGGGCAGCAGAAAGAAGCACCGGCGGCTCCACATCAAACGTCGGCGAAAACATTGGGTTTGACTGCTCAATTAAACGGCGCATTGCACCAGCTGATGCCTTAGAGGCAGGTGACATGCCAGATAACAGATTCGACAAAAAATTTGTATTGCTCATATCAAAATCCCCTTTCTATAAGTTTCCCAAAAACCTATTGCATAGTTTGTATTTTTCCATTACATGTTAAGCAACGGTAACGTGTTTCACACAAAATGATAGGATTCTTTGCAAGAATCATAAATTTCCCTAATTTCTAATTCGTAGTATAAGCGTTATTCGTCTGAAAAGCAAGCATTTTAATATAAAAATATTAAAAATAACTTAAATAGCTTAACTTAAATAAACTAAAATAAATAAAAGAGACAAAAACAAAACGGATTCGACAAACAATAAGAAAAATTGTGCTTGCAAACAGAAACAAAACTTTACTTGTGAAAAGTGATAAGCAAAAAACAAAACTCATTTTATTTCTTATGCTATTTTTGAAAATTTCTGCAAGATACTTCTATAAAAAACAAGATTAGATGATGCAAAATGCAAAAAGCCGTGCTATTATAAAACCATAAAAATTAAGTTAAATTAACTTAATAAAAACGGAAAAAGTGGAGGTAAAAACATGAAAGTAAGAAAGCTCACCGCACTGGTTATGGCAGGCGCAATGACCGCATCTATGGGAACCGCAGCATTTGCAGACGAGGCAAAGGAGTTGCCAACAATTGATTCCATTACTCTTGGTGAGGATTACACCGATCTGGAAGCAACGATTAAGTTCTTAACACACAGAACCGATATCGTTGATACAACATTCCAGGATTACATCGCAGAGTTTAATGAGATGTATCCAAACATCAAGGTTGAGTATGAGGCAGTTACCGATTACGCTCAGGATGTTCAGATTCGTCTGACAACCGAGGATTGGGGCGATGTTTGTGGTATTCCGACAACTCTTCAGAAGAACGAGTTAGCAGATAAGTTCGTTAGTTATGGCGATAAGGAAACACTGGATACCAAGTATGTATTGTTAAACAACTTCACTTATGACGGACAGGTTTATGGAATTCCTTCCACAGGAAATGCACAGGGTATCGTATATAATAAGAAGGTATTCGAGGATGCAGGTATCACCGAAATGCCAAAGACACCTACCGAGTTCCTTGAGGCTCTTCAGAAGATTAAGGATAACACCGATGCAATCCCGCTGTACACCAACTTCGCAGCAGGCTGGACAATGGGCGCATGGGACGCTTACATCGGCGGATGCGCAACTGGTGATCCAGACTTCATGAATTATGGTCTTACTCATGGTGAGAATCCATTCGCAGACAATGGCGAAGAGACTGGACCGTTCGCAGTTTACAATATTCTGTATCAGGCAGTTGCACAGGGACTCATCGAGGATGACCCGACTACTACCGACTGGGAAGGCTGCAAGGGCATGATCAACAATGGCGAGATCGGCTGCATGGTTCTTGGATCTTGGGCAGTTGTTCAGATGCAGGAAGCAGGAGACCACGCAGATGATATCGGATATATGCCATTCCCGATCACTGTTGACGGAAAGCAGTATGCATCCGCAGGACCGGATTACTGCTATGGTATCAATGTTCACTCCGATTATGACAATCAGTTAGCATCCCTTATTTATGTTAAGTGGCTGACCGAAGAGTCTGGCTTCTCCTATGATCAGGGTGGTATCCCGATCTGTGTAGGCGAGGAGTATCCGGATGTATTAGCAGCATTCGACGGCGTAGAGCTGGTTGTTGATAACCCGGCACCAGAAGGCGAGGAAGATCTGTTTGGTGATATCAATACCGAGTCTGAGGTTGCTTTAAACTCTGATAATACTCATGTACAGGATATTCTTGAGCATGCACTTCAGGGCGATATGACAATGGAAGATATCGTAGCTGAGTGGAACGATGCATGGACCGCTGCTCAGGAAGAGTATGGTGTAACACCTGCACCATATGTATACGGTTCTGGTGTAGCTGCTGAGTAATCAAGTTAAAAAAAATTGGCAATATTGGCAATCGAGTTTTCGAGAAAGTAAAAAAGATTAAGGTGTAAAAGCCTTGCAAAGCGGCACATCTGAAATTTTTGAGATTTCAGGTGTGCCGTGTATGGTAATAAGGGTATTTGGAATAAAGATGTTTGGAATAAAAGTGTTCTGAGAGTGTCCGAAGAGAAGGAGGAATATGTGATGGCTGCTTCTGCTGCAAGTACAAAAACAAAAAAGACATTTGGACAGTGGTTCCGAAGCAGAAAGGTACAGCAATGGCTGGTAATTATATCCTTTATGCTTGTACCGGTCCTGCTGCTGTTGGTTTTTTCATACGTTCCATTTGCGAAGATGTTTGAGTTTAGTATGTATAAGATGAAGTCTTATGACAGTAAAAATAATACATACGTTGGATTTAAGAACTATATTGACGTGTTCACCAGAGACGACTGCTTCAACTCATTAAAGTTGGCAGGCTACTATATCGTGGCATCGTTCATTCAGTTGGGATTAGCGCTGTATTTTGCAACAATCCTGTGCTTTAAGGTAAGAGGAAGCTCCTTATTTAAGGGATTGATCTTCTTCCCATATCTGATCAGCGGTATCGCAATCGGATTTATTTTCAAGTTCTTCTACACAAGAGGCTTCGTACTTGATACCGTCTTATCGTGGATCGGCTTAAATCCAGACAGTCTTCCATATTGGCTGAAGGATACCAGAATCAACAATGCTTCCCTTGCGGCAACCTCCGTATGGCGTTACATGGGACAGAACATGGTACTTTTCCTTGGTGCAATGATGTCCGTTGACCCGTGTCTGTATGAGGCAGCGTCCATCGACGGTGCGAATGCATGGCCGAAGTTCCGTTACATCATGCTTCCGAGCATCAAATCCGTTATCGTATTGAACATGATTCTTTCCATCTCTGGTTCTCTGAGTGCATTCGAGCCACCATATGTTATCACCGGTGGTACCTTCGGAACCGCAACCTATTTCGTAATGATGAACAGTTTAGCTCATGAGAAGGGCAAGATCGGTCTGGCAGCCGCCATGGCAGTTGTCCTGATGGGATTGATCTTTATCGCAACGATTATCCAGCAGATTATCATGAAGCTGATTGATGATGACTGGAGAGAAGAGCGCAGAAACAAGAAGATTGCAAAGCAGCTGAAAAAGCAGGGCATCAAGTAAGGAGGCATAGACATGACAGCGAAAAATCGTATAGGAAAGTATGTATGGGGCTTTATCAAATATTTTTCTCTGATCCTGGCAGGATTCATCGCCGTGCTGCCGGTTGTCAGCTGCGCCATCACTGCTTTTAAGACACCTGAGGAATACGCTTCAACAAACGTTATGAAGCTTCCAAGTTCATTTTACATTGACAACTTTACCGAGGCATTCAAGAAGGCCAACATGGGCGTTGCATTTTTAAACAGTTTGATCATTCTGGTCGTTGTACTGTTCTTCTCCATCATGTTTGGCGCAATGCTCGCGTACATATTGAATCGTTTCCGTTTCCCGGGCAGAGGCCTGATCCGCAACTTATTCTTATTTGCCAGCCTTCTTCCTGGTATTGCAATGCAGGTTACGGTTTACAAGATCATGTACAACCTGCACCTGATCAATTCCATTCCGGGTTACATCATTCTTCTTTGCGGAACCGATATCATTTCCGTAACAATCTTCATCCAGTTCTTTGAGAACCTTCCGAACTCACTTGATGAGTCCGCGATCATGGATGGCTGCACCTACTTTGGTGTATTCTTCAAGATTTTACTGCCGTTATTAAAGCCGGCAATCGTAACCGTTATGATCTTAAAGGGTGTTGGTACTTACAACGAGTACTACATGGCAAACCTGTATTTGCAGGATAAGTCCCGATTAGTAACGGTCGCAACTTCACTCTACAAGTTCACCGGCCCAATGGGCAATCAGTACAACTACATCTGCGCGGGCGTTATCATTACACTGTTACCGGCATTGATTATCTTCATCCTGTGCCAGAAGCAGATTTATGGTGGACTTGCAGCAGGTTCCGTAAAGGGTTAATGGCTGTAGTGAACAGTTAAGCCGCCCACTCGGTGAAGTGACTTTGGCGACGGGCGGCAACGAGATACAAATATATCAGGCGCGCGGCCGTGGCTGCGCGCAGAAATGAGGGAAATATGAGCAAGGTTAAAATGATCAGTCCTGAAGTAAAAAATGTGCCATGGCAGGAGAAGCCAGAAGGGTTAAAGGGAGCTCCAATCTGGAGATATAGTGAAAATCCAATCATCGGAAGAAATCCAATCGAGGGCGTTGCACGAATTTTTAACAGTGCCGTAATGCCATATGGAGATGCGTTTATCGGTGTATTCCGTGGTGAGCAGACAAACGGAATTCCGTATATTTATTTAGGCAGAAGCAAGGATGCGATTCACTGGGAGTTTGATTCCAATAAGATTCCATTTGTTGATGAGGACGGAAATCCGTTCATGCCGATCTACGCATACGATCCAAGACTCGTAAAAGTAGAAGATACCTATTACATCATCTGGTGTCAGGATTTCTACGGCGCATCCATCGGAATGGCAAAGACAACCGATTTCAAGACATTTGTTCGTCTGGAAAATCCATTTATTCCGTTTAATCGAAATGCCGTTCTCTTCCCGAGAAAGATCAATGGAAATTATGTAATGCTGTCCAGACCGAGTGACAGCGGACATACCCCATTCGGTGATATCTTCCTTTCTGAGAGCCCGGATATGGTTTATTGGGGCAAACATCGTCACGTTATGGGACGCAGTAGTGAATGGTGGGAGAGCGTAAAGATCGGCGGAGGCGCAGCTCCGATTGAGACATCCGAAGGATGGTTACTGTTCTATCATGGTGTTTCTGGTACCTGCAACGGCTTTGTCTACAGCATCGGCGGCGCAATTCTCGACATCGACAATCCGTCTATCGTAAAGTATCGTTGCGAGAACTTCCTTCTGACACCAGAAGAGTGGTATGAGGAGAGAGGCTTCGTTCCGAACGTTACCTTCCCGTGCGCAACCATTCATGATAGCGTTTCTGGTAAGATCGCCGTTTACTACGGATGTGCAGACAGCTATGTCGGACTGGCATTCACAACTGTTGATGAGATCGTGGATTACATTAAGACACACAGCCATGTAACAGAGTCTGACACCGAGATCGGAAGACGCTAAGCAAAACGGGAGGCTAGTGCCATGCAGGAAACAAATAAGAACATCAGCGCTGAAAAGGCGCTGATGAAGCAGCAGATACAGACTCATCTCGATCAGGTTATTCTGCCGTTTTGGGAAACGCTTAAGGACGATGAGTACGGCGGCTTTTATGGCTACATGGATATCGACCTGAATCTGGATAAGAAGGCCGTAAAGGGCTGCATTTTAAATAATCGTATTTTATGGTTTTTCTCCAATGCGTATCTGACCTTAAAGCGCCCAGAGCTTCTTTCTTATGCAAAGCATGCGTATGAATTTTTGAAAAATGCATGTCTGGATCGAATCTACGGCGGCGTGTACTGGTCCGTTACATTTGACGGAAAGCCAGAGGAAGATATGAAGCATACCTACAATCAGGCATTTGCCATCTATGCGCTTTCTTCCTATTATGATGCGTCCGGCGATCAGGAAGCATTGGACATTGCGTGGAGCATTTACGATGTGATTGAGAAGCACTGCAAGGACGACAAGGGATATCTTGAAGCATTTGATCGCAAATTCGAGCCGGTCAGCAACGAGAAGCTTTCCGAGAATGGCGTCATTGCAGAGAAAACGATGAACACGCTGCTTCATGTATTTGAAGGCTACACGGAGCTTTACCGTGTGACAAAGGACACTCGAGTCGGTCAGAATCTTCGCTGGATGCTGGATATCTTTGCCAAAAAGGTGTATAATCCAGTTAAGAAGCGCCAGGAGGTATTCTTTGACAAAGATTGGAACACACTAATTGATTTGTATTCGTATGGACACGATATCGAGACATCTTGGCTGATTGACAGAGGCTTAGAGATTTTGGATGATCCGCAGGTGACAAAGGAGCTTGCACCGATCACCGATACGCTTGCAGAGCAGATTTATCAGATTGCTTATATCGACAGTTCGGTAATTAATGAGTGTGAGAGAGGTGTCAACAATACCTCACGTGTATGGTGGGTTCAGGCAGAATCGGTTCTTGGATTCTTCAACTATTATCAGAAGCATCCAGAAAAAACAGAGTATTTTAAGGCAACGCAGGACATTTGGGATTACATCCAAAATGTGTTGACGGACAAGCGACCAGGCTCTGAGTGGTTCTGGGAGCTGGATGCAAATCGTCAGCCGTCAAGCAAAAAGCCGATTGTCGAGCCGTGGAAATGCCCGTACCACAATGGACGTATGTGCTTTGAGATGATTCATAGATTGGGATAACCAGCAGAAGACAAACAGTAGAGGAGGAGATCACAATGAAGCTTCATGAGCAGTATTATGTGGAGAAAGCAAAAGTAGAGAAGCTGATTGCAAAGAAGAATCAGAAATCTGATTTTTATAATGGTATTTATGATCGTTATGTCGATCCAGTTTTAACAAGAGAGCATATTCCGGTTGAGTGGCGATATGATGTAAATCCAGAAACCAATCCATATTTTATGGAGCGTCTTGGCGTCAATGCCGTATTTAACTCTGGTGCAATCGAGTTAAATGGAAAGTATTATCTGATCGCTCGTATCGAGGGAAATGACAGAAAATCCTTTTTTGGTGTGGCAGAGAGTGATTCTCCGGTAGACGGTTTCCGTTTCTGGGATTATCCGATTTTACTCGAGGATATCTGCCCGGATGAGACCAATGTTTACGATATGCGTCTGACCAAGCATGCAGACGGTTACATCTACGGTGTGTTCTGCTCCGAGAGCAAGGACACCACTTCAAACGATCTTTCCGCAGCTGTAGCGGCAGCAGGAATCGTGCGCACCAAGGATTTAAAGCATTGGGAGCGTCTGAACAATTTAAAGACACTTCATTCTCCTCAGCAGAGAAATGTTGTGCTTCATCCAGAATTTATCCATGGCAAATATGCATTCTACACTCGTCCGATGGATGACTTTATCGACACTGGAAGCGGCGGCGGAATCGGATTTGGTCTGTGTGAGGATATCGAGCACGCTGTAATTGATGAGGAGATCATCACCAGCAAGAGAAAGTATCACACCATCACCGAGGCAAAGAACGGTGCAGGTGCGGTTCCGATCAAGACAGACCGCGGCTGGATTCACATTGCACACGGCGTAAGAAATACCGCAGCAGGACTTCGCTACGTTATCTATGCATTCGCAACGGCACTGGACGATCCGTCTAAGGTAATCGCAGAGCCGTCCGGCATGTTAATCGGACCGAGAGACTGGGAGAGAGTCGGTGACGTATCAAACGTAGTCTTCACAAACGGCGCAATCGAGAAGGATGGAAATGTCTATATTTATTACGCGGCAAGTGATACAAGACTTCACGTAGCATCCACAACAGTGGATAAGTTAGTTGATTATGTATTCTCCACTCCATCTGATCCGGGTAGAAGCGTTCTGTGTGTACAGCAGCGCTGTGACCTGATCAAAAAGAACTTAGAATATATCAATAAGTGCAAAGCAGAAGAATAACAAAGAATAAAGGCGGCAATGCCAGAGGGACAGGGAAATGCGGCACTTCAGTGCCACTTTCCCTGTTTTCAGTGGCTAGCCGTCTTTTTTATCAAGAAAGGAACGAATATTGGTATGGACAACATGACACGATTGAAAAATCTGATGAAGCGCGCTGTAAGCGGCGAATCGCTTGTGATTGGCTTTTTGGGTGGTTCCATCACACAGGGAAGTCTCTCGTCAACACCAGAGACCTGCTATGCATATCTGGTTTATGAGTGGTGGAAGCAGGCATTTCCAAACGCGACGTTTTCCTTTGTAAATGGCGGAATCGGTGGAACAACCTCCCATTATGGCGGCGCACGCGCATGGAAGGATGTTCTTTGCTATCGTCCTGATTTTGTGACCGTTGATTTCTCCGTCAACGATGATGCAAACGAGTTTTTTGAAGAGACCTACGAGGGAACACTTCGCCGTCTGCTTACGGCACCATCAGCCCCGGCAGTCGTTGTATTAAATAACGTATTTTACGATACCGGAAAGAACGCACAGGACTACCACAACCGCATCGCATCGCACTATGGCATTCCACATGTCAGCATTAAAGATACAATTTATCCGCACGTAGAGCGTGGCGAGATTGTGCGCGCCGATATCACTCCAGATAACCTGCATCCAAACGATAAGGGACATCGCCTCGTCGCAGATGAGATCTGCAAGCTTCTTGAATCCATCAAGGCAGAAGTAGAAACAGAAGAAAAATTAGCGGGGGAGAATGCCAAGACCGAATCTCAGGCTGAGAATACAGCGGGCAAAAATGCAAAGACAGAGGCCGAAACAGCGGCATCCGTATCGCTTCCAACCCCACTCACAGCAAACGCCTACGAGCACAGCCGCCTGATTCAGATTCAGGACAATGCGGCAATTCTGGAAGGCTTTCAGGTTGATCCAATTGAGAAAAAAGGAATGCTTGATATTTTCAAAAATGGATGGACAGCAACGCATACAAATGATAAAATTAGTTTTGAGATCGAATGTAGCTGTCTGGCTGTTCAGTACCGCAAATCCGTACAGCAGCCGGTGCCAAAGGCAAAGGCCGTGATCGACGGTGACGAAGAACATGCAGTGATTCTGGACGGAAATTTCACAGAGGACTGGGGCGATTGCCTGTACTTAAAACCGCTTCTGCACCACGCAGAAAAGAAGGTTCACAGGCTCGAGATCACAGTAACAGATGCCGAGGATATCGTTCGGCCATTTTATCTGGTGTCGCTGATTGTTTCGTAAATGATCACCCGGCAGTGTAGTGAATGACGCCTCGACAGACAGATTTTGTCGGCGAGCCTGATCGCTTCGCTTTACGGCCGGCTGTTTTACAGACGTTTGCCTCGTAAAACTTCTGTCTCGGCGTCAATTCAGTTTACTTGACAGCGCATTCGAGAAGTTAATTTAGAAAGGATTGGATAGGAACATGGACGAGAATATTAAGAAAAGCTATGAGTATTGGTGCACATCCCCAATTTTCGATGATGCAACAAAGACTGAGTTAAAGTCAATCGCAGACAACGAGGACGAAATCTTCGACCGCTTTTACAGAGAGCTGGAGTTTGGTACCGGCGGTCTGCGTGGTGTAATCGGTGCAGGTACAAACCGTATGAACTTCTACACCGTAGGAAAGGCTACTCAGGGTCTTGCAAACTTCATCAACAAGCAGGGTGCTGCCGCAAAGGGCGTTGCAATCGCATTTGACTCCCGCCGTATGTCCCCAGAGTTTGCAGATACCGCTGCATGCGTATTAGCTGCAAATGGCATCAAGGCTTATATTTTTGACAGTCTGCGCCCAACACCAGAGCTGTCCTTCGCACTTCGTACTCTGGGCTGCACCGCAGGTATCGTCGTAACTGCAAGCCACAACCCGCCGGAATACAATGGTTACAAGGTATATTGGGAGGATGGCGCACAGATCACCGCTCCAAAGGATGCACAGATCATCGGCGAAGTAAATGCAATCAAGGATTACGCAGAGATCAAGAAGATGACCACCGAGGAAGCAAAGGCTGCCGGACTCTATGAGGTAATCGGAAAAGAGATCGACGACAAGTACATGGAGGCATTAAAGAAGCTGGTTCTTCATCCAGAGGCAATCAAGCAGATGGCATCCTCCTTAAAGATCGTTTATACGCCACTTCACGGAACTGGAAATATTCCGGTACGCCGCGTATTAAAGGAGCTTGGCTTTGAGCAGGTAACGGTTGTTCCAGAGCAGGAGCTTCCAGATGGAAACTTCCCGACCGTATCTTATCCGAACCCAGAGGACAAGAAGGCATTCGCACTGGCACTTGACCTTGCAAAGAAGGTAGACGCAGACCTTGTTCTGGCAACTGACCCAGATGCAGACCGTCTTGGTGTATATGCAAAGGATACAAAGACTGGCGAGTACAAGGTATTTACTGGAAACATGTCTGGTATGTTAATTTGCGAGTATCAGATGTCCCAGAAGAAGGCTCTTGGCATTCTGCCGAAGAATGGTGCACTTGTTACCACAATCGTATCCTCCAACATGGCTCAGGCTGTTGCAAAGGAATACGGCATGAAGTTCATCGAGTGCCTGACTGGATTTAAGTACATCGGCGAGCAGATCAAGTTCTTCGAGCAGACCGGAAGCAACGAGTATGTATTCGGTTTCGAGGAGAGCTATGGCTGCCTGGTTGGCACTCATGCAAGAGATAAGGATGCCGTTGTTGCTGTTATGGCACTGTGCGAGGCTGCTGCTTACTACAAGACTCAGGGCATCACACTGTGGGATCAGATGTTAAACATCTACAACAAGTATGGCTACTACAAGGAAGACCTGTTCACCATGACCTTCAAGGGTGCAGACGGCGCAAAGAAGATGCAGGATATGATGGATGCATACCGCAAGAACACACCAAAGCAGGTTGGCGCATACAAGGTACTGCGTCTGCGTGACTACAAGAACGACGTGATCACCGATCTGGCAACAGGCGAGACCACACCGACTGGTCTGCCGAAGTCAAATGTACTGTACTTCGAGCTGGAGGATGATGCATGGTTCTGTGTTCGTCCGTCCGGTACCGAGCCGAAGATCAAGTTCTATGCAGGTGTAAAGGGCACCAGCCTGGAGGATTCTGCAAAGAAGCTGTCTGATTTGATGGAAGCAATCAAGAACGCATAAGAAATGCATGTCCACCTGTGATGCATAGAAGGTGAGGAAAAAAGAAGAATTATGAAGATACTGCCAAACAACAGCAGTCTCATCTATAGTGGAAGGATCGACTGGAGCGATCCTTTTGCTATAGTATGGACATATCCGGGAACATTTGTAAAAATTCGATTCAAAGGAACGCATTTATCCGTTCACGTGCGCAATAAAAATAATTACTGGGATAACTATCTGGGCGTTGTCGAAGGTGATGCACAGACAAAGGTTTTTCTTTCAAAGGACGGAGAGGCAGAGGTTGCGATTCCATTGCAGGAAACAGCAGATGGGATTCATGAGGTCATGATTTTTAAGCGTCAGGATGCCTGTCATGAGCTTACGATTCTTGGCTTTGAAATCAACAATCGTAATAGCAATGATAATAGTAGTGATAATAGTAGTGATAGCAAGAGTGCAGATGAAGAATGTGAGCTTTTTAAAGCATCCCCACTTCCGCCAAGACGCATCGAAGTGTACGGCGATTCTGTTTCTGCAGGAGAGGTGTCAGAGGCGCTTGATTACATAGGTAAGGCTGATCCAACCGACCAGAACGGAGAATTTTCAAACAGCTGGTATTCCTATGCGTGGATTATGGCGCGCACATTTGACGCGCAGCTGCATGATATCGCACAGGGCGGTGCGGCTCTTCTTGATCAGACTGGCTGGTATCATGCACCGGATTACATCGGCATGGAATCAATCTGGGATAAGATGCGCTACAATCCAGATTATGGCACTGTGACAAAGTGGGATTTCTCAAAGTATACACCAGAGATTGTAATTGTTGCATTTGGCCAGAATGATTCAAACCCAGACGATTACATGAAGAAGGATTATGAGGGCGAGAAGGCACAGAACTGGAGAGCGCATTACGAACAGTTTTTAAAGAAAATCAGACAGACCTATCCAGATGCGTGGATTATCTGTTGTACGACACTGCTGCAGCATGATATTGGATGGGATATGTCAATCAGTCAGGTCGTTCAGGACATGGCAGATAAAAAGATTTCCCATTGCGTATTCCAGCGAAACGGCAAGGCAACGCCGGGCCATCTTCGCATTCCAGAGGCAGAGGAGATGGCAAAAGAGCTTTGCCATCACATTCGCAGCCTGAACATCGAAGGGTACGAATAAAATATGAGTTCGGGCGCAGAAAGGGCATGGTGATTATCTATGGAGTTTCCAAAGAACTTTTTATGGGGAACAGCGGCGAGCGCTTACCAGATCGAAGGACGCGACCCGCATGACGGCAAGGGCGACCATATCTGGAACATTTATGAGCGGGAGCCGGGCCATATCTATGAGAATCAGACAGGTGACATTGCCTGTGACCATATTCACCGTTTTAAAGAAGACGTCGCAATCATGAAAAAGATGGGCCTTCAGGCGTATCGTTTTTCCATGGACTGGTCGCGTCTGCTTCCAGAAGGAACAGGACGTGTCAATGAGGCCGGTGTGAAATTTTACAGCGATTTAATCGATGAGCTTCTTGCAAACGGAGTGGAGCCGTTTATTACCATGTATCACTGGGAGCTGCCGTATGAGCTTTACAAAAAGGGCGGCTGGTTAAATCGCGATATTGCCGAATGGTTTGGCGAGTATGCAAAGCTGATTGCCGAACGTTTTAGGAATCTGGCGCGGGAATCCTCGGCCATTCAATGACCGAGATGAAAGCGCC
>CAVFYJ010000077.1:0-17297 GCA_963626545.1 Acetatifactor sp. | reverse complement strand
GGGGCGCAACATTTTTCATAACTTGTTTGTGCCTTGAGCGAAACGAAAGGAATGATAAAAACTATGACAAAGACAATGAAGATCGAAGGAATGATGTGTGGACACTGCGAGAATCGCGTAAAGAAGGCACTTGAGGCACTGGATGGTGTTGAGAGCGCAGTTGCCAGCCACGAGGCAGGTACCGCTGTTGTTACACTGAGCAGTGATGTAGCTGACGATGTGCTGAAGAAGGCTGTTGAGGATCAGGATTATATCGTTAAGGGAATCGAATAAAAATTATTAAAGAATGGAATCCCCTCTTTGCTGGATAAGTTTGTCTGGGAAAGAGGGGATTTTTCTGAGTGATATTTTCTTGGATAAAGGTTGACCGCGGCTGGAAAGTAAGTATAATTAGACGTATAAACTGTAATTTTCTGGAAGAAATTTTGAGGGAAATTATGGAAAAATAAAAGAAAGAAAAGCAATAAAAAGGAGCTAATGGAGGGAGAACGATGCAAAGTGTGCAGCTTGCAGCAAGTGAAATATGGGTTACACTAATATTTTGCGTCATAATGTATTTATTTAGAAGCGAACTAAAACAAAAAAGAGTTACAAAAATTTTGATGATCGTATGCATCACCAGACTTGTCAGTGATGCGATCTCATGGGCGTTTGATGGCATGCCAGGTCTTTTCTGGGGAACGACAACAAGAGTCAGTAATTATATTACGTTTGTCTCAAATGATCTTGTCTCACTTGTTTTTTCGATCTTTATATGGAAGTTGGTTAGAAACAAAAACGAGAAGCCAGATCTTGTATTGAAAGCATATTGGCTGCTTGAGGTGGTTGCGATCAGTGCGCTGACGCTGAATCTTTATTTTGGTTGGTTTTATTCCATTGACAGTAACAATGGATATAGCAGAGGGACGTATTATCGCCTGACACATGTGGCACCGATTGCCGCCTTGCTTGTTGTACTTTGGCTACTGATTAAGTATCATAGTAAATTCAGCAAAAATTTCAAATTTTTGAGCTGGACTTATTTTTTCCTGATGGCTGGAGCAACGGCCTATGAATATATGAATTTTGGCTTGTCGCTTCAGACTTATGCGCAAACCTTTTCAGCATTGATGGCCTTTTTTGTGGGAGAGATCGAGATTCGCCAAAATTTGATTTTGACGCAGGAACGACTAGAACAGACAAATAAAGAATTAAAAGAGGAAGAAAAGAAAGTACAGTGTGCATTGAATGCAGAAATGGAAAAGGATGAGGCACTGAGAGAGCAGCAGGAACAGCTTTCTCTTGCACTCACGGCTGCGCAGCAGGCCAATAAAGCAAAGACCATGTTTTTAAACAGCATGTCGCATGATATCCGAACACCGATGAATGCGATTATTGGTTTTACGGCACTGGCACAGACACACATCGACAATACTGAGCTGGTGCAGGATTATCTTGCAAAAATCAATACATCTAGTACGCATCTGCTAAGTTTGATTAATGACATTCTGGATATGAGCCGTATCGAAAGCGGAAGTGTGAAGCTGGATGAAAAACCGGTACATCTGCCAGATCTTCTCCATGATTTGCGAACCATGATTCAAGGGTTGATTAACGCAAAGCAACTAAATCTCTATATCGATACGCAGGATGTACAGCATGAGGATGTCATAACCGATAAGCTGCGACTAAATCAGGTTTTGATCAATATCGTAGGCAATGCCATCAAGTTTACGCCTGTTGGCGGAGATATCATCATCCATCTTGTGGAAAAACCATGTGTGGCAACTGGATATACCACCTATGAATTTTCAATCAAGGACACCGGTATTGGAATGTCACCTGAATTTGTCGGTCATGTATTTGACACTTTTTCGCGAGAACAATCTACTACTGTAAGTGGAATTCAGGGAACGGGTCTTGGTATGGCCATTACGAAAAACATCGTTGAAATGATGGGTGGCACGATTGAAGTGGAGAGTGAGGAAGGAAAGGGCTCTAAGTTTACGGTAACGCTTACTGTTCGTTTATCAAATCAAACAATCAAACACCAGCCGATTGAAGAATTGCAAGGTGCGAGGGCGCTTGTGGTTGATGATGATATTGACACCTGCCGTAGTGTTTGCAAGATACTTCGGAGTATCGAAATGCGGCCAGAGTGGACGGTATCCGGTAAGGAGGCTGTTCTTCGCGCGCAGGATGCGGCCGAGCTGAAGGATGAGTATAAGGTCTATGTCGTGGATTATCTGATGCCGGATATGAATGGAATTGAAACAGTCCGCAGAATCCGTCGGGTAATTGGAGAAGATGTGTCGATCATTGTACTGACAGCATACGACTGGGCGGATTTTGAAAAAGAAGCGAGAGAAGCGGGTGTAACGGCTTTTGTTGCAAAGCCTATTTTCATGTCAGAGCTAAAGAGTGTGTTGACAAAGCCTGTTCAGATGGGAGAGGAGAAATCAAAAGATATCGAAAATATAGAAGGCACAACACATAAAAAACGCTCATATGATTATAGAGGCAGAAGAGTTCTTCTCGTAGAGGATAATGAGATGAACCGTGAAATTGCAACAGCGATTTTAGAGGAAACCGGTATGGTGATTGACAGTGCTGAGGATGGCATCGAAGCAGTTTCGATTATCAATGAGGCACCTGAGGATCAATATGATCTGGTACTAATGGATATTCAGATGCCGAGAATGGATGGTTATACGGCGACAAAGGAAATTCGTACCCTTGCAAACAATAAAAAAGCGAATATTCCGATCGTTGCAATGACAGCAAATGCCTTTGATGAGGATCGAAGAAAGGCATTTGAGTGTGGCATGAATGGTCATATTGTGAAACCAATTGATATAAAATCAATCGCGACGATTCTGGATCCGATTTTTGAGGAAGCAAAGTAAGATGCAAATAAGAGAAAAGCATGAGACGTAAAATAGAAATATAAGACGTTAGAAAAAGGCTGACTGGCAGAACACCAATCAGCTTTTTTGCACCAGTTTAGAACTTTATCAGAGCGAGCACATTTTTTGTGTTGCCCGTTACCGTTACTCTGGGTTTTCGGAAGGAGCTTCCTGACTGATCCGTGTGTTGTACTGCTCGATGACTTCCTTTACAAGAAAGGTCAGTAGCTCGTATTTGTCGGCAAAGTGTTTGTAGAATGTAGATTTTCGGATCATAGCCCGATCGCACAGCTCTTTGACCTACCATGAAGTGAAGGAAAAACAGCTGCGTGCCTTTACCAATCAGGTTCAAAAACCGGCTGTTTTTGTGGGAACACCAGAATACTATCATAGGAAAAAAGCATTTGGCTATTGGAGCTTGCCAACGCAGGATACAGAGGTAGAAAAGTGGATTGAAAAGCAGTTATCGACCATTGTAAATTTTTATCAGAACGAAGTGGAAAACAGAAACTGGTATGGATTGTTTGACTATGGGGACTTTATGCACACGTATGATCCGATAAGACATTGCTGGAAATATGATACGGGTGGCTTTGCATGGCAGAATACGGAATTGGTACCAACCTACTGGCTGTGGCTGCAGTTTATGAGAACAGGAGACGAAAAAATATTTACGTTGGCAGAGAAGATGAGCCGTCACTGTTCGGAGGTTGATTTCTATCATTTTGGCGAGATGAAGGGAATTGGCAGTCGACATAATGTACGCCATTGGGGATGCGCCTGCAAGGAACCACGGATTTCAATGGCAGGTCATCATCGTTTTTACTATTATCTGACGGGCGATCAAAGAATCGGAGATACGATGGAAGATGCAAAGGACGCAGATCAGTCCATGGTAAATTTGAAGCATTATCACAGCAAAAATCCAGATGGAAGCGTCAGCCCGGAATGGAAGCTAAGAAGCGGCCCAGACTGGACCTCTCTTTTGTCCGACTGGATGACTCAGTATGAGAGAACCCTGGATCGTTATTATTTGAATAAAATTAAGCAGGGAATATCGGATCTTGAGAAGACACCATTTGGACTTGCATCCGGACCGGAATACGAATATGATACGCAAACAGGAGCGTTGACGTATCTGGGAGAAAATGAAGAGACGGGTATGCATCTTCAGGTATGTATGGGTGGAAGTGAAGTTTGGATGGAATTGGCGGATCAGCTGGAGGAAGAAACATTAAAGAAAATGTTGATCTGGTATGGCCGGTTCTATATGTTGAGCCCACAGCAGAAAAAAGAAGAAACAAATGGGCAAATTTTCCGACGTAGTTTTGCCTTTCCATATTTTGCGGCTGCGCTTGCTGCCTATTCTGCGGCAGGTGGAATAATGCAGGAACAAGAAAATAAAAAATTGAGCGAGGAAAACAGACAGCTAGCTGATCATGTATGGAAGCAACTGCTGGGATCGTTAGCAAAACCGAAGGACAATACCGGTTTTGCATCAATCCCATATGCAGTATGCAACAAAGCAGGAAGCGAAGCGCAAGGAAAGGTGCTTTTTGAAATTCCATGGATCAAAACCAATTATGCAGCACAGTGGAGCCTAAATATGATTGTCGCATTGGAATTTTTAAGAAAGTTTCTTCCAAAAACAAGGAAGCAAATGGATGAATTCTTAGAAAATGCCGATGTTGATACCTATCACAAGGCATGATAAAATTAGCGGTTACGATCACGCTGCTGGACGGATTGCTCGTATTCGGCTACGGTCATCTTCCGAATTCGAATCCATACAGAAACGCCGCCAGCTTCGTTTGCTTCTATGTGAAGGCCATAATCAGAGCCATAAAAAAGCTTTAATCGCTGATTGAGATTTTTTAGTCCGAAGTTTTCCTTTGTGTGGCGGATTGGCTGTTCAATCGCAAGATTCAAAGCGTTAATGCCTTGTTTCGTCATTCCGAAGCCATTGTCGCGGACACAAAGAATAAGATCATCATCATTTTCATGGGACGGGTAACCGATAAAATCAATTCGGTTATCCGTTCTTGCAGTATCAAAGCCATGGACGAAGTAGTTTTCAATTAACAGCTGAAAAACATTGCGTATAATACCGTATTTCATTAAGGCGGAATCAAAGTCATAATGAAATTGTACCGTATCTCCGTAACGAGCGGCTAACAGCGAAAGGTATTTTTTGCTGAAAGCGAGTTCTTCTGGAAATGACACAAATGTTTTTGCTCCAATAAAACCGCGGAAGATGGAGGCAAGGCTGGCAATTAGCTCGGCTGTTTCTTCATCGCCATTGCTGAAGCATTTATTTCGCAGCATTTCAAGTGTATTGTAGAGAAAATGGGGGTTAAAAGTTGCCTGCAATTCCGCCATTTCCGCATCCTTTTGTTTTAATTCAAAATAATATGCTTTTTTAATGCTTTCATTTAACTTCGAACCCATGAGGTTAATGTCCTGTGCAATCTCAGGAAAGCCGGCCTGATGAAAATCGGTCGGAAGGCGATAATCCAAATGATTGTCGGCAAGAATCGTAAGTCCCTCGCGGATGATTGCGGCCTCCTTTGTCACCTGCTTTTGAATGTAATGGCTTAGATAGATTGAAAAAGCAAAGAATGCGGCGAAGAGACCGATTAGTAAAGGAGTGTGCCGGTGGATGGCACGTAGTAAATCAGCATCATCCACAGCACATACAACAAATGAAGTATTGTTTCCTGCCTGGATGGCTTTCACATATTGACGATGACCATTTACTTGAATTACGCCTTCAAAAGCGTGGTCAGGAATATAGATATCGGTTATTTCATTGGCTGCATCTTCGGAACGATCAAAAGCATGCAAAAGAGTGCGGTCAGAATGAAAAATAACCTGTCCTTTTGATACGATATAATAACGCATTGTAGTAACATGATTTGGAAAAAGATAGGAAGCCTGTTCGAGTGACGAGGTGCGATAGCCAATCAGAATGCTTCCACCATTCATGCCAAAAGGAAGTCCACCGCTGATTGCAAAGGATTCCATTTGCTGTGAACCGGAAGAAACGCTTTTGAAGGAATAAATTTCCATCGTTTTTTGTTTGTTTTGCAGAGCGGCGAGATATGGAAAATCGACAGGCAGCTCAGAAATCGTGTCTTCACTGGCAAATTGGATATAATTAATGGCAGCAGATGGCGCATACAGGGCGGTCCAAAGGATGCGATCATCTCTCAGGCAGATTTTTTTCAGAAGATTGCTGAGTTGCCGCAGCTTAATTGGTGAAAAGTCTCTGTCTGAGAGAAAATACGATTGCATAAGAGCAACATTTTCCGTATCTTCATAAAATGGCATGTAGGTTTGCCAGAAATTATGAGTAATGCTTTCATATTCCTGACTGACGTAGGTATTAATGGTATCCATGGAAGAGACAATTCGTCCCCGCTTATCACTACACGAGAAATAAACAGCCATGGAGCTAAAAATAAAAAGAAGAACGGTGAAAATCAAAGTACTGCATAAAAAGAGGCCACGCACATTTTTTTTTGAACTTCCCTCAGAAGAATTTTTCTTTTTTTGAAGCTTCATAAATGAAAATCCTTTCTTTTGTTATTGCTCATGCAATTCTCTATATTTTTGCGGAGAGACACCCATATATTTTTTAAAGGATGTTATGAAATAACTTGGTGAGGAAAAACCAGTTTTTTCAGCGATTGTATTTATTTTGTCCAGTGTCTGGGTTAAACGGTCAGCCGCTTTTTCAAGTCGATAATTGTTTACATAGGTGTTGAAGAAAATACCGGTTTCCTTTTTAAAAAGATAACCAAGATACGCAGTTGTAACAGCGTGACCGGCACAAAATTCTTTGATGGAAACACCATTTGCATATTCGGTATGAATATAATTGAGTGCTTTTTGAACAATGGGACTGAGTGATTCCCAGGCTGGAAGGCGTAGCGTTGTCGGTGTCGGAAGGCAACTAGAATCTCTCATTGGAACAATATAAACGTGAGAATCCGTTTCTTTTCCCGTCGAAAGGCTGTCCACACAGGTAAGTGCAGACTGAAAGCTATGAGATAAATTCATACATTGTTCTACGGATACGCCGATTGCAGCGTAGATACAGGAAGAGTCAATCGGCATTTCCAGACAACGTGCAATCTGCTCACGGTTGATAGAATGCCCACCGATGATCAGTACATGATGATTTTTGTTGTCCCATACATTTTGACAGTCATATTCAGGAGAAAGTAGCTGACGAGTTTTTTCTGCAAAAACAGAAAGGGACACATTGGAAGTTGTTTTTGTTAAGCAGACAGCACAATAAGACGCCTGATAAATATTGATATCATCAAGCAGACTGGTGCGCTCCCCTAATTCCGCTTCACCGATGGTTCCCGTTAGCCAACGGCGTAAAATATTTTCACGGAACAGTGCGGACTCATTTTTTCGTTTGACAAAAATATTTTCCACTGTATTTTCGATTGTCGCAGTAAGTTCAGAAAGTTGAATTGGCTTAAGCAGATAATTGTCTACACCCAGAAGAAATGCAGTACGGGCATATTCAAATTCGCCATAGGCGGTAAGCAAAATACAGTGAATCTCTGGGTAACGTGTACGTACCTGTTCAAGAAGCGTCAGGCCATCCATATGTGGCATGCGAATATCGGTGATTAAAAGGTCAACCGTTGTTTCTGCCAGAAAATTCAAGGCCTCTTTTCCATTGGATGCTACATAAACTTTACGGATTCCGAGCGTTTCCCAAGGGACATTTTCTTTTAAAAATTGAGTAACAGATGGTTCATCATCGCATAATAAAACTTGAAACATAGGACCTCCCCTGCTGTCGATGGTTGGATAAGACAGCTATATTGTGATACAAAATAAATTTAAATTTATTATAGTGAGCGCCAAAAGAAAAGTAAAGGGCGTTGAATGGACAAAGCCTAAATTATCAAAACGATTCGAAATTTTTTGTATATACAGATAAAAAAGGAAACGGTATGATAAAGACAGAAGTTCAAAGAACTGAAAACGGAGTAAAAAAACAAATGGAGGTAAAGAGAATGAAACAAAGAAATTGGAAGAGAAGATGCGCAATGGTAACAGCGGGAACGATCGCAATGGGAATGCTTTCCCAGACAGCCGTATTTGCAGACAGTGAGGGAGGAACGTTTGATATAGCAGCATTTGAGCAGGAGCATAGTGAAAATCCGGTGACAATTTCCATGTATCCGATGAATGCAAACGTGACAAGTGGAACGGTTTCTGGTTATCTGGGTGACTTTTTTGCCAGTCAGGGACTTGCAGTTGACATCTGGGCGTATTCGGATGAAAAAACAAATGCCATTCTTGCCAGTGGCGATCTGCCAGATATCATGCATGTAAGTGCAGAAAATCTGGAGACAATGATTGATGCGGGTATGGTATTGGAATTGGATGATTACCTGGATGATCTGCCACATGTGCAGGCTGCGATTGCAGATAATGGTCTGGAACCAGCACTCAATTTCGTAAGAGAATATAGAAGCAACGATACCGGAAAATTATATGCAATGCCTACAGGAGTAGGTGGCGGCGATTATTACGATTCAGCGGACCGTAATACAGTTAAACTGAATTGGAAGATATATGAGCAGATTGGCGCACCGGAAATTAACAATTATGATGATTTAATTGAAGTAGCAAAGCAGATGATGGAAGCCTATCCAACCGATGAGGAAACAGGAAGCAAAACATGGGGAACGGTTTTAAATTCTGGTTCGGATACGGAATATTGGGGAAATATCATCACATGGATGAGATGGCATGGCCACAGTGAAACACAGCTTCCATATTTGATTGAACAGGATATGATCAATGGAACATGCCAGTCAATTCTTGATGAGAATAGCTTGTATTATCAGGGATTAAAGTTTTATTTTGACTGTATGCAGGCAGGTGTGCTTGATCCAGACAGTATCAATACCGATCGTTCAACAGCAGGAAAAAAGACAAGAATGTTTGGAGCAGGTACACAGCCGGGATGGCGCAGCACATTCTATGAGTACTGGATTCCGGGAACACAGTATTATTTGAATGGAAATTCCATATTTGGAAATGCGAATGAGTATCTTGTAATCAATGCAGATACAAAGAATCTGGATGCATGTTTGAAATTTATAGACATGATGGCAGATCCGGATGCGCAGGTTTTGGGCAATGCTGGACCAGAAGGTGACATGTATCAGATCAACGGTAATGTATTGACACTGACACAGAAAGCAAAAGATTATTACAGTGCATCATCGGGACAAGGATATTTTTACGACAATGGAGAGCAGGCATATTTATGGAATACCGGATGGATTCTTTCATCAGGTGCCAAGACTACTTATGTCGATGGAGATGGGAATTCGGTTATGGCAGTGCATACTGGCTGGCTTGAAGAAAAGAAGATTACAAGTGACAATGAAGCATATCGTGTTTGGAAAAAGACAACAGGATATGATAGTTGGCAGGATTTGATCGAAAAGAATAATGTTTTGGTTTCTGAGAGCAAATATGACTATATTACAAACTTTTTGAGCACACCGGATGAATCCATGAAATTAACAATGAGCACAATCAAGGATAAGGTAGTCGATGCCAGCTGGAAAATGGTATATGCAGAAAACGAGGATGAGTTTAACAGCATATGGGAAAAGTTGGTAGAAGACTGTAAGGATCTTGGTGCAGATGATTTGATGCAGTGGAGACTTGATGACATTGATCAGGCAATCGAAAAGCGTGATGAAGTCATGAAATAACAGGAAAAAATGGGAGGCGTATTGTGACGAAAACGGGAAAGAGACAGCCAAAAACAAAAGCAAAAAAAATTCTGGGATATAAAGTATTTTTGTTAGCACTTCCAGGCATTATTCTGGTTTTTCTGTTCCATTATCTTCCTTTGTGGGGTTGGTCATTTGCGTTCTTTCAGTACAAACCCGGAAAATCAGTGTTTGAATGCAAATTTGTGGGATGGCAGTATTTTCAAGAATTGTTTGGAAACAAAGTTATGCGTGCAAACCTGATCCGGGTATTGCGAAATACATTCGGAATCCATCTTTTGGGATACGTATTTTCACCGCTTCCAATGTTGTTCGCAATCTGTCTGAGCGAAATGAAATCGAGGCGCTTTAAGAATCTGGTGCAGACGGTGACGACGCTTCCTAATTTTATTGGATGGGTTATTATGTTGTCACTCGCCATGGGTATTTTCGGATATAATGGTCTGCTTAATACCGTATTGATGAAATGGGGATGGATTGATACACCGATCACTATTTTGAATTCCGATAAGCACGTATGGTTTACACAGGTATTGCTGCAGCAGTGGAAGGGTCTGGGATGGAGCGCAATCATTTATTTTGCAGCGATTGCAGGCTTGGATCAGGAAATCTATGAAGCGGCAGAAGTTGATGGAGCGGGAAGATGGCAGAAAATCTGGTACATAACGATTCCACAGCTTATTCCTACCTATTTTGTACTGCTGATTATGAGCATTGGAAATTTCCTAAATAACGGAGTAGATCAATTTTTAGCATTCGGAAATTCGCTTAATAAGGAATATATTGAAGTGCTGGATTTATATGTCTACAATCTTGGTATAGGAAATGGACAGATCTCATACAGCGTGGCAGTTGGAATTATGAAATCAGTTGTAGCATTGCTACTGTTTTCTACAGCAAATTATGCTTCCAAAAAAGTAAGAGGAACAAGCGTATTCTAGTGGACAGCGACAAAGAAGGGCTGTAACAAAGTAGAAAAGAGGACTGACATGAGCAGAGGTAAAAACAGGACAGGGAAAAGAGTGCGCATGAGCAAAGCGGATATCTGGTATAATGTAATCTTTGGAATTGTATTTACATTGTTCGCCCTGATTTGTGCGTATCCGTTTTATTATCTGCTGATCTGTACGATCAGTGATAACCAGATGGTAGAAGTAGGAGCAATCACTTTTTATCCAGTAGGAATTCATTTTGAAAATTATAAGACAATTCTCAGTGTACAAAATTTGGGCAATTCGGTAATGATTACGCTGGGAAGAACCATCATCGGAACGACATTAGGAGTATTTGCAACCGCTTATACGGCATACTTTTTCACAAAAAATGAAATGTGGGGAAAAAAATTCTGGTATCGTCTGTGTGTGGCAACCATGTATTTTTCAGCAGGAATGATTCCGGTATATTTGAATAATAAGATGCTGCATTTGCTGAATACCTTTTGGATTTATGTGATACCTGGAATGGTATCGGTCTACAACATGGTATTGATTAAGACTTCAATCGAGGCGATTCCGCCGGATCTGGAGGAGTCCGCATATTTGGATGGTGCAGGCTATTTGACACGCTTGTTCCGAATTGTACTTCCACTTCAGAAACCGATTCTTGCTACTGTAGCCTTGTTTTGTGCGGTAGGACATTGGAACGATTTCTTTACGACAAAGCTTTACATTACAAGACCTGGATTGTACACGATGCAGTTCCTTCTATATGAACTGATTAATCAAATTCAGGCGCAGTCAACTCAAATTACAGATGATAGCCAGCTTGCGGCATCCTCTGTTACACCGACTAGTATTCGATTGACGTTAACTGCTTTTGTAGTAATACCAATTATGCTGTTTTATCCATTTGCACAAAAGTATTTTACAAAGGGAATTATGGTAGGAGCAGTCAAAGGATAATCAAAGAATAATCAAAGAATAATCGACCTGAAAATGCAGATAAATGCAGATGGCAGAAAGGAATGCAGAAAGGAATGGTTATGGATATGGGAAGAGAGCGAAGAGACTTGGATCATGGGTGGAAATTCCACTATGGAGACATTGTGTGCATACGAAATCGTTGGGCGTGGGGAAAATCTGGTTCTTGGAATCAGGGATCAGAGAGCAAAACGTTCGATGATCAGAGCTGGAAAAATGTAGATCTGCCACATGATTTTGTGATAGAGACTCAGCCAAGCCCGTACAATGAGAAAGAGTTTGGAGATGACAATGCAATTCCAGCAATGGAAAATGTAAATAATATGCATACAACAGCGGGATCATTTCAGCGAAATGTAGGCTGGTACAGAAGACATTTCTATTTGGAAGAAGAACTCAAGGGTAAGAAAATTTATCTGGTGTTTGAAGGCATTTATCGAAACAGCATGGTATGGCTCAATGATTTCTTAGCGGGATCGGAGCGAAGTGGTTACAAACAGCAGGTGTGGGACATCACGGATATTGCCGAATACGGAGCAGATAACGTGCTTAGCGTAAAAGCAGATGCCAGAGAAAGTGAAGGCTGGTTTTACGAGGGCGGAGGAATTTATCGCCATGCGTATCTTCTTATAACGCAGGAGGAACATTTGGAGGACCCATATGTGTGGACTCAGGTGGATTTGGAAAATAAGAGTTGTGTAGTTACCGTAGAAGCAACAGCACAGGGATTTCCATCGAGCAAGTTATGGGGGCTGTCGGCAGATGATCAGAAAGCGCTGGAGCAAAAAACAAGTGAAAAACAGGGTGTTTTAAAGATCTCGATACAGGATATGGATGGAAATCCAAGCGGAGAAGATACCGAGATTGCGATTACCGATAATCGTGTTCGAGCAGAACTGAAGATGGACGCTGTAAAACTGTGGGATGTTTCCAACCCATATTTATATACGGCAGTGCTGACGCTGATTTGTGCAGGAGAAGAAAAAGATTGCGTAAAAATCCGGTTTGGAGTTAGAGAGATTCGTTTTGATGCAAACAAAGGCTTTCTTTTAAATGGCGTACAAACGAAGATAAAGGGCGTGTGCTGTCATCAGAACCACGGTGGTGTTGGAACAGCAATGCCGGATGAACTGTATCGCTATCGAATCAAAAAGCTTAAGGAAATGGGCGTAAATGCGTACAGAACCTCTCATTATCCGCCAGCGCCAGAACTATTAGATATCTGTGATGAAGAGGGAATGCTGGTCATGGATGAAAATCGACTCTTGTCCAGCGAAAAAGGCGATCTGGAACAGTTGGAATGCATGGTAAAGCGAGATCGCAATCATCCAAGTGTAATCTTATATTCAATAGGAAATGAGGAAGCGCAGTCTCAGGCAATTCCTCAGGGCGGAAGAATTGCCCAGACAATGATAGAGCATATTCGAAGCCTGGATCCACATACGCCTGTAACAATGGCGCTTGTGATGTGGGATCTGAAAAATAGAAAACCGATTGAAGATCATACATTGCTAGAAGGGATTTTCACAAAACTGGATGTCGCTGGTTTTAATTATCAGGATATCCGCTGGGAGACCTTCCATAAATTGTACCCGGATAAGCCATTCATTTGCACAGAACAGGGAACCTTTAAATCGACAAGAGGCTGCTCAGAGACAAATCGAGAGGTGTGTCATCTTGCAATCACGGATAAAACGGCAGATTCCTATATGCAGGGTGCGAGACAGTGGCATGTGTGTCGCCCTGATTGGGTGAGCGGCCTATTTATCTGGACTGGCTTTGATTATTATGGAGAGCCGAGCCCATTTGCATGGCCAGCAATCAGTTCCCAGTTTGGCACGATGGATTTGTGTGGCTATCCAAAAGATTTCTACTATTATTACAAAGCATGGTGGTCAGACGAAAAGGTGCTCCATGTTTTCCCAGAATGGAAGGGAATTCCAGGGGAAAAGAAAGATATGCATGTCTTTTCAAACTGCGAGGAGATCGAGTTGTTTGTCAATGGCCGCAGTATTGGAAAAAAGAAAATGGAAGAAGATGGCTATCTTGTCTGGGAACAGGTTTCCTTTGAGCCGGGAGAGCTGACTGCATATGGTTATCAGGATGGAAAGAAGTGCATGGAAGAACATTTGATGCAAACTGGTAAGGCAGTTGATCTTCAATTAAATACGGCATATTCCGATGGAAATTTACGAATTCTTGATGTGCAGGTTGTGGATGAAATGCATCGGGAAGTAACCGATGACGATCAGGAGATTTGCGTCTGCGTAACTGGTGGCAGAATTCTTGGAACTTCAAATGGAAATCCATCTGATCATACAATTCCAGGAAGTGCAGTTCGCAGCACATTCCATGGAAAATTGCAGGTCATTGTAGAGATGCAAGAAGATGTTGCGGATGGCACAGTAACGGTAAAGGCAGCACAAGGCTGGACAAAGACAATTCAAATTTAAATTAAAAAATTTTCAATTGCCTTTTTTGCGTTTCTCGTGCTGCTGTTTGCCGGAATGACAGGCTATGTAGCATTGTCAAAGGATTTTACGGAACCGTCATCGGGGCTTAGTCAGGAAGAGTACGGTATCACAGAGGACAGCCCGATTTGGAATCTTACGATTGACGATTTGGCGCAATATTTGTATGAAAAGGGTATGCTGAAAACACTAGAGTATGGGGAGTTGTCAGGTGGTATTGCGACAGAAGCAAGGCAGTACGGAGATCTGGATTTGTGCTGGTGGGATGTAGAAAATCTGGAAGAAGGATCTGCGGAACAGAAGGCATATGAAGAAATGTTGGAAAGCGGCATGATCAATCTGTGGGGAAGCGGTAATATGATGAGTCTGACAAGGCAGGGATCGTTTGGACTCTGGACAACGAATTACACAGGCGATCTGAATGAACTTCTTGATGTGTACCATGCGTTTGGAACTGAGAAATAGTACGATAAAATAGTTACCGTTCATGTAAATCCTGTTTGCGAAAAGAATAAAACATTGAAAAATCCGTGTGAATGGTTGCCTTTTCATACGGATTTTTGCTATGATACAGGAAAGCAAAATAAGAATGCAAAACAAGAATGCGAAATAGGAAAGGTAACAAATGCATGAAGATTCAATACGTCCTGTTGGAAATGGAAGATTTGATTCGATTTGAGCTGAAAGAAATGCTGGAAGTTTATAAAATGTTTGAGTGCGTTGGCTCGTTTTCTGATATTGTGGAAGCAACCGAGTTTGTGGATACGCATCCAGTGGATGTGGTATTTGCAGATATTGAAGCGGGCGATGCTGCCAGATCTGGCGATGCGACATTTTTATGTAATCTTTGGGCACACCAGGTCCCAGATCGAATGACAATCTTGTTTGGCAAAGACCAGGGGGGAGCCTATCTTGCAATGCATTGCGGGGCGTTTGATTTCTTTATGCTTCCGATGTCGCAGGAGGAGTTGCTTCGCGTTGTCAGCAGGATTCGCTATCAGCATGAAATATGCCAAAGACAGTAAACGGAGAGAAAAAGGTCGAGAGTATCACACTGCGCGATGGTGAGACTGTAGCTGTAGATGGACTGTTTTGCCTTCGCAATGCAATTGCACCGGCCACCCTTGTTCCGAGTCTTTCGGTAGAAGGCGGACATATTGTAGTTGACCGGGCACAGCAGACCAATCTGGCAGGATGCTTTGCGGCAGGAGATTGCACAGGACGTCCGTATCAGTATACAAAGGCTGTCGGAGAAGGAAATGTGGCGGCTCACAGCTGTATTGGATATCTGGCAAATCAGAAAAAAGAAAACAAATAAGGAATAATAAGGGATACTTGGAAATAAGCAGAAATAATTAGAAACAAGTAGGAATAACTAGGAAAAACCAGCGAGAGTTGCTCCCGCTGGTTTTTCCTTACCAAATTGTATTGTCCATTTCCTCGAAATCACCAATCGCTATGGCGTTTCGATGATTCTTCTTGACTTTGTACAGGTAATTGTCTGCTTCATGCAGAAAATCCCAGCTACGGTTGACCTTTGTCGGAATGGAAACACAGATTCCCTGTGATATCGTTACAACGGGTGCAATTGAGGAATATTCGTGTTTAATTGCCAATTCGATAATATTCTCTTTGAGGTTCTTTGCTTTGGCAAGAATCTCATCTCTTGAAAGACCTTTGTAGATAATGATAAATTCGTCTCCGCCATACCTCGCGCAGAAAGTATGGTTGTTTTGCATCGCAATCAGCTGATCGGCTACCTGCTTGATACAGGCATCCCCAGCTTGATGACCGTAATTATCATTGTATTCCTTAAAATGGTCGATATCCAAAATTTCAATTGCATACGGAACCTGTTCATCAAAAGCTTCATCCACTAACATCTGTGAATACTCGGTAAGTCGATAGCGGTTCGCAAGTCCTGTGAGTGCATCGGTCTCTGATTTTTCTACGAGAAGTGCGTTTTGCTTCTTCATCTGCTCCAATGAGTTTCGGATTCGGATCATGTTGGCGATCATATGCTTGCTTTCTTCTTCCATTGTCATAATAAGCTCGTAGAATCGCACCGATGCACTTTTGTATCGTTCTACATCATTTTGCAATTTATAATATCGAATCTTGAGCGCTAGCAGCTGTCTTTCTAAGTTAATGATATCGGTGTTTTCAATGACCGAGTCTAATTTTTCCAGTATTCGTGCGCAAATATCATATTTTCCAATCTCAAATGTCAGCTCACAAAGGGAATACAAATCATCAAACAAATCAAGAATCGGAAGTGCTCCGTCAAGCTGATCGGGATTTTCAAGTCGATATAGAATTTCCTGAATGATGGTATCTCGCGCTTCTATGTTTCCACAGCCGTTGTAGTATCGGGCTTCCATGCAGCCCACATAGACATAATCCATATCCTTAAAATAAGGTCTGCATTGCTCATTCAGTCTGCGTACATATTCGCCTGCGTTGTCTGGTTTTCCTTGCAGCATATAGCAGCTGGCAAGATTGGTGTAGATCATCATCAGACGTCCTAACTGTTTTTCTCTGTCGGGACTGTTTTGATAAATATCATAAGCGGCCATAAACTGCTCAGTAGCTTCCTGATAGACTTCGTTTTGCATATATAGATAGCCCAGATTGATGTGAATGCGGCATTCATCAAGACGCAGATTATGTTCCTGCGCACATGTAAGCGCATTCAGATAATAATCCACGGCAACAGGTGCATTGCCCCTATTAATAGACGTGATTGCCATCATATTGTAGGCTCTCGACAAGAGTCCCCACTGCTTCGTTTCGCTCAGATAAGAAATTGCTTTTGTCATACATTCAAACATCAGTTTTATCTGATTGTGCATGTAGTAAGCTTCGCCCTTATAAAAAAATAGAAAGCCAAGAATTTCATGGTTGTCCTCTTTTTGGGCAATTTCGTAGACCTCATCACAGCACGCAATCATCTTTTCAGTCTTTACAGATCGAGCTTCTAAGATCTTTTTCTTTAAAACTTCCGTTTTCATAATAAATTCTGCAAAATAGCATTCCTTTCGTTCGCCGTGTCTCCCGAGTCCTTCTATTTTATTCTTCAGGCAGTACAGACATTATATTGTTTCCCTTAGTATATACAATTTGCGCCGATGATGCAAGACTAACACCACTTTACAAGTTTTGAATCATAAGACTTTGCATATTTTTAAATAAAAAATTGCCGTACAAGGTTTTCCGATGTATAATGAGTTTACAACC
>CAVFYJ010000076.1:13286-17369 GCA_963626545.1 Acetatifactor sp. | reverse complement strand
AGTCCGCGCTATACAATACGCATAGCACAGGCAGCTCCTCTCTGGACAATCCATTTTACAGTCATGCCATAAGAAGATCCTGAATCAGCTCCCTCATATAGGATTCCACTTCGCTTCAACAGATTTATGGTATGATAAAAGCAAGCGGCGCGGGAATCCTCGGTCATTGAATGACCGAAGATTCCCGCGCCAGATTCCTAAACTTGTCTTACCTTACTATTTTCTTATCTTAACTTATCTTACCTTGTTCTTGATTTCCTCATAGATCTTCTCAACGAACTCATCCAGTCCAACAGTTGTGGTGTTCATCTCACCGTGCAGTCTGTAGGAAACGGACTGATTCTCCATCTCGTTAAATCCAATTACAAGCAGATACGGAACCTTCTGAACCTGGCCCTCACGCATACGATAACCAAGCTTCTCTGCTCTGTCATCAAGCTCAACGCGGACATTGCGATCCTCAAGCTTCTCGCAGATCTGTCTTGCGTACTCCATCAGTTCCTCGTTATCAGTCTTAACAGGCATAACCTTTACCTGAACTGGAGCCAGCCATGTCGGCAGATTTCCCTTTGTCTCCTCAAGGATATAAGCCATGAAACGATCAAGAGATCCAAGAATTGCTCTATGCAGAACAACAGGAGTCTTCTTCTCGCCATCCTTGTCGATATAAGTTAACTGGAACTTTGCTGGCAGACAGAAGTCAAGCTGGCAGGTAGACAATGTATACTCATTTCCTACAGCCGGCTTTACATTTACATCCAGCTTCGGGCCGTAGAATGCAGCCTCACCGATCTCTTCAGTGTACTCGATTCCAAGGTCATTCATAACGTCTCTAAGAGCGTTTTCTGCCTTATTCCACATCTCATCGTCATCATGATACTTTGTCTTATTCTCTGGGTCTCTAAGAGACAGAACGCAGCGATAATCGGTAATACCGAAATCCTTGTAAGTGCTGAAGATCAGATCAACAACTCTGGAGAACTCATCCTTAATCTGCTCTGGTGTTACAAACAGATGGGCATCGTTCTGGCAGAAATGACGTCCTCTCTCGATACCCTTTAAGGTACCACTGGACTCATAACGGAAGTCATGAGCGATCTCACCGATACGGATCGGCAGATCCTTGTAGGAATGCATACGGTTTGCATAGATCATCATGTGGTGTGGGCAGTTCATCGGACGAAGAACGAAGGACTCACCATCGACTTCCATTGCAGGGAACATGTTCTCCTTGTAGTGATCCCAGTGACCGGAGGTCTTGTACAGATTTACAGTACCAACACAAGGAGTCATTACGTGCAGATAGCCAAGCTTTCTCTCCTTCTCCTTGATGTAGTTCTCTAACTCCTGCCAGATGACATAACCCTTTGGAAGGAACATCGGAAGACCACGGCCTACCAGATCGTCTACCATGAACAGGTTCATATCCTTACCGATCTTTCTGTGATCTCTCTCCTTTGCCTCCTCAAGAAGTTTTAAGTGCTCCTCAAGTTCTTCTGCTGTTGGGAAACATACACCGTAGATTCTCTGCAGAACCTTGTTGTTCTTATCACCTTTCCAGTAAGCGCCAGAATGCTTTAACAGCTTGAAGTAACGGCAAAGTTTTACGTTGTCAACGTGAGGACCACGACACAGATCGGTGAAATCACCCTGCTCATAGCAGGAAATGGTTCCATCTTCCAGGTTGGAAATCAGATCCAGCTTGTACTCATCATCCTTGAACATCTCCATTGCTTCTTCCTTAGAAATCTCCTTGCGGACAATCTTGAAGCCTCTCTTTGCAATCTTCTTCATTTCCTTCTCGATTGCAGCCATGTCCTCTTCCTTGAATGCATGATCGCCAAAATCAACATCATAGTAGAAACCTTCTGCAACAACCGGTCCTACCCAGAACTTTGCCTGTGGATACAGGTGACGGATTGCCTGTGCCATCAGATGTGCGCAGGAATGATTCAGTGTGTTTAACGCTTCATCTTCTTTAAAGTTTACCATTTTGATCTCCTCTTGCTTCTTATCGATTCTTTTCGATTCTTTTTTCTTGTCTTTTCGACATTTGTTTTCCATTGGTGACAGTAGATAAAACAAGCTTTCTTGGAACAAACAAACTTTCTTCTGTCTGCTTCAAATAAAAAAACACCCATAGGTATATGACATACCTAAGGGTGCTAATGCACGGTTCCACCTTATCTTTCACTCTTTGCTTATAACGCAGCAGCACGGCGACGCTTCGAAGCCTTGTTTCAAATTTCCCCAGACCAATTGAGGTGATCGAATTGATTAAATTCAATATCTGGTTTCCATTGCACATTGACTTCTTCTGCGCGCAGCTCAGGAATGGTCTTCATACAGGATTCCCATAAATCGCTTCCACCATACACGATTCTCTCTGGATGTTTCCTCTGTATTACTCTTTCCGTCATTGCCTTTGAATCTCAGGTGCTATTCTACCACGGCTTTTTGAAATTGACAATAGTTTTTTTCTACCATTCTACTTTTTTTATGGCATCCGCCCAGATTCCTAAAATTAAATTTTTTGAATTGTCATCATAAATCGGGCCAAAACCATGCGCTATATGCTGGTATTCGGACATGATTACTTCTTTTTATTATCAGAATTTCCATAATAATAGTAGCCATATTTTTTCTTTCCATAGTAACTGGAATCCTTCTTGCTTCCTACCATGTTCTGAACAACGCCTAAGACATTTGCCCCTACCTTATCCATCTCAGACTTCATCTGTGCCAAAATCTTTTTCTTGGTAACACCATTTTCAACAACAAGAAGTGCTCCATCACACATAGAAGCCACAATGGCTGCATCACCTACTACACAAATTGGCGGGGTATCAAAGATAATATAGTCATAGGAATCTCTAACTTCTTCACAAAGGTTCTCTAACCATTTTGCTGATAACAAAGCGGATGCGTTCGGCACTAGCTTTCCACTAAACAGAACATGCAGGTTCGGAATTCCTACATCGTAAATAATCTGACCAATCTCGGCATTTCCGGAAAGATACTCAGAAAGACCTAACTTAATTCCGTCTAATCCCAGACGTCTCTGCAGTACAGACTTTCTCATATCGGTATCGACAATAAGTACCTTCTTTCCTACCTGAGATAAGCTATATGCCAAATGGAACGATACAAATGACTTACCCTGATTCTCGTATGCACTGGTAATGGCAATTGTCTTTACATCCTTGCTGCTATAAAGGATTCCAGTACGCAGCTGATAAATGGCCTCAGATGCAGAGAACGGCAGTTCCTCTGGCCACAAAATCTTTTTCTGCTTTTTTCCATTTTTGTAATCCGGAATTGCACCTAATACAGACAAACCAGTACACTTCTGAACATCCTCATCTGTTTTTACAGCTGTATTGGTGATTACAAGCAGTGCAATGATACCACAGGATAAAAATAATCCAATTACTGCTCCAATTGCTGCATAAAAGAAAACAGAATGGCGTGTATTCACTGCAAATTCGATTTCAGCCTGATCAAGTACGGTTGGCTCTGCACTTCCTAATACCTGTGGAATCTGATCAATACTTACCTTGAGAACTTCATTTGCAATGTCAACTGCTTCTCTCTGATCCTCTGCAATTACCTTTACTTTAATGATTCTGGTACTATCTGGGTTATCTACCGAAACCATATTATACAGTTCTTTGTACTCCATATCTAACTTTAGGTTTGATATTACTTTTGTAAGAACTACACGGCTCCTAATAATTCCTTCGTAATCATTTGTAAGAGCAGATCCTACCTGTAAATCAGACATTGACACTTCTTTATTGCTATCAATAATACACATCGATGCCTCTGACTGATAGGCATCACTTACAACAAACTGTCCGTATGCTCCCAATACGCCAGCTAATACAATGGTTACTAACAGTACAATGTACCATTTTTTTGCGATTGCATGAAAAATTTCTAGAAAGTCGATGGTTACTTCGTCTTTGTCTTCATCTACAATCATTACTTCATTGTTGTTCATAAAAACCTTCCACTCGGCAAATACCCCTTTTTCTTTTGTTTATTTACCGTCCTTTTCTATTTTTTTATTTCTAATTTATG
>CAVFYJ010000076.1:0-13276 GCA_963626545.1 Acetatifactor sp. | reverse complement strand
ATAATAAACATCCACGGTTTTGTCAATAGCGAAATACCAGATAAATGATTCACTTCCGTTTTCTTTTCACTTCAGTTTCATTTCATTTCAGTTTCATTTCATTCTTTTCAATTTGTTTCCAAAATTGGAAACAGATGTTTCTCAGTCATCCAGTCTGCGAATTTCTGTGTACGCTAACAAGAACGGACCAACACCCTTTGCATCGTCCTCTACGACTGGTTCCGACATATAATATTCATAGGTGCCATCGCGCATCTGTGGTCCGCCAAGGCCTGCTACCAGACAGATTCCGCCAAGACTCAAGCGGCCATCCTTTTCCTTTAAATAGCGCTCACAAATTCCGTGGAATGCTTTTTTGCCATATTCTTGAAAACGTTCTGGCAAAAAGCCAAGACGCACACCCTTTAACATGGAATATGCCATGATCGCACTTCCACTTGTCTCTAAATAATTCTTCTCGCGACCGCCCATGTTGACAACCTGATACCACATGCCACTCTCATCCTGAAACTTTGCCATGGATTCCATTAAATCAACAAATACCTGCTTTAAGCGGTCATAATCCGGCTGATAGGTATTGTCTGCCTTTGTCAGTGTATCAAGCAGTGCCATCGAATACCAACCGAGCGCACGCAACCAGAAATTCTTGGACAAACCAGTTGTCTTATCGCACCAGAACATCTCTCTGGAGGAATCGTAGGCGTGATAATACAGTCCCGTCTTTTCATCACGCATATTCTTTACAACATTGAAGAACTGGTTAAAAATATCTGGATAATTCTTTTTGTCGTTAAAACGAGTTTCATATTCCATATAGAACGGCTGTCCCATGTAGAGTCCATCTAACCAAACCTGGTTCGGGTAAATCTTCTTGTGCCAGAAGTTGCCCTCCTTTGTTCTTGGCTGGCCTTTAAGCTGTCCGTAAATCACATCGATTGCCTTGCGATACTTCTCCTTGCCGGTGATATCGTACAGCAAGAACAAGGTCTTTCCTGCATTGACATTATCAATATTGTAATCCTCTGGCTTGTAACCCTTGATCGTGCCATCCTCCTGCACACGGTGATCAATGTAGGCTTCTGCAAAATCAAGGTATTTCTTTTCTCCGGTGATCTTCCAAGTCTCAATCATTGCTAAAATCATGCATCCATCGATGTAATTCCAGCCAGACTTTCCGCCCTTTCTCGCCGCTTCAATGTTCCATGCTGGTACATCAAGCGTGCTGTTTTTGATTAGGTCATCCAAGTAAGCCTCAATAATCGGCATCTTCATCCGGTATTCCTCCATTTTCGTATTTTTATTGGTTTTTGGTTCTCTGTTTGCTGCTTGTTTTTTCTATTTCTTTTGCATTTATTTCTGTTCGTTTATGCCAGTCTGTACCGGCCAGATTGATTAAATGCGTTTCTTACTTTCTTATATGTGCCTTTTTGCGAAGTACCTCAACTACCTGATTTACATACTTCTCGCAGTCATCCAGATCGCTTGCCTCTACCATGACACGAATTACCGGCTCGGTTCCACTCTCTCTTACCAGGATACGACCACTATCGCCAAGTGCCTTGGTGATCTGTGCAACTGCTGCCTGCACATCTGCATCCTCTCTTGCTGCTACCTTATCTTTTACGCGAACATTCGTCAACTTCTGAGGATATGCAATAAAGCCACGTCTTAGCTGAGATAAGGTCTGCTTACCTAATACCATGACCTCCATCATCTTGATCGCTGTGATCAGACCATCGCCAGTTGCCGCATATTTACTGAAAATGATATGACCAGACTGCTCGCCACCCAGACGGTATCCATTCTCACTCATACACTCATAGACATACTTATCACCAACTGCTGTTTTCTCATAGGAAATGCCTGCCGCATCGAATGCCTTGTACAGACCAAAATTGGACATAATTGTAGTAACAACGGTATTGTCAATCAATTCGCCCTTATTCTTTAAGTACTTACCGCAAATATAGAGAATGGCATCGCCATCGACAACCTCGCCATTCTCATCTACACACAAGCAGCGGTCTGCATCACCATCAAATGCAAATCCAACGTCCAGATGCTTTTCCTTTACCAGTGCCTGCAGTCCTTCGATATGAGTAGAACCACAATTGGTATTGATATTGGTTCCATCTGGCTCGTTATTGATCACATAAGTCTTTGCACCGAGTGCATCAAATACATTCTTTGCGATCATCCATGCACTTCCGTTTGCACAGTCCAGACCGACACGCATATTGCGGAAAGAGCAAAGTGCTAACGACATCAGATACCCCAGATAACGGTTTCTTCCCGCTGCATAATCTACGGTGCATCCGATGTTTTCTTTTGTTGCATACGGTACATTCTTCTTATCATCATCCAGATACTTCTCGATCTCATCGATGACAGACTCCTGCATCTTCTCGCCCTTGTCATTAATTAACTTAATTCCGTTATCAAAAAATGGATTGTGACTTGCAGAAATCATGATTCCACAATCGAAATCCTCGGTGCGAACGACATAAGATACGCTCGGAGTTGTGGTAACATGCAGCAAATATGCATCGGCTCCAGAAGCTGTCAGTCCGGCAACAAGTGCATACTCAAACATATAACTGCTTCGTCTGGTATCCTTTCCGATTACGACCTTGCACTTATGCTCTTTTCCAAAGTACCAGCCGATAAAACGTCCGACCTCAAATGCATGCTCAACGGTCAAATCTACATTGGCCTCACCACGAAAACCATCTGTTCCAAAATACTTACCCATTTTTTTGTCCTACCCTTCGTTGTAATAATTAGTTATTCAATACTTCCCAGCCTTCCATTGCGGATGCAATGACCTTGTCCATATCATAATACTTGTACTCGCCAAGGCGTCCACCAAAGAATACCTTCTCCTGTGCCTCTGCCTTTTCGCGATACTTTTGATACAGTGTCTGGTTCTTCTCATTGTTCACCGGATAATATGGCTCCATGCCTTCCTTCCAGTCCGTGGAATATTCCTTTGAGATGACCGTCTTTGGCTGTGTTCCAAACTCGAAATGTTTATGCTCGATTACACGGGTATACGGTGTTTCTCTGTCGGTATAATTAACAACAGCTACACCCTGATAATTATCAGTATCCAGCACCTCTGTCTCAAAGCGCACGGTACGGTACTCAAGCTTTCCAAAGCAATATGCAAAATACTCGTCGATTGCACCAGTATAGATTACCTTGTCTGCCATAGACAGCCATTTTTCTTTCTCGGTAAGGAAATCAACACCGGTCTGGATCTTAGCGCCCTCAAACAATGCTTCAATCAGCTTATTGTAACCTCCGATCGGAATTCCCTGATACAGATCGTTAAAGTAATTATTGTCGTAAGTAAAACGCACCGGAAGACGCTTGATAATAAAGCTCGGCAGCTCGCTGCAATCACGACCCCACTGTTTTTCCGTATAGCCTTTTACCAGCTTTTCATAGATATCGCGGCCAACAAGTGCAATCGCCTGCTCCTCAAGATTCTTTGGCTCGCCTGTGATCTCTGCTTTCTGCTGTTCGATGATCGCCTTTGCCTCCTGCGGTGTACTGATGCCCCACATACGGCTAAAGGTATTCATGTTAAATGGCATGTTGTAGATCTCACCCTTATAATTGGCTACCGGGCTGTTAGTATAGCGATTGAACTCCACAAAGGAATTCACAAAATCCCATACCTTGCGGTTGCTGGTATGGAAAATATGTGCACCATATTTGTGTACATTGATTCCCTCTACCTCTTCGCAGTAGATGTTTCCGCCGATATGGTCACGTCTTTCTAAGACCAGACAGTTCTTTCCAGCCTGCTTTGCATACCAGGCAATGACTGCGGAGTAAAGTCCTGCACCTACTAAAATATAATCATAATGTTTCATACATCACCTCGTTTTGTTACATATAATAGTTCCGTTCCCATCTGTCGTAAAACGGCATTGGGCGCAGAAAACAAAGCTTGTCTCTATCTGCATTGTGATACAGGTCAATCAGCTTCTGTCGCTGTTCCAATGTAAGTTTCACCCATTCCGAATAGTCCATCTCACAATTTGCCATCGGCGATGAACAACATGGACAGTCCAGTTTTCGAAGCAGACTAACCATTCTGGTTGTTTTACAATTGGGGCAGATAAATACATACATCATAATAATTGAATAATCCTTTCTTTTCCCATCAAATTTTTACTCATAGATGGTAGATTGCAGATAGTTTTTATTCGCCCCAAAATCAACAGCCAGAACTTCCTGATTCGTGCCCATGATCGCATTGCTCCATGTGCCGTCCGCAGGAACTCTCGCCTGAACCATATCAAAATTCAAATACAGAACCGACTGCATCAGCAGTGAGCACATCTTGGAATCTGAAATATTGGTTGAAATATCTGGCAAAATAGATTCTACCGCTTTATAAATCGTAAATACATTTGCCTTTTTCACCTTCTCCAGCAGTGCATTCATTACGGTTCTCTGTCTCTGTGTTCTTCCAAAATCGTCACCGATTTTGCGGATTCTCGCATAACCAAGCGCCTGCTTTCCGGTCAGTGCAATCTCACCGCCCGCAAACTGCTCGTCCACAAAGCCATCTCGGTCAGGAATTCCACTGACCTGATTGAATTCTGCGATGTAGCCGTTAATCCATTGTACCTCCTGCTGGTCGACATTGATTGTGATGCCACCAAACGCATCGATTACATCAACAAAACTGAAAAAATCTACCTGTGCATAGTAGTCAATGCCAAGCTTATAATTTTCCTCGATTGTCTGAATCAAAAGCGCCGCGCCGCCTCTTGAGTATGCCTCATTGATACGATTCTGCCCATATCCTGGAATCGTAACATAACTGTCACGCATAATCGACGTCATAACAAGTCTTCTCTTATATGGATTGATTGACACCACAATCATTGCATCTGATCTGGCATCATTAGAACCAGCCACTCTTGTATCGGTTCCAATTAACAGGATGTTTGTCACGCCTTTTTGTGTCAGCACATCGGCCTGACGCTCATAGGAGGTCTCATATGGCGTATAGTTTGTCTGTGCAATCGTCGCACGCAAAAATGCATAGACGCCACCCAAAAGTACCGCCACAACAATCAGAATAATAATAAGTGCCTTTAAAAGCTTGTGCAGAAAGCCTTTTTTCTTTTTTGCTTTTCGCTGTTTTTTCTGTTCTTTCTGTGCTCTTTTTTCCTCTGTTGTTGCTTTCTTTGAACGTTTTTTACGTTCCTCCTGCTCCCACTTACGATCTGTCTGCCTCATCTGAGAATCTAGACGCTTCTTTGACGCACGAGCAGCCTCCTGTGCGGCCGTATTCTTTCGTGCTGGACGCTGTGTTGGATTGCTTGATACGTTTCTTTCCGGTATCTTTGTTTCCTTTGACACAGACTTACTTTTTGCACTTACTGGCTTTTCAGTAGCTTTCGCCTCACCTGTTTTCTTTTCTGCAGGCTTTGCATCGTCATTTTGCTTTGGCACCTGCTCCTGCAAACCAATTTCTTTTTTCTGACCGTCTTTGTCTGTACTGCCCGTAGCTTCTGGCCCATAAATAGACCTCTCATCTGCCTGAGAAGTTTTGCTTTCCTGCTCATCCTTCAATGAATAGCCATCGCGCTGCTGAGGCTTTAACGATCGCACAGCTGAATTTGATGCAGTCTGCTGTGGTCGGGCTGGACGTTTTGTTCTTCGAACTGGCATGTCAGATTCCATTTCTTCCTCTACCGCCTCATCCACAGATACTTCTCCTGCTTCAAGTTCTTCTGCCTTAATTCTCTCTTTTATCTCATATGCCTGACGCAGTATTCTTTTCTCTTCTTCTGTTAAATCTGGCATACTCGCCTCCTTCTAAGGATTAAAATATTTTAATTGTTTCAATGTTACGTGGCTATTATAGTATAGAAACGTCCGATTGGCAAGAACTATCCTCGAACTATCCTTGCTCTGGTGCAGAAAGTTGCAGTTCACAGGACGCTCATTCACAAAAATAGCCTGTCATACCCATTCTGATATGACAGGCCATCTTATGTACAAATAAAACTACTTACTCAGCAGCTGCGCTTGTTGCTTCTTCTGTTGCCTGAGATGCACTGTAGAACAGTGTAACAGCATTCTTTACAACGTCACGAAGAAGTGTTGCCTGCAAAGCCTCGGTATCAGTAATAGTGACACCATCCTCGGAAGTAAAGGTTGCTGCCATTGCTACATCATCCGTACCATCATTTGCGGTGAGAGAAACGCTCAGTCCATTGTCCAGTACAGCCAGTGCTGCATTTGCGGTAACGGTCTGTCCGTCAGCAGTCATGTTCAGATCCAGTCCAATTCCATTGTCCTGTGCGGAAAGCACACCGTTGATGGTGGCAGTCTCGGTTCCATTCTCAGTTACTACTGCGTTATAATTTGTTCCATCAAAGGAAGCATCCAGTACCATAGTATCTTCGCCGTCTACTACGGTTACATTCTCGGTCATTGTACCATCTACACCTACATATACGGTACCGTTGATAGTCGCACCCTCGTCAAGTTTCTGCTGCAGCATCTCGGAAAGCTTCTGACCATCCTCAGTCTGAAGCGGAGTAACCTCAACGCTGGACATGATCTCCTGTACGGCTGCATCTACCATTGACATGATCTGTGCCTGAGCATCCTCGATGGAAACATCTGGTGTTACTTCATTGATACCCTCTGCCGCTGCCAAAATGTAATCAGAGAATACATTGGTAACCTGTGTGGTATCTGCTGTGCTAAAACCAGAAACCAACTCTGCCATTACAGTATCATACATGTTTTCTACTGCCTGAACAGCTGCCACTACAGCCGGACCATCGAAGGTAACAGTTGTGCTGCCATCCTCTGCAGTCTCAACATTGAAATTCTCCATCAGAGCGGTCAGATCGTCTGTCAGAGAATCTACATTAAATTCACTATCAACCTCAGTCTCTGCTGCCTGAATGTCAACAGCTGGAATCTCAATCCAGTCCTGATCAATGCCAACCAGACTTAAAAGAGAGCTGATAGAAGAACCAGACAGTTCCTCATATACGCTGCATACTTCTGCAACATTGATATAAAGATCACCTGATACAACGCGAAGAACATCATCAAGACCATATACGGTATCTTCTGTCTCGCCTGTTACAGATGCCGGCAGTGTAACGGATGCAGAAAGGCTTACGCCATCCTCTGCGAACTGCTCTGCCTTAATAGAGAACAGCATTGATTCTCCCTCTGTAGTAACAGAAAACTCGCCGACATAAGTGGACGGTGTAAATGCAGTCTCACTCTCTGCAAAAGCCGGCATTGTGCTTCCTGCTGCCAGAACAGCGCTCATTGCTACTGCAAATCCTTTTTTCATAACTCATTCTCCTTTAATTTTTATTGCACAGGCAATGCAAATGTCCACAATACGCTTTGTTACTTAATTACTTTTGCGTATTATGCATTTACCGAACAAATCTATGTTGTCTGTGTCAAATTTATTCTATCATACCATGCCTTATGTTATTTGTTCAAGTAGAAAGCCGAAAAAATTTCTTTCAATTTTGTAAGAAACGAACATTCTGTACACAAAAAAATAAAATTTTCCTCTTGACAACTGCGCTTTATTGAAGTAAACTACACTCAATTAAAAAACCTGTGATTAAGAGTAAGTAGTCTTGGTTGCGTGTTCACAGAGAGCCGCTGGTGGTGGAAAGTGGCAGCACAGATTAAGATGAATGGGCTTATGAGGGCGGCCGAACACAAACGGCAGATTCGATCTTTCGATTGGTCTTTCTTTGTAAGTAGCAGCCGACGGGGCGCGCAGCCCGTTATCCGTTGCGTATCGCATAGTGATTGTGCTTGTGTCTTTTCCATCACAAAAATGTGCGAATTGAGTTGGATGCATCTGCATCAATATGGGTGGCACCGCAGGATGAACAGTCTTGTCCCATTAGGATTGGGATAGGGCTTTTTTTGTTGTCAAAAATTGATTTTTCTCCCGATCTTACTCAATTCCGGTTTCAATCCGGACAAACATCTTATAATTTTATACCAATTTTAATTTTATCAAAAAGGAGAATGTTATTATGAGAAAAAATTACTTAACCTGTGCCGCACTGATTTCCGCAATGAGCATGAGCGCGATCGCTTCTGCACCTGTATTTGCATCCGACAATAGCGATGTTCAGACCTTTAAGATTGGTATCTGCAACTACGTTGATGACGCTTCTTTAAATCAGATTGTTTCCAATATTGAAAAGCAGCTTGAGAAAATTGAAAAAGATTCCGACGGTTCTGTTGTCTTTGAAGTAAACACTGAGAACTGTATGGCAGACGCTACCGTTCTGGACCAGATCATTGCAAACTTCATCGCGGATGACGTTGATCTGATGGTTGGTGTTGCAACTCCTGTTGCGATGGCGATGCAGGCTGCTACCGAGGACAATGAGATCCCGGTTGTCTTTGCTGCTGTTTCCGATCCAGTTGCTACTGGCCTTGTTGATTCCATGGATGAGCCTGGTGCAAACATCACTGGTACCTCCGATTACTTAGACACCACCGCTGTTATGGATTTATTATTTGCCGCTGACGAGGACGCTGAGCAGATCGCTTTGTTATACGATCAGGGACAGGATTCCGCTACTACTGCAATTGAGGAAGCAAAGAAATACCTCGACGACAAGGGTGTTGAGTACACCGAGTACACCGGAACTACCGTTGATGAGGTCATGTTAGCCGTTGATTCCATCGTTGCAGACGGCGCTGATGCAGTCTTTACTCCATCCGATAACACCATCATGACCGCTGAGCTTTCCATCTATGAAGAACTGGCTGAGGCAGGCATTCCGCATTACGCTGGTGCTGATTCCTTCGCATTAAATGGTGCCTTCTGTGGATACGGTGTTGACTACATCAACTTAGGTGTTGAGACTGCAAACATGATCAACAACATTCTGGTTGATGGTGAGGATCCGGCTACCACACCTGTTATGACATTTGACAATGGTATCGCAACCATCAACACAGAGGTATGCGACCAGTTAGGCTATGACTTCGATGAGATCAGCAAGACGTTTGAGCCGCTTTGCACCGCTGTAAAGGGAATCGAAACTGCTGAAGAATTTGAGGAAGAGACTGAGAACGAGAGCGAATCTGAGACAGAAACAGAGGAAGCAAGCTCTGAAGCTCAGGCAAAATAAATTTTTATAACGATTCAGAGCCATATCTTAATTTTGCATGGCTCTGAATCATAACAAATTTCGGAACAAAAGTTAAAGGGGTTTTCTCGTGGATATTCAAACATTATTGTCATTGGGGCAGACGGCTCTTGAGCTTGGTTTAATCTGTTCCCTCACCGTTCTTGCATTATTTTTAAGTTATTCCATGCTGAATGTCTGTGATCTTTCCACAGACGGATGCTTTACCCTGGGCGCCGCAGTTGGCGCTCAGGTTGCGCTTATGGGTCACCCATTTTTAGCGATTCTCGCTGCGATGAGCGCCGGTGTTCTCTCCGGCTTTGTCACTGGCGCATTACAGACAAAATTTGGCATCAACAGTTTGCTTGCCGGCATTGTTGTCAACACAGGTCTCTATTCGGTCAATATCGCTGTCATGGGCGGTTCCTCCCTATTAAATATGAACAAAACCGTGACCGTATTTACCATGATGAAGGATCTGCTCTCCGGCACACCACTTGCAAGCTACTATAAGCTGGTGGTTGCCCTGATTGCCGTCATTGTCGTAATCGCGCTTCTGACTTTGTTTTTGGGCACACGCCTCGGTCTTGCGATCCGCGCAACTGGAAACAATCCAATCATGGTAAAGTCCTCTTCCATCAATACGGTCTTCACCACCATCGTTGGTCTGTGTGTTGCCAATGCATTCACCGGTCTGTCCGGCTGTCTGCTTGCCCAGTACCAGAAATCCGTTAACATCGACATCGGTTCTGGTATGGTAACAATCGCACTTGCCTCCCTGTTAATCGGCGCAACAATTCTCGGACGTGGAAAGATTGTGACACGTGCTGTTGGTGTTGTACTTGGCTCCTTTATTTTCCGCCTTGTCTACACCATTGCGCTTCGTTTCCATCTGCCAGCATTCATGCTTAAACTTGTCTCCTCGATCATCGTTGTCATCGCACTGTCCTTCCCTTATTTAAAGACACAGATTCCGATGATGAAGCGCAGACTGACGCATCCCAAAAGTCGATAAACCAGCGAGTCGATAAAACGGAGGATTTGAATTATGCTTGAACTGAAAAATGTTTCAAAAACCTTTAACCCAGGCACAGTAAATGAAAAGAAAGCCCTCGATAAACTTTCCTTAACTTTAAATGACGGCGATTTTGTCACCATTATCGGTGCAAACGGCGCCGGAAAATCAACTTTGTTCAATGCGATCTGCGGCACCTTTTATACCGATGAGGGACAGATCATTTTGGACGGCGAAGATATTACGTTACAGCCAGATTACATCCGCGCAAAAAAGATCGGTCATCTGTTTCAGGATCCAATGAGCGGCACCGCACCTGGCATGACGATTGAGGAAAATATGGTGCTCGCTGGTTCTAAAGGTGGCTGGCTCTCCCACGTCAGCAAGAAAGAAAAGGAGCTGTTTCGTGGGAAGCTTCGCCCATTAAACATGGGACTTGAGGATCGCATGCATCAGCCAGTTGGTCTGCTCTCTGGTGGACAGCGTCAGGCGCTTACCCTTGTGATGGCGACCATCAATCCGCCGAAGCTACTTCTTCTTGATGAGCATACCGCAGCGCTTGACCCAGGCACTGCCGAGAAGGTCTTGAATCTGACGAAGTCTATCATCGCCGAGCATCATCTGACCTGCATGATGATTACACACAACATGCAGTCGGCACTTGAACTTGGCAACCGCACCTTTATGATGAACAGCGGACATATCATTTTTGATACGTCAAATGAAGAACGCTCAAAGCTGACCGTAAACGATCTGCTTGAGCGCTTCAAGGAAGGTGTTGGAAAGCAGCTTGACAATGACCGTATGCTGCTGTCCTGATTTTACAAACAATTTGATGCTATTATTTGTTTGATTTTATAAGCAATTTGAATGTGATACGTTCGCATTCAAATTTAGTTTTGCCAGCTGATCTGTTCTCCGTACACAAGCGGATAATGAATCAGCTTTTTTGCGTCCAGATTTTCACGATGCATGTCGACTGCCGTGATCTGATGATTCTCATAGGTCGTATAATAATAGATTCCCTTTGATGCATTGCAGCAGGAGGTATAGATCGTGATCTCATAGGCACCCTCGCGCACCTCGCAGCAGCCTCTCTGCTGGTCTACAGAACCTAAGATATGGAAAAACTGGCTCACGCTCTCTGCTTCTGAATCACCAGAAAACGAATTCGATTTCACAAAAGCAACGCGGGCAAAACGAGATTCTGAGGAGAGATCACCCGGAAGACCAAGAGCACCCATTCCACGGCTATATGCCTGAAGCGGCAGCGGATTGTTTCCACCGAATGTATTTGCTGGCTGCTTTGCCGAAAGGCCCATATAGCGGGTCAATCCTGCCATCTGGCGGTCAAACGGCGGATTGTTTGTCAGCACGCCAACTGGATTGTCATAAATCTTGATCCCTTCACACACAGATTCAAGTGTAATTGCTTCGTCGCGGTCTGCGATAATCCAGTGAAGCGGTGATACTGGCATTGATTCATGGAAGGATGTATTTGTAATGCAGATGCGCGAAAGAAGTGCTCTTGCCTCCTTCACACTTGCACACTGACCTAAAATCCACGGAATCAGTTCAAATTGTGTAATGTTGTCTTTTCGATCTGCATTGTCCCCGTCTTTTTGCGGCTCGCTATAAAATGCATTGCCAACGAAATTTAAGCCTGCCATTCCAAGACCCTTTTCGTTGATTGCATCGTAGTACAGCGGATATTCTCCTGCCACATGTGCCATGCCAATCAATGCATATGTTGTCTGATACGACTGTCTATGGCGCATCGCAAATGAATACTTGCGCGGTGTTATCGTTACTTCCTCTCCGTAAGAGCACTCATAGTCGAGTGTTCTTCCCATGTAAAAATCTTTTGTCTTATAGGTTGCTGCGGTACACATAATTTGCCTCCTTGTTGCTTTTCTTACTTGTTCTATTGCTTTCTCTTTACTTTTTTATGCTGTCGATGAACGGCTTTGCAAGATCTTTTAACTGATCAATCTGCTCATCGGTTAATAACAGTTCTGGCGCTGTTATCGTATTTTGCTGGGCAAGTTTGTTTGCTGTCGCATGTACGTCTGCCTGAATCTGATTTCCATCGCCATCCGAAACAGTCATCGTAAGCGTAAACGTATAATTCTCTTCCTCGTCTACCAAAAATGAGAAATTCGCGTCTGCCTGCTCTGGCTTAATTCCAACAAGCTGTGCAAAATAATCAGCATCAATCGTAAATTCTGACGCTCCACCGGTCTTATTGCTCACCTTAACAGCTGACCAAAGCTTGGGATCAAACAGATGATCCGGCTCAATCAAAAACAGCACTGCATCCATTCCACCCGGCATTTTCAATGGATTTTCGACGGTTACTCCGGTAAGATCGTAGATCAAACTAGTAAGCTGTTCCATTGTAACACAATGATCTTTAATCCATCCATTATAAGCAATCTTTAGCAGAAAGCTCTTGTCAATCTCATCACCAGCGAATGCAGATATGATTGAGTCTATCCCCAAATAGCAATTTCCATCCACCAGATAAAATGTCGTTAGCGTATTCTGTTCATCCGTCATATTTTCCTTTAATTGCAACTTTAAATTTGTTTGTGCGCTCTCACCCGCTGCGGTAAATTTTGCCGTAAGTGAGTCGGTATTGAAAAGATCCTGAACCAAATCTGCTACCGGCTTTAACTTATCCGATGGCTCAAAGGTTAACGTACAGTCCTCCGTAATCTCGTAGCCATTTCCTTCTACCAATCTTTGCAGCGTCTCAATGGTCTGCCCTGCATTCATAATAAAATGCACATAGAAGACGACCGCTCCAATCAGCAAAGCTGCCAAAACAAACACCACTGCAAGCACTGCCTTTTTTCTTTTGCTCATACACCCACTTCCTTTCAACTGGCTTGCCAGATTTTGGGTCTATAAAGAATTCCTCTAAGACCTTTAAGAATTATAAATCCTCAGCTGCTTTCTGTAAACGGACAAACTCGCGCTTTTGTAAGGTTACACCACTTTACAAGTTTTGAATCATAAAACTTTGCATATTTTTAAATAAAAAATTGCCGTACAAGGTTTTCCGATGTATAATGAGTTTACAACC
>CAVFYJ010000075.1:0-17540 GCA_963626545.1 Acetatifactor sp. | reverse complement strand
TGCAACAGACTTGAAAAATACTCAAAATAGTATACTATATAAGTATGTAGTTCTAGCAGCTTAAAGTGCGCTTTCTTAAAGTATTTCTGAGGATCAGTTTGTGTTATGCTGCAAAAAGGGAATCGAATCATAATTCAACCGCACAGGTGGAAATTTTTTTAATTTTTTACATACAAAAAGAGGCAGCCGATTTTACCTGCTGCCTCGTACTGTTTTTGTACTGTTTTATATTACTTTGTTTTGTGTTGCTTTATTCTATCTTACTCTGTTTTATTTTTGCTCGCCTTCGTCAGACTGATTCTCATCGACCTGCACTGGTGCATCCTGTGCATCTGAGCTCTCCGTTGCACTTGCACTGTCTGTACTATCTGCACTGTCTGTAGTAGTTATACCATTTGTATCAGATGTGCTTTCCTGTGTATCTCTGGATGCAAACATCTCTCTGGAGAAGACCTGTGTATCTGCTGGCTGCTGTTCCTGCTGAGTCATAACGATATGAACCTGCTCGCCCTCTTCTGCTTCCTGTGCCTCTAACTCACGTTTTGCCTCTGCAACTACGGAATTATTGTTTGCATCGTCTTCCTTCGGGATGTACTTATCAAAAATGCCAACTAAGAAGTAGGACTGTAAAAATGCAATCAAACCATAGCTTAACAGAATCAATGGCGGGAAGAACAAACATCCTACGATAACAACTACTGCGATCAGAATCATTGCTAAGCTGCGGAAGATATGCTTTACACCGATGAACAGTGCATTTCTGAGTGTAAAACGAATCTTATTGTAGAACTTTGCCTGTAATGGATAAACATAGACCAGTGCGATCAGATACAGTAAGAAAATTCCAAGGAAGATAATTCCGAGGATACGGCTGATCTGTGTACCCATCATAAAGTATGCGTAAATATCATACAGGAAGAATGCTAACAGCAGGGTCATGATGATACCGATGATACTTCCCTGCTTGAAGTTCTCCTTGAAGGACTTGAAGAAGCTTCGAACTGTATACGACTCCTCGTCCCTTACAAGTTTCAGTGTTACATAATACACCGCTGTCGATGCTGGTCCAATCGTAATGATCGGGATACAGCAGACGGCCCACAAAAGTGTCAGGATAAACACGTCTACGAGTTTTCCCATAAATCGCCAGATTGGATTGTCAAGATTAAACAAGCTTCCCATATAAGTACCTCTATTCCTTTTTCACGTATTGCGCTGTGTAAAAACAAGCGCTCCCGGACGGCATGTTTTGAAATTTATTTGCCGCTCATAGGTATTATTATATATGAGGATGTCTAAAATTGCAAATGAATGATGCATATTTTATGATAATTTTATATAGTCAATAACTCGGTCATAGAATGGCCGAGGATTCCCGCGCCAGATTCCTAAATTGCACTCTTCGTCAAAAGCCATTTTCCGGTACTTCTTTGCCTCTTCTGATGGAACTTCTGAAGAAACTTCTGACGCGGCTTTACTTCCCATACCAGCCGCATATACTATTTTGCCGCACACATAGCTGCTTCCTGCGGACAATCCGATAGCTGATCCCACTACTGTCAACGTATAAAACCATTTTTTTCTTCTGATACCTTTTCTCATATAATCCCCTGCTTTCCTTATGTGTAGGCTTTCGACAAGCATCCCTGCTACATTCAGCCTACCATCTTATCCATCCCCTTACAAGAAGATTTTACGTTTTTTGCTGATTTTTGACATCCTCCGCGTAGATCGTTAATGCTTCATTCCAGCTGGCATACGCGTCCTCACTTCTGTGATCTGCCAGCTTTGCATTTTCATTTAGCCATCTTCCGATATACGCCGATATCTTTACTGCACCGTAGTAGTTTACATGATCTCCTTTATCTCTGCTGTCGGTTGACCATGTAATCGCAACTTCATCTGATTTCACATTCAAATCTTCAAATGGAATACCCAAATTGTTTGCCAGTTCTGTCACGGCGTTATGGCGTGCCATATTCCAGTTTTTTATACTTGGGATACTTACCAATACCAGCTGCGCACCATTTTGTTCGCACAAATGTATAATTTCGCGCAAAATCAGCTGATTCAAAAATGGAATGGCCTCCTTTTCATCTGTTGGCTGCATATAAGAATCGTCTGATGCTGAATTTGAAATGCAGCAAATCTGAAATCCTTTGTATTTTTCAATGTGTGTATATGAGACTTCATCTGAAAAATCACTTGTTTTCAGTGTTTTCCATCTGTCATGCCAATGAAAAACCGGCATATACGTCTCCATCTTTTTAAACAGCCAGTTCGCAGGTGACGTTTGTCTATACAATTCATTTGTTTCCAGCATTACAATCTTAGGCTTTTGCGTCTTAAAAATTTCTTTCAAAAATCCCCATGACGCTTCCATACGCTGACCCGGCGTACCGCACACATATGATGTAATTCCATATGTTTTCCACATTTCAAGCGGAGAAATCGCACTGTAGCTCTCACTGTCTCCGACGATTGCCACATCAATGGTATTTGCAGGTTCTGCCAAAATACCATTGGCCCTTTCTTCTTCCATCCCAGCAGATGTTGTATTGTCTTTCGGTGTCACAACCACTCCGGCTGCTCTTATCAACAAAAGCAATATGCCAAAAAACGCTGCTGTTTTCCCAATGCAGCAAAGCAGCTGCTTTTTATTCTGTATATTCCATTTCATCACTATCACCCGTCATTATTAAAAGTTTGCATAGATCGGATCCAATGGAAGGTAGCCTGTTCCATATGCACCAAATAAAATGGCAGCTATCACCAGACTATAATATACGCTCCATCTTACCCAAACCGGAAAACCTGCCACTTTCTGACGCAGGCAGATTCCCTTTTCACGCATTACATCTATTGCAAAAACACAGATTACGCAGACTCCGACGATCGCGAAGTCCTGCATATCCATGCCGAGCGTGAGCAATATCCCATTTGAAATGCCTTTTACTGTAAGGCCTGTCACCATTCGCGCAAACATTGAGAAGCCTTTTGTCAGCGTATCTGCTCGGAAGAACAGTTCTCCAATATTCACAAGTATTACAGTCCTTATGATCTGCATTGCGTGATAGCTCTTTGTATCGCTTTTTATCTTAAGCTTCGCCATCAGCTTTCTGGAAAAAGGCTCTGTAATGCTTCCTGTTAGAATCAGGATGAAATGATAGAGTCCAAAGAATATATAATTCCATCCAGCTCCATGCCATATGCCATTGCATATCCATACGCAAAAAAGTGCAATTGCTCCCGATACCAGCGGGCCAAAGTGATTGCCAAGCTTTTTTCTTGAAGCCATTGTAAGTTTTTTAAGCGGTTTTGACATTGACACTGGATAAAACAGATAATCGCGAAACCACGTTCCAAGCGTGATATGCCATCTTGTCCAGAACTCTGAAATCGTCCTTGAAAAGAATGGCTGTCTGAAGTTTTCCGGAAAACGGACGTCAAAAATCTCTCCGATACCCAATACAACGTCCATGGCTCCCGAAAAATCCATATACAGCTGAATGGTATAACCGATCATTCCCACGGCAATCACGCCGCCGTCACATGCCGTATAATTATTAAAAATGGTAGCGATCATTTTGTTTAAGCGATCTGCCACTACCAGTTCTTTAATCAATCCGATCAGGATTCGCTGCATACCAAATGTCAGGTTATGCCACGTAATCGGTCTTCCCTCCCACAGGGAGTCAGCCGTCTGCTTATATCTGCTGATCGGCCCTTCGGAAAGCTGTGCAAAAAATCCCAGGTAAAGTACCACACGGAAAATATTATGGTCTGCCGGAATTGTTTTTCTATATACGTCAAATAAATACGAAGCTGCCGTCATCGTATAAAATGAAATTCCGATTGGGAGTGCAAAATGGACTGTTGGAAGCGAAACAGAATGACCCAATGCCTTCATACAATTACTTGTTGTTGCCAGCAAAAAGCCACTGTATTTTAATACAGCTAAAATACCAAAAACAATAAGAAGAGCTGCCGCCACAATCCATCTTCGTTTCGTCTGCATCTTCCCTTTGAGCTGTTTTTTCTGTTCCTTTTGATCCTTTGGGATGTTTGACAGACGCTCCTTTTCTAATTCAAAATTTTTCTCGATAAGAAGGGCTGCTGCATATACGGATACTGATGATGCCGCAAAAAAAATCAGAAGTGCCTTGCTCACAATCAGAAAAAATAAAAGACTAAAGCCTAAGAGCACTTTCCACCGGTGTCTGCCCGGCATCAGCTGATAGCAGACAACCACCAGTGGAAGAAACGCTCCCAGAAAGGAAAGCGAAAATACGGATTCCATCCTTACTCTTCCTCCTGAAGCCGCGTGATCAGCGCCCATATTGCCTTTGCCGAATTAAAGTTTGACGGTATAATCTCTACCGTAGGAATCGTTACATCAAACTCATCCTCCAACTCTGCCACTAATGACAAGATTGCCATTGAATCAAGATAGTGTCCATCGATCAGATTCTCGCAATTCTCATAATCTGCCTCCGGCTGAATTTCCTCTAAGATCTCAATTAAACGCTCCATTTTCTTTTTCCTTTCTTTTTCCCTCTTGGGGTTATTTATGTAAATGCAGATCTGCACTGTTTAAATTCTGTGTCTGCACTTCATCTCTTACATGCAATACGGTGCCATCCTCACATATCAAAAATACATGTGGCAGACTTCGGCTTAAAAATAATGAAATGCCTTCTGTCACGCAATATGCTCCGGCGTTTAAAAATGCTAACAGCATACCTTCCTTTAGCGGTGGAAGCATCATCTGCTTTGCCAGAATATCATTTCCTGTGCAAAGAGAACCGCAAATATTCCATGGTATGTTAGTTTCGCATGATTCCTTTTCATTTGAATTTCCTATCACATGCATTACAGGCTGCTTCATCGCCATCATCTGACCGTAGTAAGAAATCTGATGAATGCCGCCGTCTATGATCGCATAATGCTGTCCCTTGTTTTCTTTCACATCTACGACCCGCGTAAGATATGTGCCGCAGGAAGCTGCAATACTTCTTCCAAGTTCAAGTGTCATCTGCACATCGCTTTCGCACTCACAGGACAGCCGTTCTCTTGTCTGCTGCATAAGCTTTGCAAACTCATCCAGAAAGCTTTTCTCGTCAAACTCTTCGCCAAAGTAGCAAACAGGAAAACCGGGGCCAAACTCCAGTTCCTTAACAAGAAATTTTTCCTCCTGCCACAACGCTTTTGCAATGTCACACAGTCCGTCCAGTTCTCTTTTTAATCTTTTTACAGACTGCTTTTGCGTACCGCTGAAATATTGAATGCCGATAAAGTCAAGCTGCGGATATTCTTTTCTCTCTTTTATGATCTCAAAAAGCTGCAATTTATCCATTCCAAACTGATTTCCGCTTGTAAGCCGCAAAAGCACCTTCACATGCTTCTTCTGTTCTTCTGCCGTCTTTGCTAACAGCGCAATCTGATTTTTTGACTCTGCTGTATAGATTCCTTCTCCGCCTGATTCCAGCATCCATTCTTTGATAAAAGACGGTGTCTTATATACGCCTGAGATTACCATTTTTTCAAATGGCACACCTGCCTGCATACATATTTTTGCTTCTCCGGGAGAACATGCTTCAAAACGTTCTACGTTGTTTTTCAATGCTCCTACTAGAAACGTATTGGCCTTCACAGCATAACAAAGATTTGTCTTTTGCGCAATATGCTTCTTAAGATAAGAAACTCTTTCTTTTAGTTTTTCTATCTCAAACAGATACATAGATCCTTCATATGTCTGCGCAAGCTGTCTTAAAAGTGCTTCATTTTCTATCATTTGTTTACCTTCTTATTTTTCCTTTCCTGCAAAAGGCTCATCAATCCCGCACGATCCAGCTTTCCATTTTTGGTAAGCGGCATGCGTTCTACCTGCATCAGCAGTCCCGGCACCATATAAACCGGAAGAATCTCGCGAAGCTGTCTGTGCAATTCCTTCTTATCAATGTTTCCCTGATAAAAACCATACAGACGCTCCTTTTTTTGATCGAATATACAGCATCCTCTGTCTACTCCATCAATCTTCTCAAATGCAGCTTCAATCTCCTCTAGCTCTATCCTGTGTCCGAGATATTTTATCTGAAAATCCTTTCGCCCGCAAAAGTACAGCTCTTTGTCTTCACCAAAATACCCCAGATCGCCTGTTCTGTATATACGTTCCTGATAGAATGAATGAAGCGGATTTTGCACGAAGCGTTCGCTTGTCTGCGCTTCATTTCGATAATATCCCAGCGCAAGTGCAGTTCCTCTTACGCATATCTCGCCGGTTATGCCGGCTTCTTCAATTTTTTTCTTTTCTTCATCCAACAAAAAAACCTGCTCATTTGGGAATGCCTTTCCTATCGGAATGCCATTTTCATAATCACAGTCCCTTTTGATCCTGTGGTAAGTGCAATTGCATGTAATCTCGGTTGGCCCGTACAGATTGACAAATTCAGCCTGTCCTAAATGCTCCATCCAGCTTTTCAGATGCTTTTTCGGCATGACTTCTCCGCTGAATAGAACTCTTTTTACAGTATCGGGTGTCCTGTAATCAAGACCGTGAAAGCTGCTGATCAGGCAAAGCGCTGATACTGCCCATATCATTGTTGTTACTTTTTTCTCGCAAAGTTCGTCCATCAAACGCGCCGGTGACGAAAACAGCTCCATTGGCAAAATTACAAGCGTTGCACCGGTTTTTATTGCACTGTAAATATCCTTTACGGAAACATCAAAATCAAATGGTGCCTGATTTGCAATCACGTCATCTTGAGCAATCCCAAACAGACTGGTAAATACCTCTATAAAATCAACGACAGACCGGTGACTTACGACTACTCCCTTTGGAATGCCTGTCGATCCCGACGTAAAATTTGCATACAGCGGGTCTGTGTCGATCATCTGCTCTCTTATATTGAAAAGTGTGTCTGAATCTTCACTGCCTTGCAAAAGTGCTTTGATGTTTGCTGCTTTCCCCGGCAAAAGTTCCTCGGCCTGTGACATGTGCGTTTCGTCTGTCACGATCAACTCCGGATCCAGTACATCAATGATCTGCCTTTGTCTCGCAGACGGAAATGCCGGATTGATCATTACATAAAATCCTCCTGCATAGACAATTCCCAAAAAAGCCTCCAACGCTTCGATTCCTTTTTCCATCAATACCGGAATTGGTTTCCCGATAAGATGGAATCCTGCCAGACCACTTCCAACGCATCTGGCATTTTTATAGAGTTCACGATATGTCAGGCGGTCTTCGCCATACAAAATAGCTGTTTTTTGTGGAAAATCGGATGCATTTTTCTCCAGATATTCCAGTACATTTTTCGTCATATTCCTGCTTTCCGGCTCGCCGCGAGCCTGTATTCTATCAGTTTCAATTATAACTTTTTTCAATTTTGCGTCAACTACCATTACTCTGAATTAAGTTTTCGTAAGGTTTTTTTAATAATCCGTAAGATTTTTTTAACAAATTAATAATTATTTAATACGAATCATACTATTTTTCATTTTCATATCGTTGAAACTGTGTTAAACTAATGGTATATTACTATATTCCTAGAGAATGGAAAGGCATGGATGAAAATATGAGACTCGAAGCAGACGACAAAAGCAAGGCGCAAGCAAAAAAAGAAGAATTTACACCGGTAAAAAATGAAAAGCGCAGCATCAAATCCGAGATTGCTAAAATGAAGGCGATGGGGTTTAAGGATGGATGGGAATATTTTTGGAGCTATTACAAAGTTCCGGTGTTCATAATTATCATCGTGGTGGCAATGGTTGTCAGCATTACTGTATCCGTAGTAAGAAACAGCCGCCCATTTATCGTACAGGTTCACGTCTATAATAATTATCTGACCGATGACGCAGATGTTACTTCGCTTGAAGAAGAATTTGCCGATTATGTAGGTATGAATTTGAATGATTATCAAATTAATTTTGACCTGACAGAATATCTTGACCTTAACGGTACCGATGAAAGCTCCTATACTTCTATGATGAAGGTTATGGCAATGGTTGCCGCGCACGATCTGGACGTAATCGGCGGCAATACTGCATTTGTAAACTATTATGGTGTCGGTGAGGAAGATAATACATTATTTGCCGATCTGGAAGAGGTTCTTCCAACTGCATTCTTCCAGTATTTAAAGGAACAGGACCGTATTCTTTATTTAAATCGTACCGATGAAAATGGTACTGTTCTCGGTCAATATGCAGCAGCAATCGAAGTAAGTGATACTCGTATTGTAAATAAAAATTATCTTCAGGTTACACCTTGCTACCTTGGCGTTGCATGCAATACCTCCCGACTGGATAATTCAATTGCATTCCTTGAGTGGATTTTTGATTATCAATAATAAAATTCCATAACTATTTAGAACCCCATAGTAAAAAGGCCTCGCACAATATGTGCGAAGCCTTTTTGTTGTATGATTCTTGTTGTATTATTCCTGCGGTCAGACTCGATATTTACAAAATTACAGCTCTACAGTCACCTTGTCCAGTTCCCAAATCTCATCAACATACTGCTGAATGGTACGGTCAGATGTGAACTTTCCACTGCAAGCAGTGTTCATCATTACGATGTGAGCCCACTTCTGCGGATCCTGATACAGCTCGTTGATCTTCATATGTGCCTCATGATAGGACATGAAATCCTTAAGGATGAAGTAGGTATCTGCACGATCGCTGCTGTAGGTGTTCAGCAGAGAGTTGTAGATATCGCGGAACAGCTCCGGATCCTGCGGAGAATAGAAGCCGTTGATTAATTGCATCAGAACCTGACGAATCTCCTGATTCTCGTTAAAGATCTGCATCGGATCATATCCGCCATTCTTCTCGTAGTTGATAACCTCATCGGCTGTCATACCGAAGATAACTGCGTTGTCATCGCCAACTTCCTCTAAGATCTCTACGTTTGCACCATCAAGGGTACCACAGGTGATTGCACCGTTTAACATGAACTTCATGTTACCAGTACCAGATGCCTCCTTGGAAGCGGTAGAAATCTGCTCAGAAACATCAGCTGCTGCAAAGATGATCTCTGCGTTGGATACACGGTAGTTCTCGATGAAGACAACCTTGATCTTTCCGTTGATGGACTTATCGTTGTTGATGACATCAGCTACAGAGTTGATCAGCTTGATAGTCAGCTTTGCACGGCGATATCCGGCAGCTGCCTTTGCACCAAAGATGAAGGTATGTGGATAATACTCCATATCTGGATGAAGCTTTAACTCATTGTAGATATACATAACGTGCAGGATGTTTAAGAGCTGTCTCTTATACTCATGCAGACGCTTTACCTGTACATCAAAGATGGAACGCGGATCAACGTCGATTCCGTTGTGCTCCTTGATATACTTTGCCAGACGAACCTTGTTCTGATACTTGATGTTCATGAACTCCTGCTGGCTCTTCGGATCATCTACAAACAGCTTAAGCTGAGAGATCTGCGGCAGATCAGTAATCCATGCATCGCTGATCTTATCGGTTACCCAATTTGCAAGCAGCGGGTTTGCATGAAGCAGGAAACGTCTCTGAGTGATACCGTTTGTCTTGTTGTTAAACTTCTGCGGCATCATCTGATAGAAATCCTTTAACTCCTGCTTCTCAAGGATCTCGGTATGCAGTCTTGCAACACCATTTACGGAGTAGGAACCTACGATTGCCAGATGAGCCATACGAACCTGACCGTCATAGATGATTGCCATCTTTGCGATCTTCTCATGGTTGCCTGGGTAGGTAGCCTCTATCTCCTCTACGAAACGACGGTTGATCTCCTCAACGATTCCGTAGATACGCGGAAGCAGACGGGAGAACAGCTCGATCGGCCACTTCTCAAGAGCCTCTGCCATGATGGTGTGGTTGGTGTACGCACAGCACTTGGTTGTGATTTCCCATGCAGCCTCCCAGGTCAGATTCTCCTCATCCATAAGGATACGCATTAACTCTGCTACTGCCATGGACGGATGGGTATCATTCATCTGGAATGCAACCTTCTCATACATCTTGGTAACATCGCCGTTGTGGTTCTTCTTATACTTGTTTACAGCGGTCTGTAAGGAAGCGGAGATGAAGAAGTACTGCTGCTTTAAACGCAGTTCCTTTCCTGCATAGTGGTTATCGTTCGGGTAAAGTACCTCTACGATGTTCTTTGCCAGATTCTCCTGCTCAACTGCCTTCTGATAATCACCCTTATCGAAAGAGTCCAGATTGAAGGTGTTAATCGGCTCTGCATCCCAGATACGAAGGGTGTTTACAACGTTGTTGTTGTAACCAACGACTGGCAGATCATACGGTACGGCACGTACGGACTGGTATCCTGCCTGTCCGAAATGCTCTCTTCCGGTCTCATCCTTGGTTACGGTTACGTATCCACCGAACTTAACCTCACATGCATACTCTGCACGACGGATCTCAAATGGATAGCCATCCTTTAACCAGTTATCCGGAACTTCCTTCTGATAACCATCCTCGATCTTCTGTGCAAACATACCATACTTATAACGGATTCCGCAGCCATATGCCGGATAGCCAAGGGTTGCAAGGGAATCTAAGAAGCATGCTGCCAAACGGCCAAGACCACCGTTTCCAAGTGCTGGATCCGGCTCCTGATCCTCGATCGTGTTCAGATCAAAACCGAGCTCATCAAGAACTTCCTTTACCTCATCCTGTGCACACAGGTTTAAGATGTTGTTTCCAAGGGCACGACCCATCAGAAACTCCATGGAAAGATAATACAAAGTCTTTGCGTCAGTGCGCTCGATTTCCTTGTGGGTTGCGATCCACTGATCAATAATATCATCCTTGAGCGCATAAGATACTGCCTGGAATACCTGCTGAGGGGTTGCCTCGTCGATGGTTCTTCTGTACAGCGTCTTTACGTTGTAAATGATCTGTTTCTTAAGCTCAGCCTTATCAATCGTTTTTGCTTTCATTTCTTCCTCCTTAGATTCTTACTCCTTGCTGACAGTGAGTACGACGGTCTCGCCGTTGATGCTCCACTCCTTGGTGTAGCCGCTGGTCTCGCTGTCTGTCAGCTTATCTGCAAGTACATCTGCGCAAATCTCATCTGCATACTTGCTGAAGATGGACTCGATCTTTGCATTGTCCTTGAAGCCGACTGTGATGTGATCCGTTACCTCGAAGCCTGCTTCCTTACGCATGGTCTGGATCTTGCTGATGATCTCTCTTACAAAGCCTTCCTCAAGAAGCTCTGGTGTCAGGTTGCAATCTAATACAACGGTAACATCCTGATTGCTCTCGGTTACATAGCCTTCCTTCTGAGTCATGTCGATCAACAGATCTTCCTCGGTAAGAACAACCTTCTCGCCATCAAAGTCAAAGGTAACAGAGCCGTTTGCCTTTAATTCGTCCATAGCGGCATTGCCGTCTACAGAAGCCAGGGCGGTACGGATCTTTCCAAGAAGCTTTCCATACTTCGGACCTACGGTACGAAGCTGTGGCTTAAAGGTGTAGGTAGTAAAGGAACGTACATCATCTGTGAATGTAACTGCCTTGACGTTTAACTCGTCTGCGATGATATCCTTGAAATAGTCATCCAGTGTAAATGGTGCCTTTACAAACATGTTTGCAAGTGGCTGACGGTTCTTCATGTTACCGCTGTTTCGGCACGCACGTCCAAGAACAACAACCTTCAGAACCAGATCCATATCGGCCTCAAGCTCCTTATTTACATGAGCTGCATTTGCCTTCGGATAGTCACACAGATGGATGCTCTCCGGTGCAGACGGATCTACCTTTGCAACGATGTTCTGATAGATCTCCTCTGTCATGAACGGAATCATCGGCGCTGCTGCCTTTGCGATCTCAGTCAGACAGGTGTACAGCGTCATATAGGCGTTCACCTTATCCTGCTCCATTCCCTTTGCCCAGTAGCGCTCACGGCTGCGGCGCACATACCAGTTGCTCAAATCATCGACAAATTCCTGAAGTGCCTTTGCGGTCTCCGGAATCTTGTAATTTTCCAGGCTGCTGTCGCAGGTCTGAATCGTGGAGTTTAACTTGGAGAGGATCCACTTATCCATAACGGAAAGCTTCTCATAATCTAAGGTGTGCTCCATCGGGTTGAAGTTGTCGATGTTTGCATACAGTACGTAGAAAGCGTAGGTGTTCCACAGGGTACCCATGAACTTGCTGCGACCTTCCTTTACTGCGTCATCGTGGAAACGATTTGGAAGCCACGGTGCGGAATTGGAGTAGAAGTACCAGCGGATTGCGTCTGCGCCATGCTTACGCAGTGCATCCATTGGGTCAACGGCGTTGCCCTTGGACTTACTCATCTTCTGACCGTCTTTATCCTGAATATGGCCAAGAACGATAACGTTCTTATAAGGTGCTTTGTCAAACAAAAGAGTTGAGATTGCAAGCAGGGAATAGAACCATCCTCTTGTCTGGTCTACTGCCTCACTGATGAAGTCAGCTGGGAAATTCTTCTCGAAGACTTCCTTGTTCTCAAATGGATAGTGATACTGTGCAAATGGCATGGAACCAGAGTCAAACCAGCAGTCGATAACCTCCGGTACTCTTGTCATCAGCTTTCCACACTTCGGACAGGTAACGTGAACCTGATCGATGAATGGACGATGAAGTTCGATGTTCTCCGGGCAATCCGGTGACATCTTCTTTAATTCTTCCTTGCTTCCGATGGCATGCATATGGCCACAGGAGCACTGCCAGATGTTCAGAGGAGTTCCCCAATAACGGTTACGGCTCAGACCCCAATCCTGAACATTGGTCAGCCAATCGCCGAAACGACCCTTACCGATGCTCTCCGGAATCCAGTTGATCGTGTTGTTGTTTGCGATCAGCTTATCCTTTACAGCGGTCATCTTGATGAACCAGGACTCTCTTGCGTAGTAGATGAGTGGAGTGTTACATCTCCAGCAGTGTGGATAGCTATGCTCAAACTTCGGTGCTGCAAACAGCTTGCCCTGTGCATCCAGATCCTTTAATACCTCTGGGTCTGCCTTCTTGACAAACAGTCCTGCATACGGAGTTTCCTTTGTCATCTCACCCTTGCCGTCTACTAACTGAACAAATGGAAGATCATACTTTCTGCCGACCTTGGCGTCATCCTCACCAAATGCCGGTGCGATATGAACGATACCAGTACCATCGCTCATAGTAACATAGCTGTCACAGGTTACGAAGAAGCCCTTCTTGTTCTGCTTTGCAGCAACATCTGCGGCACACTGGAATAATGGCTCATACTCCTTGTACTCAAGATCCTTTCCAACATAAGTCTCAAGAACCTCATAAGCCGGAGTATCCTCTGTCTTTAAGCGTCCTAATACGCTCTCAAGAAGTGCCTCTGCCATGTAGTAGGTGTAGCCGTCTGCTGCCTTTACCTTGCAGTAGGTGTCATCCGGGTTTACACAAAGTGCAACATTGGATGGAAGTGTCCACGGTGTGGTGGTCCATGCTAAGAAATATGCATCCTCGCCCTTTACCTTGAAACGCACGATTGCAGAACGCTCTTTTACGTCCTTGTAACCCTGTGCAACCTCGTGGCTGGACAGCGGAGTTCCACATCTTGGGCAGTACGGAACGATCTTGAAGCCCTTGTAGAGCAGTCCCTTATCCCAGATGTTCTTTAATGCCCACCACTCGGACTCGATGAAATCATCATAGTAGGTAACATACGGATTTTCCATATCAGCCCAGAAACCAACGGTCTCGGAGAATTCCTCCCACATACCCTTGTATTTCCAAACGTTTGCCTTACAGCGCTCGATAAATGGCTCAACTCCGTACTGCTCGATCTGCTCTTTTCCGTCCAGACCCAGCTCCTTCTCTACTTCCAACTCGACCGGAAGTCCGTGGGTATCCCAACCGGCCTTTCTCGGTACCTGATATCCTTTCATGGTTCTGTAACGAGGGATCATATCCTTGATCGCACGAGTTACCACGTGGCCAACATGTGGCTTGCCGTTTGCTGTCGGCGGGCCGTCATAAAACATGTACTCAGGGCAGCCCTCTCTCTCCTCGATACTCTTCTCGAAGATGTGATGCTCTTTCCAGAACTTGGAAACTTCTTTCTCCCTCTCTACAAACTTTAAGTCTGTAGGAACCTTATTGTACAACATGTTTTTTTCTCCTTTCTCATACGCTACAGCGCGTATACCATCGCTGTATGATATATGGTTTCCGGTAACGTCGGAATGACGTCCTGACTTACTCCACTTTGGCTCTCCAATCTGGTTTCCCAATTTATGATTCCAATTTGTTTCAGTCGGCAACTCCGGAGTGATGTTCGCCGTTTGCCCGCAGTATCCGCCTCTCATCTCTTACGGTTCGCTGTCCTGCATTTTGCTCTGGTTACTGTCTCCATCAGCGTCTTTCATGTCGTGTGGATTCCCTATGAATCCTAACGTCACGGCATACACGGTTAAGTATATCGGTTTTTGAAAGCCTTGTCAAGGAATGCGCCCCGAACACTTTTATTTTCGCGGTTTTCGTATATTTTTCCATTTTTTGGTTCATCCTTTAGACAAGATGATAAGGAGGTATGAATTTTGACGATGACACACAGCAAAAAACTCACAATTTTCTTTTTGGCATTTGCAACACTTTTCACATGTATGTTACATGTTCGCTTTTATCAGGAAAATGGGCAAGGAAATCGTTTAAGTAATTTATATAGAAATTTTACTTCAACTTCTTCTAGTTTTTCAACTGATTACTCTTCTACACTCTCCTCAAAGCTTCTTCGCTTTCGCGTCCTCGCAAACAGCGACTCCACAAAGGACCAAAGCGATAAAAAGCGCCTGTGTGCAAAGCTGATTCCCATTCTCTCCCCTGCGCTGTCAAACGTGCAGACAAAAGAAGAAGCGATCTTTCTGGTGCGCGAAAGTCTTCCCTTTTTAACAGCCTATTGCAATGATGTGCTGTCTGATTCCGACAAGTCAGTCTCCTGCACGGTTGGCCCACACTTATTTCCCTATAAAACATACGATGACTGCCAGTTTCCTGCTGGCATCTACGATACGCTTCTTGTGACAATTGGTGAAGGACGCGGCAGCAACTGGTGGTGCCTTGCCTTTCCGCCGCTCTGCTTTGCCGATGAAGCATTTCTTGACGTACCGAATTCCTCCAAACAGACGCTTTTGCAGGTGCTGGGTGCGGATTTATTTGATGAAATCTGTGTCACAGAGGAAAAGACACAAGCAAATTCAAATGATCTTTCCAAAACGGTAAATGAAACAAATGATAAGGACAATGACAAACGAGACGAGAAAAAAGAACAGCCAAAGCTGACACTCGGACTGTTCTTTTGAATGTTATACTTTTTGTAACGTAACTATTCAGAACCACATGAGCAAAATAGTTACAAGTTTTTCAAGATATTTTCTTCCTGCTTTTCAATGTGAAGGCTGATCGCGGCTTTGGCACGCTCGCACTCACCCTTGATGATGGCATCGGTGATCTCTCTGTGCTCACGGCGCAGATCCTCGCGCATGTTGGCATCCTTAATATACTCAAATCGATAACGATACATCTGCTCTCTTAAATTATTGAGCAGCATATCAAGCTTTGGATTCTTGGTTGCCATGTAAATGATCTGATGGAATGCCTCATCCTTCTGTGCAATCAGACGCAGATCGTTTCCTCTGCTGGCTGTTGCAAAAGCTTCCTCTGCCTGACGAAGTGCAATGCGCTCCTGCGGTGTGATGCGGGCAATGGCCAAACAGACGGCCAGACACTCCATTGCTTTTCGCACTTCGAGCACATCGCGCACGCTCTGTGCGGAGATTGTTGCCACCTGCGCACCTTTTCGCGGCGCCATCACAACAAGGCCTTCCTGCTCCAATTTATGAATTGCCTCACGAACCGGGGTACGGCTGACGCCAAGACGCTGTGCCAACGCCACCTCGATCAAACGCTCCCCCGGCTTTAATTCTCCCTTTAGTATTTTCTGTCGGAGTGTCTCAAATACAACATCCCTAAGAGGAAGGTATTCATTAATCTGAAAATCCTCCATACGGTCCTCTCTTTCTTAAAGTAGTAAAGAATCTTTTGCAAAATGTGTAAAATAAATTAATAAATTTTTGTTTTCTGCAAGACATGATGCGTCAATGGTTACTGACTGGTTACCAGCGATTTATTGGTGTCTCCTCGCGCACGCAATACAGATCGGTCACATAGACGAGCGGAATCTGCCCCCAATCTAACAGTGCCTCTTTCGCGCGAAGTGCCATCTCATAGTTGTCAAACAGTCCAAACACGGTTGGGCCACTTCCGCTCATAAGCGATACCATCGCACCATTTTCCATCAAACGCTCTTTGATTTCTCCAATGATTGGATAGGCCGGAATCGTGACGCTCTCGAGCACATTTCCCATGTATGGAATCATACCGTGCAGATCCTGGCGACAAATCGCATCTGCCAGCCCATAGATATCTGGATGTCTGGTGTTCTCATCCAGACGCAGATTTTCATAGACAAATCGTGTGGAAACGGAGATCGCAGGCTTTGCGATGACAACGTAACACGGTGGGCAGGACGGCAATCTGGTAAGATCCTCTCCGATGCCCTCTGCCAGCGCGGTTCCTCTCATCAAACAGTACGGAACGTCTGCGCCAAGCTTTACGCCAAACTCCATTAACTCTTCCAATGTGTAATCCATACGAAAAATTCGATTCATCGCATACAATACTGCTGCTGCATCTGCACTGCCGCCTGCCATACCGGCTGCTACCGGAATGCGCTTTTGCAGGCTGATGTTGACACCGCCTCTGATTGGCTGCTTGTCAATCATCAGACGCGCTGCCTTGTATGCAATGTTATTCTCATTTACCGGAAGGAAATGCAGGTTGCTGGAGATGCGAATCTCCGGCTCGGGTATGCGGTAAACCGTGACACGGTCAAACATGCGAATGGTCTGCATGATCATACGCACCTCATGATATCCGTCTTCGCGTCTTCTGACAACGTCCAGACCAAGATTGATTTTCGCCATTGCTCTTAACTGCATTAAATCCATATTTTTCTTATCACCCTTCTCAAACTTTGTACAGGCTGTTTACAGATTTTGTGTTGTTTTGTTTCTACTTTGTATATAGCTTGTACTTTGTATACATTATTATAGTCAAAAAAAGACTTCTTTGCAAGTCCAGAGACGAAAAGTCAAGGACTTTTTCATCAAATTCACAAAGAAGTCACATTTTGCGGACTTCCTCACGGAGCAGACGCTTGATTTTGTCCTCCATTGTCTCTTTTGCGGTCTGATAGATGATATTGAAAGGCTCAAGTGTCTCCATACCGGGCAAGGGCTTTCGGTTTTGTCATTGTGATTGACCTCCTTTTTTGATTTTGGGGATAAAAAAAGACCGTCAACTTTTCGCATAGTGCGACCAGTCAACGGTCTGATTTTCGATATTTGTTTCTCCAAACTTGCTGGCGGCGAACAGCATTTCATGCTGTTTGCGGACGGCAAGTCCACACTGGAAGTTATCTATTTCTCCTCTTCGTTAAGACCTAGTTCATTACATATTACTTGCTATCCCTGATACCTTATTCTTTC
>CAVFYJ010000074.1:11519-17803 GCA_963626545.1 Acetatifactor sp. | reverse complement strand
AATCCTGACGGCTGCAATGGAATCCTCGTCCGACACGTCGGGCGGGGTTGTTCAAACACAAAACATTTATTGTATATTTCAAAAAAATGCATTATTTGTTATACTAGGAGATGTTTAGAGCCAAAGAAGAAAAAGGAGGAAGTTCGCATGGCTTCATTAGTTGAAAACGCACAGCATAAAGTGGAAAGAAAAGCTTTTGAGATAATGATCAATAGTATTGTTGGTAAGTTGACCAAGACAGATGATGTCGCAAAAAGACAGGAAACCTTCCTGAGTCTTGTTGACAAGGCAGAGGCTTTCTGGGGAGATGGCACAGATAAGGCAACGCTGGATAAGGTTCGAGAGTATATGAAGAATCCAGACAACAGATGGATGAAGTTTTTGAACCGTGTTCTGGATGAGACAAATCCAACCTATGCGAAGAAATTTCTTTTAAATTTAGGATATGAAGCATTTTTCCGTGGAACAAAGACGATTCGAGCAAACCGCGAGAAGTATAACTGCAATATTCCGTGGTTGATTCTGTTTGATCCGACCGATGCATGTAATATGCACTGTGTGGGATGTTGGTCTGGTACATATGGTCACAAGAATAGCATGTCATACGAAGATATGGATAAGATCGTTACACAGGGTAAGGAACTGGGAACGTATCTTTACTTTATGACAGGTGGAGAACCGACCGTTCGCAAGGCGGATATTTTAAAGCTTGCTGAAAAGCATAATGATTGTATGTTTGGTCTTTTCTCAAATTCTACTCTGATTGATGACGCATTATGCCAGAAGATTGTAGAGCTTGGAAATATTACATTCCTTCTTTCCATTGAGGGAACACCGGAGACAAATGATGGCCGTCGTGGTGATGGACATTATGCAGCCGTTATTAGGGCAATGGATCTTTTGAAAAAATATGGTATCGTATTTGGTACTTCGATCTGCTATACCAGAGCCAATGTAGAGGCCGTTACCGATGAGAAGTTCTTACGTTTCATCGCGGATAAGGGCGCACGTTTTGGATTTTACTTCCATTACATGCCAATCGGACAGAATGCAGCGCCAGAACTGATGCCGACATTGGAGCAGCGTGAAGAGATCATCCGAAAGATTCGTTGGGTTCGTACCGGAGACAATGATATCGGATTCTTCCCAATGGATTTCCAGAACGATGGAGAATTTGTTGGCGGATGTATCGCCGGTGGACGTAACTACTTCCACATCAATGCACAGGGTGATGCAGAGCCTTGCGTATTTATCCATTTCTCAGACTCGAACATCCATGATAAGTCAATTCTTGAGATGTTACAGAGCCCATTGTTTAAGGCCTATCATGAAGGACAGCCATTTAATCGAAACCATCTGCGTCCATGCCCAATGCTTGAGAATCCAGATCTCTTAAGAGAAATGATAAATAAGACTGGTGCAAAGGGAACAAACGCGGAGGCAGAGGAGACCGTTGAGCACCTTTGCGCGAAGTGTGATCATTATGCAGAAGAGTGGGGACCGGTTGCAGACCGTATCTGGGCAGAGCAGAAGCACAAGAAGCTTCCTTATGAGAACTACACAGAAGAAAAGAGAGAGCATCCAGAACTTGCCGCATTCGAGCATGCAGATGGATCCAACGGACTTCGAGATGAGGACATTCAGTAAGTGAGACGAAAATAAAAATAGGTATTATTGGTGTTGGCGGTGGAATGAGAGGAATCTACGCTGCCAGTGTGTTTGATGAAGCACGTTCTATGGTCAGACAGTTACTTTGCAGCGTTGATTGGTACTGTATCACAAGCAGTGATCGAACGATATATTGAAAACCAAGTTATCGAATCTGTGAAAACTGCAACCAGTATAGCAGGCAGAAACTGGAAAAAAAAGAGGTATATAAAAAAATTATAGAAATCTTAAAAAAAGAGCTTTGAAAGTCTCATTTTTGTTGTATGGTAGAGTGTTGACGCGGTAAAGAAAGTCTGATATACTTGTGTCCAACGGCGGGTAACCGTCTAATATAGCAAAATGGCTGCTTCTGCAGCAGAATGTGAGGAGAAGGATGGGAGTATTATACTATAGCACCAGAGGAGACAAACAGGCATATACAGCATCACAGGCAATTCTGCAGGGACTGGCAAAGGACGGCGGTTTATTCGTCCCGGACGCACTTCCAAAGCTTGATAAGACAATGGAAGAACTGTCTGCCATGGATTACAGAGAAGTGGCTTACGAAGTCATGAAGCAGTTTTTGACCGATTACACAGAAGATGAATTAAAGACCTGTATCCAGAATGCATATAATGATCGTTTTGACACACCGGCAATCGCGCCGACCGTAAAGAAGGCAGGAGCATATTATCTTGAGCTGTTCCACGGTCCGACAATTGCATTTAAGGATATGGCTCTTTCAATCCTTCCTCATTTAATGGTAACAGCAGCAAAGAAGAATCATTGCGACAAAGAGATCGTAATCCTGACTGCAACTTCCGGCGATACCGGAAAGGCAGCTATGGCTGGTTTTGCGGATGTACCAGGCACCAGAATCGTTGTCTTCTATCCAAAGGGCGGTGTCAGCGCTGTTCAGGAAAAGCAGATGGTGACACAGAAGGGCAAGAATGTAAAGGTAGTCGGCATTCACGGAAACTTCGATGATGCACAGAGCCGTGTAAAGGCACTGTTTAGCGATAAAGAACTTGAAAAAGAGTTGGCAGAGGGTGGCTTCCAGTTTTCTTCCGCAAACTCCATCAACATTGGCCGTCTTGTTCCGCAGGTTGCTTACTATGCATATGCGTATGCAAATCTTCTGCGTGACGGCGAATTAAAGGATGGCGAGCTGTTAAATGTCGTTGTTCCGACTGGAAACTTTGGAAATATCCTTGCTGCTTACTATGCAAAGAACATGGGCGTGCCGATCGGAAAGCTGATTTGTGCATCAAACGACAACAAGGTTTTATTTGACTTCTTTAGAAGCGGCAGCTACGATCGAAACAGAGAATTTATTTTAACCACCTCTCCATCTATGGATATTTTAATCTCTAGTAACTTAGAGAGACTGATCTATCGTATCGCAGGCGATGATGCAACGGTAAATGCCGAGTTGATGGCATCCCTGTCCAAGAATGGAAAATACACCATCACAGAAGAGATGGAAAAGAGACTTGGTGATTTTTACGGAAATTATGCGAATGAGGCCGAGACCGCAGCACAGATTAAGGCCGTATATGAGAGCGATGGTTATGTGATGGATACCCATACCGCAGTAGCCGCTGCTGTATACGAAAAGTATAAAGCTGAAACTGGCGATACCACAAAGACATTGATCGCATCTACCGCAAGCCCATATAAGTTTGCAAGAAGCGTTATGTCTGCAATCGACAGCAAGTATGAAAATGGCGAGGACTTTGCTTTAATCGACGAGCTTTGCCGTATCTCTGGCGTAAAGATTCCGGCAGCAGTAGAGGAAATCCGCAGCGCAGCCGTGCTTCACAACACCGTTGTGGACAGAGATGAGATGAAGCAGACCGTTCTTGATTTTCTTGGTCTGTAAAGCAATAATAATTGATTATCGTTTCAGGGCGCTTCGGCGTCCTGAATAACAAGGAGGGAAGAAAATGGCGAGGCTTCTTGTGGTAGACGATGAAGAAAAAATTCGTTTGATCATACGAAAATATGCCGAGCTGGAGGGCCATCAGGTAACCGAGGCAAAGGATGGAATCGAAGCGGTTTCGCTTTGTGCCTTAGAAGATTTTGATGTGATGATACTTGACGTGATGATGCCGGGAATGGATGGCTTTGCGGTGTGCAAGCAGGTGCGCCGCTGCAAAAAGATTCCAGTCATCATGTTATCCGCGAGAGGAGAAGAGTATGATCGCATCAAAGGCTTTGAGCTAGGCGTTGATGACTATGTGGTAAAACCGTTTTCACCGAAAGAGCTGATGTGTCGCGTGCGTGTTGTCGTACAGCGAAATCAGACATCAGGCACTGCATATGCAGAACATGCACCGTCAAGTTCGATGTATGCAGGGCAGAATACATCAAGCATAGAGGATGCAGATACGCTTCCTGAGCGCAAGGTTTACCGCCATGGTGATCTTGTCGTTGATTTTACAGGAAGAAGTGTGATGGTAAAAAATCACAGGTTGGATCTGACACCGAAGGAATACGATCTTTTATTTTATCTGGTTGAGAACCGCAACATTGCACTCAGCCGTGATCAGCTGATTACAAATGTATGGGGATACGATTATTACGGAGATGATCGGACGTTGGATACCCATATCAAACGTTTGAGAAGCAGTCTCGGAGAGTACCGCAGCTGCATCGTGACGTTAAGGGGAGTGGGGTATCGTTTCGATGATCGCATTTAAGAGAAAACATTTGAGTATTAAGTGGGGGATATTTGCCGGACTGCTTGTCTTTCTGGCAATTCTCCTGCTTTTGCTGTTTTTGCTGCAGACGGTTTATCTCGATGATATCTATAAGGCAGCAAAGAAGAATACATTAAACAATGCCAATGCAAAAGTAGTGCAGATTTTGGAAGAGCAGTTAGGCAGTTTGGTGACAGTGGCAATGAGTCAACCGCAGGAATCGGCTGCTGTAGGTGAAGAGCGCATAGCAAAAACGGTCACAGCAGATGAAAACATGCTTAGTGCAATCGAGCAGCAGCTTGACCAAGTTACTTCGGAATACGACATTGACATACAGGTTTCTGGGGAGGATGGAACGCTTCTTTACAGTTCGCTTCGCATGTATGAGAACACACTTTCCAAACAGTTTTATCAGGATTCCTACAAACGGGCAGAGGAAAATGGGGGCAGCTTTACCGAGGAGATCGCGGGCGATATCCAGCGTGATCCCTTTGAACTGCTTACCGGAAATGGAGAGCCGCCTGAGAAGCCGACCGGTGAGGAAAATGAAACTGCCCTGCTACCACCAAGCAGTATTGAACAGGAAAGCATGGTGAGTGTAAGAATTCTGACCATCAGCAGCACACCGTATCTGACGATTTTAAGTGCGCGTCTCACACCAGTAAATGCCACCGTGCAGATGATTCGTCAGGAACTGATCTTTGTCTCGATCATCATGATCATTTTGGCACTAGTGCTGGCAATGGTAATCTCGCGCCTCATCTCAAAGCCACTAAGTCAAATGAATGAGAGCGCAAAGGAGCTGGCAAAGGGTAACTACGATGTGGAGTTTCATGACCAGAGTAGTCTAGAGATTAGTGAGCTTGGGAGTACGCTAAACTATACGGCAAAGCAACTCAAAAAGACTGAGCAGCTTCAGCATGAGCTGATTGCCAATGTGTCTCACGACCTTCGCACCCCACTGACGATGATTCAGGCGTATGCCGAGATGATGCGTGACATTCCGGGCGAGAACACACCGGAAAATGTGCAGGTGATTATTGATGAGGCCGGTCATCTAACGGGCATGGTAAATGATCTTCTTGATATCAGTAAGCTTCAGGCTGGTGTAACCCAGTTAAATAAGACACATTTTAATCTGACGGCAAACCTTGAGGCTGCTGTGCAGCGAATTGGCAGAATGGCGTCAGCAAATGAGTTTACGATTGAATTGATTTGTGATCAAGATCAGGAAGTATTCGTGGATGCGGATGAATTTAAGATCTATCAGGTTGTTTACAATTTGATTAACAATGCGTTAAACTATTCAGGAGATTCCAGACACATCATTGTACGTCAGGAGTGTACCAGCGATACTGTAAAAGTATCGGTGCAGGATTTTGGACCGGGCATTGCGAAGGAAAATCTACCACTTGTCTGGGAACGCTATTATAAGGTGGACAAGGAACACCGCCGCAGCTCAAACGGCAGCGGACTTGGTCTTGCCATTGTGCGAAAGATTTTAGAGCTTCACCATGCACAGTATGGTGTGGACAGTACACTCGGGCAGGGAAGTACGTTTTGGTTTTGCCTGAAAGGAACAATACAAAAAAGGGAGGATATATGATAGAAGAAAATAAGTCTTCGATGAAGAACAGCGTCAGAAGACTCATTATCGCAGGAATTGGTATGTTGATCCAGATTATCTGGGTTGTGATTCTTGTGATGCGACTCAATCAGTATTCACAGATTATTACATTGCTTACAACAGCAATCGAGCTTGTACTGGTACTGGCTGTCTACAGTATGGATACCAATTCGGCATTTAAGCTTCCGTGGATCATTCTGATCACGGTGGCACCGATCGTTGGAATTTGCGTATTCTTTCTGTTTGGCCGTTCGGGCGCGACAAAGAAAGTGCGTATGCGTTACCGAAAAATTGACCAGCGCCTGTTC